>JAZREL010000065.1:0-28199 GCA_045660785.1 Eubacteriales bacterium | reverse complement strand
GACCCCAACCCTTATGAACCCCGAACCTCATTCTTCGCTTCGAGAACCCCAACCCTTGCGAGCCCCGGCACTTGTAACCCCAAAGCATAACCCTTTGGTTTGGGGAGTTTTGTACATTTTCCCCACCCTGTGTCTGTTTTTTGCCATTTCTGCCTTTGAGGTGATATATGAAAAAGCTTCTTTTAGTCGCATTTCTTTGCGCCATTATCCTTTTTTCTTGCTCGTGCAGGAGCCAAAAATACGGTATTTTAAGCTATCAGGACAAAAAAATCGATGCCGAATGCACCTTGAACGGTCAGTATAAAATCTCCATAAAAAAGGACGGAGATTTAAGAAAAATTCAGTTTTTAGAGCCGCAGTCCCTTTCATACATCTCTTTTGAAATCGAGGGAGAGAGCGCAAAGGGGCGTGCGGGTGAGCTTGAAATTCCGCTCGATAGCGCGAGTGTGCGCGGAATTTTCGCCCTTAGTAACGTTTTTTCAATAAGTGAGGAGTGCTTGTCCTCCGCTGTGAGCGTGGGTGAGGACGCGTCCCTCGAATTTGACACCGAATACGGCAGATACAAGCTTACTCTTGGCAAAAACGAGCTGCCCAGACGCGTGCAAATTCACAGCCCGGACTACCGCTACGATATTACAATTGATGCAATAATGATTTCTTAAGGCGCACTGCCTTTCAAAATTGGCAGGCACAAATCTTCATTTTTCGCGTTTTTTATTGACTTTTTTTCTTAAAAATCAATCAAACAAAATAGGTGCAAGCCGTTTGGCTTGCACCTATATTTTTTTAATGCGCTACAATATTATCTTTTAAGAGATATTGCTTCCTTTACCTTTTCGACAATTCCCTTGGCGTTCAAGCCGTAGTATTCGATAAGCTCCTTTGCGGGGCCGCTCTTTCCGTAAACGTCGTTTACGCCGTGGCGTACAACGGGCACAGGATATGCTTCTGCTATTGCCTCTGCAACTGCTGAGCCAAGGCCGCCGATTATATTATGCTCCTCGCTGACAACGATAGCGCCTGTGATTTTTGCATCGTTTACTATCGTTTCCTTATCAAGTGGCTTTATTGTGTGAACGTTGATAACGGATGCGGAAATACCCTCGCCTGAAAGGATTTCTGCGGCTTCAAGTGCTTCTGCCACCATCATTCCGCTTGCAACTATTGTTACGTCCTTGCCGTCCTTTAATTTTACCGCCTTGCCGATTTCAAGCTTGTAGCTTTCGTCGTTGATAATCGGAAGTGCCAAGCGTCCAAAACGAATATAAACAGGACCCTCGTAGTTGATCGCTGCTTCAACCGCCGCTCTTGCCTCAACGCCGTCGCTTGGGTTGATAACCACCATACCGGGAATTGTACGCATAAGCGCCAAATCCTCGTTACATTGGTGTGTTGCGCCGTCCTCACCAACGCTGATTCCCGCGTGTGTTGCGCAAATCTTTACGTTTAAGTGTGGGTAGCCGATTGAGTTTCTTATTTGCTCAAAGCTTCTGCCTGCCGCAAACATAGCGAAGGTAGAAACGAATGGGATTTTGCCTGTTGTTGAAATACCTGCCGCAACTGAAAGCATATTGTTTTCAGCGATACCGCAATCGAAAAATCTTTCAGGGAATTCCTTTTTGAAAAGGCAGGTCTTTGTTGCCTCGGCAAGGTCGGCATCGAAAACAACGATGTTTTCATTCTTTGCGCCAAATTCAAGAAGCGCCTTACCGTATGCTTCTCTTGTTGCAATCTTTTCTGCCATTACTTGTTACCTCCCAATGCATTTTTGTATTCCGTAAGCTCGGCAACAGCCAAGTTATATTGCTCCTCATTAGGTGCCTTGCCGTGCCACGATGCTTGATTTTCCATAAAGGAAACGCCCTTACCCTTAACGGTCTTTGCAATAATTGCAGTTGGCTTACCCTTTACTGTCTTTGCGCTTTCAAACGCGCCCAAAATTTCCTCGATATTGTGTCCGTCAACGGTGATTACGTTCCAACCGAACGCTTCAAGCTTCGGCTCATATGGCATAACGTTCATTACGTCCTTAACCGCGCCGTCAATTTGCAATCCGTTTGAGTCGATAATCATAACGAGGTTGTCAAGCTTATAGTGAGCGGCGAACATAATTGCCTCCCAAACCTGACCCTCTTGGCTCTCACCGTCACCAACGAGTGCGTATGTGCGGTAGCTCTTACCGCTGATTTTTGCGCCGAGTGCCATACCGCAAGCGCAAGAAAAGCCCTGACCGAGCGAGCCCGCTGACATATCAACGCCGTTTATCGCCTTCATATCGGGGTGACCCTGCAAAAGTGCGCCTGTGTGTCTGAATGTGTCAAGCTCGCTCTTATCAAAGAAGCCCTTTTCAGCAAGTGCCGCATAAAGGCCGGGGCAGGAATGTCCCTTTGAGAGAACAAAGCGGTCACGTAAATCCCAGCTTGGATTGTTTACGTCAATATTAAGCTCCGAAAAATAAAGGCACGCCAAAATATCAGCGCTTGAGAGTGCGCCGCCCGGATGTCCGCTCTTCGCCTTATATACTGCGCGCACTGCGCCAAGACGAATATCAGTGGCAATTTTTTGAAGCTCTAAAATTCTTTCCTTTTCCATTTTCATACTCCTTAAAGCAAAATGAATACTTTTATACCCTATTTTATCATTTTTAAGATGTATTGTCAATATTATAGAGCTATAAATTACGCGCTAATATTTGGGGAATTCAGTGCTTTTTCGTCATTTTGCCCTCATTCGGCGATAACCTGAGGAAAAGAGCGCGCGTACGATTTGAATTTTTGCAAATAATCGATTTTCTTAATTACGCCTGCCCTATGCTCGTCAACCACCCAAAAATAGCTTGAGTACATTTGGAGTATGCCCGAGGCAACGTACATCACAATTTGAAGGGTGTTCCAAATCAAAACGGCGGGATTTACCTCACTGACAAGGGTTACACCGAAGTAGCCGAAGATAATAGCCATAACAACGCGCCCGATAGCATCGGTTATATTTTTTTGAGAGCTATACTCGCGCTTGCTTTTGCCAAAATCAAAGGGGTTATTTTCCTTCACTCCGTCGCAGGTCAAAACAGCGGGGGTAAGCTGCTTGATTTTGATTTTCGTGGCGCGCTCAAACGCTCTTTTTCTTTTTAGGTTAGCGCGTATCATTCTTAGGCGGCGCCTGCCCTTGGCACCTTCAATTTGCTCATCGGAATAAAGCTCGTAATCGTACGAGCACACTATTCCGTCGCTGTCGTAAAAATCGCTGTATCTTAGTCCGCCCGTGGCAAGAATTTGGGTGCGCACCCTTTTTGTTTCGCGCTTGTTTTCGCGCTCACAAAACTCCTCAAGCTTATCAAAATAAGGTGAAATTTCATCTATGCTTTGTGAGTAGAGCTTGGCGGTTTGAAGCGTTTTTTCGTCGCACTCGCCGCGGCTGACGCCAATTGAGCGGAAGACGCCGTTGATAAGAAGTCCGACGGTCATGCTAATTACGCCCGAGGCGATAATTTCAAGTGCGCTTTTGCCCGTTTTGGAGATTATGATAAAGCTGCTTCCTATGTACGCCAGGGAAACGAGCAAAACGGCAAAATAGCCCGCGTTTTTGTAAAATGCATCAAATAACGTGCTTTTCTTCATACTACACCCGTCCACTTAAATCAAAGACCGTTTCCTTTAATATTTCCGCGGTTTTTTGCGCCCCATTAAGCTCGCTCTCGCGCTTTATGAAAAAGCGAACGACCGTGGCTAAAAGCTCACCGATAAGTGCAAGGAGCGAAAAGATAAGAAGGTCGGCAATTATGCTTTCCAAAAGGAATGAGAATAAAAACGCAAGCGCAAAGAAAATAAGCGTTGACTTGATTTTTAAGTAGCCAAGCGATTTTATCACCAAAACAGCAACCAAAAGCACGCCGCCAAAAAGCAGACGCACACCCGCCCCCTTGGTTGCAATATACCTTTCGTGGTTAATTGCAAAGTAAATAATTACAGGTGCAACCGAGCATATAAAGGAAAGGACGTATAAAAGCGGAAGCTTAATTTTCTTCATTTCTTACCCCTCGCTTCCTCTTTTGCTTGCTTTTTTCACCGTGTGCGTGTTCTCGCTTGCTTTTTTGCCCACGTTTTCCGTTTCGTTTGAAAAATCACTTTCCTTAAGCGTGAGTGCGTCGGCTATTTCGCCGTCATCTGCGCCCTTGCCCGAAAGTGAGCGGCACTGTGAAAGCAACGCGGCAATTTTTCTGCCGTTTCCGCTTTTTATCACGGCTTGGCTGCCCGAAAAGCCGAGAGAAACCATTTTGCCGATGTTGTACGCCTCCGCGCTTAATTTTTCCTGCGCCGCCTTTAGCTCACAAAGCTCCCTTTCAAGCTGTGGAAGAATTTTTGCAAGCTCCGAAAGCTCCCTTGCCTTGTTTTCAAGGAGCGCGCTTTGACGTGCAAATTCGCTTTTTCTCTCATCCGCCTCATTTCTGAAATCATCCCTTGCGCCCGAAAGACGTGTGAGGGATTTTTTAATTGCGCCAAGGGAAGCAAGCACGGCGGAAAGCGAGGTTAAAACGCCAACCACCACAGGAATTATTCTTTCCTTTATGTATTCCTTGATTTCCTCAGCGCGCAAATCAAGCTCCGTGCCGTCTTGTGTATCGGTTGACGTGTCAATGGGTGCGTCAGTTGGCTCGTCGGTCGGCTCGTCAGTTGGTGTGTCGGTTGGCGTATCCGTCGGCTCGTCAGTTGGTGCGTCAGTTGGCGCTTCGGTCGGCTCGTCGGTCGGTGCGTCGGTCGGTGTGTCGGTTGGCGCTTCGGTTGGCTCACCCGTAATATATTCCACTTCGCCTAAGGTCACGTCTTGCGCGCCGCTTATGTAGCGGAAGGAAAACAAAAAAACCGCCGTGCAAATGGCAACGAGTACAATTGTAATTATCGTTCTTTTCATTTTCTCACCTCGCCCTCTAAAGGATAAATTTCATCGTTTCTTACAATGAAATATACCTCCTCGCCGCTATCGAGCGCCGCCTTTGCCTCGCTTGAAAGCGGGAATTTGCCCACCCCCGCAAAATCACTTAGCGAGGGGTTTGTTTTTACGCGGCGCTTGCCGTTTTCATCTACGTATTCAAGCTTGTTTTCCGTATTTTTCACGGCAACGCCGTTTTCTAATTTATATACAGTTTCGTATGCTTTCATTTTTCCTCCTTGTATTCTATAACTACCGTTTCCCCTTCGGTTATCGCGCCGAAAAGCTCGCCTGACGTTGGCGTGTAGCCATCGATTTCGGGCGCACTAAGCTGCCACAAGCTTCCCTTGCGAATTAAATATTCCTTTCTTTGCGAAATTTCCTCTCCGTTTTCGTTTTGGAAGACCACAGTCAAAGGTGCAACGTCCGCTTCGTTTAGCGCGTAATACTGCACCTCAACACGTCCGGCAACAGATGTGCCCGCAAGGGTGAGTGTGCCGTTGCTTCCTCTTGGCAAGGTGAGGTTTAGTAACGCTTTGCCAAGCGAGGTGTTGGAAATATCGCGATCTATTATCTGCTTGCGCCGTGCCAAAATGCTTACCCCTGCGCTTGAATTATACCTTGTTTTAAGCATTCTTGTAATTTCGTTTAATGCCTCCTTGTAGTAGGATGGATCCTTTTCGTTTCTTTCAAGCTTTATCGCCAAATTTTTACTGTTAAAAACGGAAAAAACGTTTTTCAGCGCGACGTTTGGAATCCACGTCACGTAGGTAAGATATGGGCAAAAGCCCTCCGAAAACGCAGTTGACATCGCGGCGTAAGCAAAAATACCCTTGCCTTGGGCGGCTGTGTCCTCTTTTATTTTCCACGCCTCATTGCCTGTCAAATCGAAAACCACCGTGCCGTCCCTATATATAACGCTTTGGGCTTTTCGGTTTACGGTTATACTGTCGTAGCGAGATAGGCGAAGCGTTACCGTTTCATTTCCGCTTGTCACCGCCACAGGGAGATTCACCGCATTATTTTTTCCATCCCACGAAAGAGTCAGCGTTGTGCCGCTTTCGCCAACGGATGAAACGGGGGTGAAAAAATCAGGGCTTGGCGCGCTTGTCACAACCAACTCGTGCTTAGCCCAAAAGTCTATAATTCCGTCACGCACAAGTATAATCGAGCCGTCGTCCGTTTCCTTATCAGTGGTTTCCACGTTTGTGAAAATCAAATGCGTAAAGGTGCTTCCGCTCACCGCGTACGCCTTACCGCTAGAGGAGCATAGCGGAGTAAGCGTTGCAAAAAGTGCACTTGAAGCATCTGCCAAATATAAGGCGGCACCGCTACCGCTTGCCTTAGTGCTAATGGAAAAGTTAAGCTCCTTGCCGATAAACTCCGCAGGCAAGGCAATACTGTAAGCGCCGTTTGTGCCCGCGGAAACGTATCTGGTTTCGCTTGTAAAATACTGCCGATATACCTCGGCACGGTTCGGAATCGGTTGCACAGTGCTTCCGTACAGCGTTAGATTATCAAAGGGAAGCCCTGCGCTCCCCGTGATTGTTGCCGTGGTCTGCGCTAATGTTTTTTTGAGCGTGCCGACCTTAAAATAAGGCGTGGTTATTCTGCGCTCAAATCTTTTCGTTACTCTCACGAAATCACCTCGTAGTCAACGGAGCCGACACGTGCAAGCAAGACGCCCGAAACAGACTTGACGCTTATCTCGTAAAGGCGCTTGGGCACAGGATAAAAGCGACCCTCAAGCGTATCGTCCCCAACGAAAAGAAGGTCGCTCGGTGCATCGACGCTTATTTCTCCGCTTCCCGTTTTAAAGCACAAAATGGCTTCAAAAAACTCATTTTCCACCACGCTTACGGTAAGATTTGTTACCGTGCCGAGATGATATTCGTTCATATTTTCAAGCGTTACGCTTTCGCCTGCAAGCGTGTGCTTGGCTACCGCGGCTTCCTTGCCGTTTACGGCTTTTTCAAGGGAATATAGGTGCGCGTCCACCGTTTCAAGAACGCCTAAGAAAAACGCGCGCTGCTCGTTTAATTCATCCTTTTTGGCAAAAAGCGATGCTTCAAGGTGACCTTGGCTTGACACCAAGCGCACGCCGCCGATAAAGTATTTCTTGTTCGGCAAAAGCTCTGTGCCTGTTGCAATATCGTTCATATCAAGCTCAATATCGCCCTCTTTTTTATCCACGCCTACGCCAAAAACGGTAAAGTCGGGAAGATTTGGGTCCTCCAAAAGAAGAATATCGCCAACGCCGGCGTCCTGAAGTGCATATTCAAAAAGCTCAACCTCGTCACCAAAGCTTACCACTCTGCTTTTTCCCGAGGCAAGCGCCAATGCAACCTTAAGCTCCGTATCAAGCGCGTTTATTACCTCTCTTATATCCTCGTGGGCGGTTGCGCTTTTGTTGTGGCTGTTTTTCTCGTCTATAATTTCCCTGCGAATATCCGCGTGGGCGCTTTCGTCCACATTATGCTCGTTAAGCGCTGTGTCGGCATTTTTTGCAAGCTCGCTGATTCTTTCGTACGCCTCGGAAATTTCCCCCTCGCCTTCGGTTATTGCTAAGTCGATTTCGCCAAGATGCAAATTGATTTTTTCGGCAAGCGTTTTTATAAACTGATAAAAATATCTTTTCGTTTGTGCCGCCCCTTGACCGAGCGCGGCAGGGGAGTCCGCCAAGGAATACGGTGACTTCAAAATCACCTCGTTTACCTCGCTCCCCGTTATCTTAAATCTCTCACTCAATTGTTTTTCCTCCATTTTTACTGTTAATCATTTTAAGCGGCGTAATATTCAAGCATAAAAAAGCCGATATATACGGGGTTTTCGTCGCTTGATGTAATTTTCACGTCAAGGTAGTCGAAGCCGCGCACAAAAAACGGTATCGGAATATGCACGTCAAGCCCATAGGTCACGTCAAGGCGGTTAAAATCAAGCGCACCGAAATTTAGCGGTGGTGCGGTTGTGATTTTTTTGGTATATTTAGATGCACGTGTTGAAATTTGCGTCTCAATTTCGCCCTCGGTGCCGCTGTAAGCATTCAAATAAAGCTTTGTTACAGTGGCGTTTTTTCGGTGCGTGCCTATCGGAAGCGGCGCAGTTTTGTACTCGCCTTGAATCTTCACTCTTTTTTCAAGCACCACACTCGAAAAGCCCTCTATTTTAACTCTTTCGCCGCCGATTTTTAAGTATATCGCGCCGTTTTCCCATTCTGCCTCGTACGTGCCCGATTGCTTTCTTTGGTAAACCTCGTAAAATTCACCCGTTTGGTAAGGGGCCTCGTTTTCAGCTGATGCGTCAGCACATTCACCCTCGAAATATACGTTGCTTTGAAGCACTCCGCCTACGGCTTTTTCTTCCTCATCCTCTCCGTTTTTAAGGAGCAGCGTATCACCGTAAAATAGCTTAACCGAGCCGTCCTTGTAGGTGGGCGCGCCATCCTTAAATGAAATTCCGCCGTTTATTTTTTGCACCCTGCCTATATAAATCAAATGCTCGCCAAGCTTGGCGCGCACCCCGAAGGAAGCTTCCGTTTCGTCGGTAATTAAGCGCGTTTTCTCACCCTCGTTATCTACTATTAAGCTGAGCGTGTCACTTGAATACTCCACCTCGCTCACGTCCTCGTATTCCTTGTGCATTTTCCTTATTTCGCCGTTTTTTGTGCCGAAATAAATTTCGCCGTCGAAAACGTAAGCCACATTTGCGCCGAAGCCGTACCACGGGAACCAATCATATTCGCCATTTCCCGATTTTGAAACGCCAACGTAGCAATCATCCCCTATAAAAAGGTAATATCTTCCGTTATCCACGCACGATACCGCTTCTCTTTTCTCCTCTTTTGTGTACTTAGATAAGGCATCGTCTATATCACTTGAGCGCGGACTTAAAAGACACACCTCGCGCACGCTTGATTTGTAGTTGTCAACGCCAAACACACCGCGCGTGTTCAAGACAAGACAGTCACTTGCGCAAATCGACGTTGAAAAGAGCGAAAACGCCCCCTGCGAGTCAGCCGAGGAAACCGCCTCGTAGCCGTTTTCACTGAAGCGCACCCTATAAAATTCGTTCTCCTTGAAAACGCCGATTAGGTTATCCCAAAGCTGTATCACCGATGTGATTTTGTCCGCACCGCCAAGGACTATTTTGTTGTCCCTCGGCAAGTAGGAAAAGCCGTTTTCGGGGTCGCTGAAATAAAGCTCGTTTTCGCCTCTTGTGAAAAGCAAAAGCTCCTTGCCCTCTCCGTTTATTCCAACGGTAGCAAGCTCCACGCCGTCAAGCAGATCGCGGTAGGTATCGCTCGACTCGTATTCGATTACGATATTTTCCTCGTTCGGATAAGGCGCGTCAACGTCAAAGCCGAGGCAAAGCTCGCGATGGTTTTTAAGGCGCACGCCAAACGGCACAGTGTCGTAGTCGTGAATCTTGTCGCCTATCTTTATTCTGATTTTCTCTCCGCGCTCGTTTCTTATCGGCTCGGTCAAGAAAAATATTACGGTGTCGTCAACGTTTTCCCTTGCGTAATGCAAATTCACAACGGTGCTAACCTCCTCGCCCACCTCGTTAATTCCTATATACGAGGTTGTATAGTCGTTGTCGGAGTCAGACGACACCTTCGTTCTGATTTTTATATCTATCGTCAACGGCTTTTTATATGCAATTTCGCCATCAAGCAGGAATATATTTTCCTCGTCCAGCTTTTTGTGCGTGGAGCCGCCCATAAGCTTGTTTTTGCGGCGCGGATTTAAGATGTTTGGGCTTTGGTGCGCCTCACATCTCATTCCCATTTTTCGGTCGGTTATCATTCTTGCAGTTGTCGGAACGTAGGTGCCGCTTGTAAAGTATGCGCTTTTTAGCGTTTCGCCGTCGCAAATTAAAATATCGCCCGCACCGATAACGTAAAGTGAGCCGTCCTTTAAAAACGCGCGTGAGCGCTCATCCCTCAGTATCATTCCATCAGGGGCTTCAAGCTCGCAAATATAGTTAAAATCCTTGTCAAGCTTGAAAATGTGAGCACCTGCGTGCACGATTTTACAATCGGTTGGCACTCCGTCCTTTAAGTAGCTATAACTGAAAATCCCGTTAATTCTAAGCGGAGTGCCGTTTTCGTCCTTTAAAACGGTTACGGCCTTGTGTCCGTTTCTTTTTGCAAGCCCGTCGCCTAAGGGGATAAGATTTTTCAAAGCGCCGTAGCTTCTGCCCGCAAAAATTTTTGCGCCGCCGCTTATTTTTTCAATATGTAATTTCTTCTTCATATTTTCACCAGCTATACACCGCTTCAACCTCACCCTGTGTCACGCTTTTTTTAGAATAGCTTGCAAGCCCCTCGAAAAATTTCGCGCGAAGCACCCTTGCTCTCTCGTCGCTTTCCGCACAGCAAAGCTCACTTGCCACAAAGTACGGAATCAACGCGCAAACGCCGTAGTCAAGGTCTATTTCGCTTGAATCCTCAGTGGCGTAGCGCACCTTTTGAACGGTTGATTTGTAAGAAAGCTCAACCTCCTTGCCATTTGCACCGTGGACAAAAACCGTACTTCCCTGCTCGGTGTAGCGAAGCGATTTGCCATTTTGGTACACTCCAAGCACCGTATGCGCCTCGGGAGCTGCTTTAGTTAAATCAACTGCGCCCGTTTCACCGTTTAGCTCGGCTGAAACGCACTTGGTCCTCGTCGCACCCGCATTTTCAATTTCGCAAAGCGCACGGTTTATCGCACTCACGCTTCCCTCAAGGTATGAGCGAATGCTTGGGTCGCATTTAAGCTGTGCTATGCCCTCGTTTACGCTTTCGTCGTCTTCGGGATCAAAGCGCGCTTCTATTTCGGGGAAAATTAAGAGAAGCGACTGCTTTTTAATTTCTCCAATCTTCATTTTTTCTCCTTTTTGAAATATGAGGATTTATAGCCAAGCTTGCGCTCAATTAAAAATCCTCAAACTTTAAGTTTTGTGTTTGTTGCTTTTCGGCATCCTTTAATTTGTTGCCCGAGGTGTCACGCAGAAACACCGCCGCCTGCGTGTCTCCCCCTGCCGCCTTCAAAATTTGCATAAGGAGTATTACCTCCCTATAATTTAATCGCCCGCCAACAGGCGAGGTTTGTATCGCCTGCGGCAGTGATTCGCTTGGTAATTCAAGTGCAAGCAGGGAGTCAAGCGTTTCCTTGAACGAAACCTGCTCCCTTGCACGCCTTTTCACCTTTTTTACGGATTTAATTTCTTTTCCTTGGGATGTGTTTTTTTCCTTTGTCATAAGCCCCCCTTGACTGTATTTTGCCCTTCGCACCTCCATTATTGCATAAAAAAAGCGGTACCGAGCGGTACAGTTTTCAAATAGAACTATATTCGATTTAAAAAACTAACCCCGTCTTTGACGGGATAAATCCACTACCGTGGGTGAAATCGCACTGCGATGAAATCAAGCTACGCTTGGTGGTAAGAAAGACGGATTTTATTTCATCTGACCATCGGGAAGATTTTATCCAAACTCGTTTGTATTTCATCCTGCTTGCAGGATTTCATTCCATACCGCTTGCGCGGATTTTTCCATCTTCGGTGATTTTTTGCGCAAAAAAAGAACAGGCGGTTGCCTGTTCTTTTGGTTATTTGGTTTTATTTTGTAAGGTCGAAATATTTCGTTCCCACAATAGTGGTTGAGGTTTTGCCGCTATCGAGGTAGTATGTTTTTTCGCCAACCGTGAGGTATGCGCAGATAACGATGCTTGTGTCCTTATACTCCTCGGGGATGCTTGTAACCTTAACGTTGAAGATTGAATAGTCGGCGTCCTTAAACGATGCGCTCACAACGCCGCTCTCGCCCACCTTCGGTGTAATTTCCTCACCCGAAAGGTTTATCTTTGCCATAACGCCGTAGTCAAAGTCCTCGCCAAGATAGGAAACAAGCTCTCTGTTTATCTTAAAGCATTGCGCTATTGCGCCGTCCGTTTCGGAATAGGAATAGCCCTTGTTTTCCACAAGAGGAGAAGCACTTGGCACACTTTCGTTATGAATTTCTCCACAGTACACACACGTGCCGTTTAACGTACCGTTTTGGAAGTAATTCTCCCAGCTTACCCCATAAGCAACTGATTTATCAATAACGTGCCCTTTGGCGGGGTTTGATGCCGAATACGCTGTGTCAACCTCGGTGGAACCGCCGTTTTGCTTAACTGTTTTAGTGCCTGCCTCTGTGCAGGTTGCGCTTGTATAAATGGTTGCCTTGCCCTTTCCGCCGCCATCTGAGCCGGGGGCAATTTTTGAAATATCAACCTCGCAGTCCCAAAGCTCAAAATGCGTTCTTCCCGTTGCACTTGAAATTTTACCGCCGATTTTTGAGTTTCTTAACACCCAAACCTGACCGCTGATATTCCAGCAGTCCATATATACGTCACCCTTGATTATGGCATCCTCCATAATTGAGCCGGTAAGGACGGTGTACGCGTTCACCTTATTATACCAACCGCCAAGGATTTTTACAATCTTAGCCGCGCTACCCTCTCCTTGCAAGCCAACGGCTGCCGAGTCACTGTCAAGAACACAATTTTTAATTACGTACGTGTTATTCTTTGACGGCTCCGCGCCGCTGTTGTCATTTTGAGAATAAATAATCTCTTCCCTTGCATATCCGCGAATGTTTTCAAGGTATGCATCTCCGTCGTGAACCCAAACGTAAACCTTATCGGGCGCTGAAACGTCAACGTTCAATTCATCCCAATTGGTCACGCTTCCGTTTGAAACCGCAGGTCTTACAACAGTTGGGCTTTCACCCTTAGCAATTGCTTGCAAATCATCCTCGTTCAAGCCGTTATTGCCTATTAAGCGAATGGTACTGCCGCTGTGCTTAAGCACGAAGCAGCTGTTTGCCGTCTGACCGAGCATTACGTGTGTAAAGCCGTTATATACAATGGTTACGGTAATTGGTGTATTAATCAAAACGCCAATTTCTCCATCTGTTTTGCTAAGAATGTCCTCAGCCAAGGTCAGCTTTATATGCGCACCGTCCGCAAACTGTGAAAAGAACGGACTTGTCGCGCCTGTTTTTGTGCTTCCTACCATTTCGGAGTAAGCAACGACGTTTGTTTTGCCCTCTGCATTTAATGCAAGTGCCGCCTCCGAATCCAATGCTTGAACGAGATAATATTCGTTTGTTACCTCGGGCACTTCGTTTGCGAATGCAGATATTGAAAGTGCGCACATCAAAAGTGCAAAGCTTGCTATTAAAACCAAAAGCTTTTTCATTTTTTCTCTCCTTAAATAGTATTAATATCGTTTACAATATCGTTTGGTGTAAATCCAAGCGCGCCCAAAAGCTCGCTTAGTGTGCCGTGGGGAACGAAGTCCTTTATTGCTTTGGTTTTCACCCTTGTGCCCGTGCCTGATAGGCAAGCGGCGATTTTTTCACCGACGCCGGCATTTTCGTAAATTTCCTCAAGCGTATAAACAAGCTCCTTGCCCGAAAGAAGCGAGGTTAAATATTCCTTGTTCAAAGGAAAGATTTTAACGAGCTTAATTATACCCGTGTCGCCTGGCAAGGACCTTAGCGCTTCGTTTGCCACGCCCGTCATTCTGCCGTAGGTGACTATTACGCGTGAGGCGTTTTCAATTCCCTTGGAGTAGTAAAGCATATTTTCGCTATCGTAAATCATTTCGCGTGCATATTCGCATATTGCTTCCTCACCCTTGGGGTATCTGACAACCGAAAGGCACGTATCGTTTACCGAGGTTTTAATTGTATTTTTTAATTCCTCAAAGCTCTCTGGTGAATAAATTTTTGCAAATGGCACAGAGGAAAAGAGCGCATAATCGAAAATTCCTTGGTGTGTCACGCCGTCACCCTCAACTACGCCGCACCTGTCAAGCAACAAGGTAAGAGGGAGCTTTTGAAGCGAAACGTCGTGTAGCGCTTGGTCGTAAACCCTTTGTGCAAAGGTGGAATACAGTGCCAAAACGGGCTTCATTCCGCGCTTGGCAAGACCCGAGGCAAAGGTAACCGCGTGCTCCTCGGCAATTCCAACGTCGTAAAAGCGTGCAGGAAATTCCTTTGCAAAGGACGAAAGTCCTGTGCCGTCCGCCATTGCCGCCGTAATTGCACAAATTTTTTCATCGTTTTTTGCCAAATCGACAACTATTTTGCCAACCCTGCAGGAATACGTTTCCTTTTTTGTGGCGTATGCTTCTCCGCTTTCAATATCGAATGCGCCAATGCCGTGATACTTACTCGGCTCACGCTCGGCAGGGAGATAGCCATAGCCCTTTTTCGTTTTCATATGTACAACGCAGGGGCCGCCACGCCTTTTGGCTTCCGCCAATACGTTTATCATCGCTTTTACGTTATTTCCGTCAACGGGACCGATATAGTCAAGCCCGAGGTTTTCAAAAATCGTATTTCCCATAAGCGCACGGCGAACCTTGCTTTTCACCCAAGAGAAAAGCTTGACAAAGGGCTTGCCGAGAAGTGGGAGAAAGCCAAGGCGCTTAGCACCGTGCTTGAAGCGGAAATAGCCGCGGCTGACTCTGATTTTCGATAGATACTTGGCAAGGCCGCCAACGTTTTGCGAAATTGACATTTCGTTATCATTTACTAAAATTATGAGCTTTAAGCCCCTAACCGACGCGTTGTTGAGTGCCTCATACGCCATACCGTTTGTAAACGAGCCGTCACCGATTATAGCCACGGTATAGGAGTTATCCCCCCTTAGCTTGTTTGCCTCGGCAATTCCGAGCGCACTTGAAATTGACGTACCGCTGTGGCCCGCGAAAAACGCATCGTGCACGCTCTCCTGCGCGCTTGTAAATCCCGATGCGCCGCCGTAGGTGCGAAGCCCCTCAAATTGGATGCTTCTTTCATTTTCCGTTATGATTTTATGCGCGTACGCTTGGTGGCCAACGTCAAAAACCAATTTGTCGTCAGGAGAGGAAAAAACGCGGTGGAGCGCAACCGTTGCCTCAACCATACCGAGGTTTGATGCAAGATGTCCGCCGTTTTCAGATACGGCAGCTATTATTCTTTCGCGAATTTCGCCGGCAAGCATAGGTAGCTCCTTTATGCCAACCGTTTTAATTTCGTTTAGATAATTTCGCATTCTTTTCCTCCTTTCCAAGCGCTAAATTTATACATTTTTGTATAACTATACATAATAACTATATCACATCGCACGCGCAAAGTCAAGGACAAGATACAAGCGCGCTTGGCGAAATCTTCTCAAATTACTTGAAAAGTGCCTAAATAAATGATATAATATAAGGTGACACGAAACGCTGTATCAAGTCAGCGCGCAAATTCAAAATTTTGAAGGGAGAGCTTTATGAAGAAAATTTGTCCTATTTTTGTGTTTATAGCAGCTATATTGCTTTTCCTTTGCGCGTGTGGAGAAACGGTGCAAGCGCCCGAGTCTGCCCTTATCCGCGCTGAATATATTGCAGGCGAGGGCGGTACAATTTCGGGCAAGGCGGTGCAGGAAAAAACGGTTATTAAGGGCGAGGACGCCGCATTTGATATGGTAAAGGCGGTGCCAAACGAGGGCTACACCTTTATCGGTTGGGACGACGGCAAAACGGACGCTTCCCGCTCCGATTTAATTTCGGAAAGCAAATCGTTTACCGCAATTTTTGAAAAAATTCCAACGCACAAAATCACCTATATTGCCACAGAGGGCGGTATAATTTCGGGAATTAGCGAGCAAGAGGTACAGGTTGGCAAAAGCTCGGCGGCGGTTTGTGCTTCTCCTCTTTCGGGCTACAAATTCATCGGTTGGGACGACGGCGTTTTGGAAAGTGAGCGAAGCGACGAAGCAAGCGAGGACAAAACCTTCACTGCGCGCTTTGAGCTTATAAAATACGGCACGGTTAACTATAAAAGCGCAATGGGCGGCACTATCGACGGCGCAATCACCCAAACGCTTGAATACGGCCTTTATACAATGGAGGTTACCGCAACGCCAAACGAGGGCTACACCTTTATTTCTTGGAATGACGGCGTGACAACCCCGACAAGAAGCGACCTTGTAAGCGGCGATACAACTTATCTTGCAATGTTTTCAAACGGCGTTACTATTGATTATTTATCAACAGACGGCGGCTATATCGACGGCAAAGCAAGCCAAAGCTTGACCTACGGTCAAAAATCAAGTGAGGTTACTGCGGTTGCAAACGACGGCTATACGTTTGTTTCGTGGAGCGACGGCTCAACTGACAATCCAAGACGCGACACGGTTAAAAAGAACGCGAGTGTGACCGCTATTTTCAAGCGCTGCTACTCTGTGCATTATTCCTGCAACGATACGCAGGGCACAATCCTTGGTCAGAGCGAGCAAAAAATTATCGAGGACGAATACGGCACTGAGGTAACGGCTGAGGCAAAGGCGGGCTACGAGTTTATAATGTGGAGTAACGGCGAAACAAGCCCAACAATTAAAACGCTCGGCACTGAAACAATTACGCATATTGCATACTTCTCACCAAAAAGCACGGGCCTTCCCGTAATTTCAATCAACGTAGAGGGAAACAAGCAAATCACCTCAAAAACGGAATATCTTAGTTGCGTTATCACGGTTTACGACACGGAAACGGGCGAATACCACGTATGCGAGGAGGCGGCTGAGATAAGAGGCCGCGGCAACTCCACGTGGGACAGATTTGACAAAAAGCCGTACAAATTCAAGTTTGACAAAAAGCAAAACCTTTTCGGCTTCGGCAAGGAAAAGGACTGGGTTTTAATGGCGGACTACATTGACAACACGTTACTTCGTAATTACCTTGCATACACCTTAGCAGGTGAACTCAGCGCACTTGAATCATCCCCTGACTGTCAAAGCGTTGAGCTTTACCTAAACGGTCAGTACAGAGGCGTTTATCTGCTTTGTGAGCAGGTTGAGGTCAGCGAGGACAGAGTTGATATAAGCGACGACGAAACCGCAATAGACACGGGCTACCTCGTTGAAATGGACGGTTGGGGTGACACAGTTCAGGTTAGCGTGCCTGACCGCCTCTCCTCATCGCGCCGCTACACCATAAAATCACCCGACAGCGACGTTATTTCAACCGCACAAAAGCAATATATTCAAGAATACTTAACCGAATGTATGATGGCGGTTCAGGGTGGCAACTACAACACCGTTTTAGGACTTATCGACGTTGAGTCCTTTGCGCAGGCGTACATCATTTACGAAATGTTCAAAAACCCTGACGTAGACTGGTCAAGCGTTTATTTCTATAAGGAAGCAAGCGGAAAGCTGTTTTGCGGACCCGTGTGGGACTTCGATATGTCAATCGGCAACGTAAACCATAAGGGCGGCGGCACGCTCCAAAGCACCGAAACGCTTTGGACAAGGAACAACAACCCTTGGTTTAGCGGGCTTCTCTCCTTTGAGGAATTCCAAGACCTTGTTTACGAGGAGCTTATAAGATGGGAGCCGACAATTAAGGCAAAGCTTGCAGAATGCTACGATTACGCATACGCGCACGACGACGCTTACAAGAAAAACTTCGACACTTGGAAGGTTATGGGCAAAAACACGTGGACAAACCCGTATTATATCGTTGCAATCTCCACCTGGGAGGGGCACCTTGAATACACACGTGATTATCTGCTCGATAGCTTAGCTTATTTAATTAAATACTATCAGCCAACGTAAAATTAACTGAGTAAATTTTCTGCTCAAGGAAAACGAGGTAAAATATGGGATACCACAGAAAAAACTATCATAGCGGGCTTGTATATCAGCAAAAGTGTGAGCTTTGTAACACGGTGGTAAGATACACGGACAAAATCCTTGGCTTCCGCCCTCGGTACGCCGACGGCTTTGTTTGCTGCCCTAAATGCGAAAAGCCACTGCGCCACAGCGAAAGATACGCGATAAACCCCGACACGGGCGAATATTTAAATGCACCCACGGTTGTAACAAAGCAAGAAGGCGCTAAAAAGAGAGAGGGCGCTTCGCTTGCCAAATTCTGCTCCGAGTGTGGACGAAAATTTGAGGAAGGCGAAAAATTCTGCCCCGAATGCGGCAAGAGAAGATAAGATGTACTACAAGCATAATTTAGATTATAAATATCCCGAAAAATGTGACGAGCATATGCTTGTTGTCAAGCGTGTGCGCAAGGTCAATTTCGACGAAAACTTCGACTACATAGACAAGAAAAAGAGCCGCAAGGTGAAAAATTTCTTTTTTGCCCTTGCTATGCACTTAATTGTTTTTCCGCTTCTTCGCTTAACCCACGGACTAAAGATTCACGGCAAGGAAAATTACAAGAAAAACAAGCACCTTTTCAAAAACGGCGCAATTACAATTTCAAACCACGTTTTCAAGTGGGATTTCATTTGCGTTATAAAGGCAATTCGCCCCCACCTTGTGCGCTTCCCTGCTTGGCAGGACAACTTCGAGGGCTCCGAGGCAGGACTTATCCGTTGGGCGGGCGGCATGCCGATTCCAACACACAGCATCAAGGCAATGCAGCGCTTCAAGCGCGATTTTGAGGAGCTGCTTGACGAGGGAAAATGGATTCACTTCTTCCCCGAGGGCTCAATGTGGTATTTTTACCCCGATATAAGACCGCTTAAGAGTATGGTCTTTAAGTACGCGGTGAAATATAACCGCCCGATAATTCCGATGTCGTTTTCATTCCGCAAAAGACGCGGAATCACCCGTCTTTTCACAAAAAAGCCGTTTGTTGACCTTCACGTTGGCGCACCGCTGATTCCAAATCCAAACGTGCCCGCACATATAGAGGTTGAGCGCCTTCACACCGAGGCGTATGACCTTATGCAAAGAATGGCAGGCATCACACCCGATATGGAAAACTACCGCACCTCGCAAAATGCACACGAGTACCAAAAAACGATGTAAATTCTCATAAATTTAGAGCAAGACGTTAAATCTTGCTCTTTTTTTGCAAAAAAACAGCACCCTGTGTCTAAATTCGGGTGCTGTTTTTAATTATTCTATTATTTCATATTGAAGCATTTCGTATTTCAAACGAGTGCCGACGTCTGTACCCTCGGGCAAAAGGAACAACGCGATAAAGATTTCCTCGCCGCTTTCCTCGTTTGCAATATAGGCGTATTCGCCCTCGATTTTTGTTACCTTATAAAATTGTGTTTCCATTTCAATCCTTTATATATTTTTGCTACCTGTGGATGAATTTAAGCAAAGCTTGCTTGTTTTCAGTGGTGAAAATCAGTTGTTATGCTCCTCCCACCTTTTTTCATAGACGATTTCTCCGTCAATTGTTACGTAGGTATAACATTTAAGGTAAAGCTTAGTATACGTACCCTCAAGATAAACGCTTTCCTCCTCCGTTGTGCAAACTATATTGCAATCCTCGCATTCAATCACGTACATATGCATATTCGGCTTTCCCGGAACGTACGAAATACTCATGCCTTGCTGGTTTTTACATTCCGTTTCAAAGGAGTGCCTCTTGTTTTGACCGCACGGACATTCCGAAATTATCAGCATTCCATGCTCGCCCATGCTTATTCGTTCCTTTTCGTAAACATGAGTATGGCTTGTTATAAGCTCCTTATCGGAAAAATCGCATTCGTTACATTCAGCGATTCTTATGTATCCGCTTATACAGCTATCAAAAAACAGATTTTCGTATGAATATTCTAAAGTATGGTTCTTTTCCTTGCTGTGGTCATATGTATATACGGAGAAGATTTGCGTTCCGCTTTTTGAATACATAGTCGTTCTTGTTCCAATTTGCGACCACGTTTCTCTGTCGCTAACCGTTTCCGTAACCGTTTTCGAGCCGCAATAGTAGCAGCTATACGATTCTACGTTGTATTTATAATCGCCTTCGTAAGTAACGCCGGATTCATCGTAGTTAAGGTTTCTGCTTCCGCAGGAATTCTTCCTTGAATAGGTTTCGTATTTGCCACATGGGCAAGAGGTTACCGTTACAGTTCCACCGCAAGTATCATAATCACTAAGGTCGTAAACGGTTTCAATCACCTTTTCGTGAGTGTAAGCAGTTGTGCTTTTCTTATCCCCGCAGACGATACATTCTGCATTTACATAGTAGCCGTCTGCACAGTTTTCGCCCTTTATGTCATACGTATAATTATATACACACTCGCCAATCGGCAATTCAACCTCTTGTGTGTCGGTATATTCCTTACCGTTTAGAAGAAATGTTGCCGACAGAGTATATTTCCCCTTGGATCTGCAGGTTGAGGGTATTGTTTTCTCCTCTAACTTAGGTACATTTGAGGAATAAAACACATCACAGCGAGAGCAGGTAATGGTTGCATCAACGATTCCCCTCTCAAAATCCCACTCGTAACTTTCAGTGAAGCTATGACCGAGTGGGTCATAATAGGTTCGCTCTCTGTTATCACAAAGCTTGCATTTGCTAACGCTATGTCCGCCTTCGTTACAGGTTGGGGCTACGGCACTTTCGGTCTCCCATTTGTGTGCACATGCCTCCTCGTCGCCCTCTGAGGACGAGCTGGTGTCTACGTTTTGGCAGGCAGAAAAGGCAAGAAGCGATAAAAGAAGCACCGTTAAAATGGTAAAAGCTCGTAGAAATATCTTGTTCTTCATTTAATTACCTCCAAAAATTCAAAACGCAGACGGTGAAAACGCATCCACCGCCTGCGAAAATGATATGCGTTTTTGTTTTGACTGTTTTATAAGCCGAATTAAAGCTTTGAATAGCCGTGGCTGTTTACAAGCGCATCAATTTTCTCGCCGTTTTTGCACATTGGGCACTCGTGCGAGGGGTAGGTTGCATAGTCGTTTAGGTCGTTCGGGTCGAAAACGGAACGCACCTCGTAGCCGGCACATTCGTGCGCGGTTGCAAAGATTGCTGAAATGCCCGCAACGCGTCCGCCGTAATACTTAACCGCTTCAACCGCCGCATTTGCGGTATAGCCCGTGGTAACGGATGCCGCTAAGATAAGGACGTTTTTGCCCTTAATTGCGCCTGCAATATTATCGCGGAAGATAAGCTGGCTTCCCGAGGTATGCTCAGGCGTGATAACGTATATCGTTTGATGCGCGTTTATGCTTTGGAAGCCGCCGCTTGTCAGCTCATTTGCAAGGCAAGTGCCAACCACCTGCATTCCGTCAAGGCATAAGATAGTGTCAATTATCGTGCTTGTGTTGTAATAAGAAACAAGCTCACTTGCAACCGCCTGTGCCTCCGAAAGACGCGTTTTTTGCATTGCAACGTCGATATAGTAATTTATATGGCTGTGGCTTGTCGCAAAGTGTCCCTTTGAAACACGCAAGAATAGATTTTTGTTTTTGGTGATAACCTTAATTGATTCATTTGTAGGCATAGTTAAAAAACCCCTTTTTCTTTATTGTACCACATTTTTCGGATAATTGTCAACAAAAAAATACAAGCGCCTCGGCACTCATTTTCGAGCGAATTATAAATAAATGCGCGCAACTTCTCAACCTTGGCGTAAAAATTTTGCTTTTTTCATCCACTCTGTTTTCATTATTTTTTCATTATTTCTTCAAGTGCGCTTCATTGACAAATATTTTTTTGGTGTGCTATACTATAAGTGGGGTAGTTTACCTATTTCGGAAAATTTTTAATTAATATGTAACCTACACCGTAAAAAACCCGTCTTATTATATGAAGAAGCGTTGATGCTTTCTTCATTGGGCGATTAAAAAGGACTGATTTTATGAAAAACAAGCTGATTTTATTTATAATTCTTTCTCTTTGCACCCTTGCCCTTTGCGCGTGCGGAGGCGATAGCACCGACACAGGCACAAGCGGCGAGTGTGAGCATGATTGGGTTGAGGTTGACTTTGTCGCGCCGAGCTGCAGAACGTACGGAGTTAACACATATGAGTGCCAAAAATGCCACAAGGAAGACGTGGTTGAATTCGACCCTCTCGGCTGTGACTACGAGGTTGAGTGGGAATGGACTGTTACGTCTGACAACCTTGGAACCTTGGACGGTACCGTGGATCCCGACGCTTATGCACATCATAGCGCGTCTGCATATTTCACCTGTAAAAGAGATTCAACGCACGCGCCGCACATTTCAGCGGTTGTAAAGAAAGAAACAGAGCGCGCAACCTGTCAAACAGAGGGAATTGTCAGATACGTTGCAACAATTGATTTTGATAAGCTTTACAAGGATACCGTAGAATATAAAACGGGGCTTGGTGAGTGCCAAAATACATATTCATTTACGCTTCAGGGTCAAAGCTGCACAGACGGCTTTGATATGGAGTCACTCTGCTCCGTTTGTCAAGCTAAAACACACGCGTCGTTTGACTCCCACGTGCTTTTTGATATGGCGCGCTTTACGGTTTGCGGCGGCGAGGCGGTAGTAAATATTTGCCCGTGCGGCGAAAACGTGGAGTTTAACGAGCCGAATGCTTGTGAAGGCGAGGTTGAGCTTGAGGAGTGGACGGAAACGGACGAAAACGGAACCGTTTACAATTGCGAGCAGCGCTTTTGTATAAGATGTGACTTTGAGATAATTCGCAAAGCTCACACAACGAGCGAGGGATGCTACTCCTACCGACACAGAAAAACCGACATAGTTGACGGCGAAAAGGTGCTTTTTACCTTTAACGAGCCAAAATACGAGGTCGTTCCCTTCCACGAGCTTGTTTATACGTACGAAGGCGAAAAAATTGATTCTTGCGAAAACGGCTTTGTCGCCGAATCAAATTGCAAGCTCTGCGGCTACACGGAAAATATAAACGGCAATACACACGCGCTAAAATTCGACTTCCAAAAAATCGACCTTTCGGAGTACGGCGTGTGCGGCGGCTACCTTCTTATCAAGAAATGCCCGTGCGAGACTAACTGTGAGCTTAGCTATTCCCTTTTCTGCGACTACGAATATTCATACGAGCAAGGGGAGCAAAACGGTGAGCTTCACACGGTAAAGACCTATACCTGCAAAGCTTGCGAAATGGAGTTTGTCTACGACGAATATATAAAGGAAGCCAAGGTGTACGGGCTTTACAGCTTGACAGTTGGCGGCGAGTTAAAATACGAGCTTTTGCTTGAATTTCAGTAATATATAATATTTATAAGCCAAGGAGGAAAAGATATGAAAAAACTGCTTACAACTCTGACGCTTTTGGCGGCTTCGATTATTTTCATTTTCACTCTTTGCTCCTGCCAAGAAAGCGGCGACGACGGAACAAAGATTGTCTACGTTGACAAGGACGAAAAATACGGCTATTGCGAGCATAGGTGGGAAACGAAGAGCCAAACGCTTCCAAACTGCACCGTTGAGGGCGAAACCGTTATGCAGTGCAGACGTTGCGGCAAAAAACAAACCACAAAAATACCAACGGTTGATTGTGAATTCAAGGCAAGCTGGGAAATGTACAACAACAATTCAGCGGCAAGCTTGTTCTTAACCTGTGTGAACAACCCCTTACATACACACACAACAAATGCCATAATAACAGGCAGAAGCACTGTAAAGGCAACCTGTCGAGTGAAGGGCGCGGAAATCTACAACCTAAAAGCAATTTTTAACGGTAAAGAATTCACTACTGTTCACATAGTAGAAAAAAGCTATGGCCGCCACCCCGGCTATACGAAAAAAACCGTACCGCTTGGTGATTTTTGCTACGACGGAATAGAAACAATTGAACAATGCACGTCCTGCGACTACGTATCCTCAAAAAATGTTAGCTACGACCATATGTACGAAGCTGAAACGCGCTATGACCTCTCGGTGTACGGCTACTGTGACGGCTACATAAGCTACCAAGTGTGCGTGTGCGGCTGCTTTAATAAGCTGACAATCAAAAACACGGCTTGCAAAACCACAAAAAAGATAGATGAATATACCGTGAGCGCAGATGGCAACGAAATATACTCAAGAAGCATAGAAAAATGCGAGGAGTGCGGTCTTTCGGTAATAACCGAAGCGTGCCACTACGGCGTTAACATCACACCAAGTGACTCAAATATGACCTACAAGAAAACGACCGTTTTATTAAGCGAGGACGTTTTACTCGGAGGAAGCGTTGCATACAACCGTCACTCAAGCACGGAGCATAACGTAACTGTTGAAACCAAGAATTTGGGCGAAGCATGCACCGACGGCGTAATTGTAACAAAAACGTGCAACGATTGCATATACACAAGCAAATATTTAACTAAAGGCCACACGTATACAAAGGAAACAACGCACGTTGAAAATGGCGCGTGCGGGCTTAACGTTGTCGTTGAGCGTTGCCACTGTGGCTACGTTGGCGATATATACGTAAATAACGTAACGTGCAGCTTAAGCGAGATTACCGCAACCGAGCATTTTGGCACCGAAATGGAATCAATCTCTTCCGCTGCCAAAGCGCATAAGTGTGAAACCTGCGGTCTTTCCTATTTTATCGGTTTGGTTCTTGTTGAAGGAAACACCGACGGTCGCTTCACATTTCTTTACTACGTTGAATTTTGCTCCGTTAAGATAAACAACGAAACGGTTTTCGAGGTTAAAAGCGACCAGCACTCATATGGCAACGATATATTTTACGATGCTTTCATTGACAAAGATCTGACCGACGAGGAGCGCCAAGCAATTGAAGATTATTTCAATTCACTAAAAAACCAACAGTAAAAGCATACACGCAAGCTTCATACTGAATTACAGGAGGAATAAATATGAAAAGATCGCTTATTTCACTTACACTTTTAGTAATCTCATTTGTTTTTGTTCTCCTTCTTTCATCCTGCGACCAAGGGAATGAGCGAACAGAGGTGGTCTTTGTTGATAAAGCCGATAAGTACGCGGAATGCGAGCATAATTGGAAAATGAAAAGCCAAGTTCTTCCAACCTGCATTTCCGAGGGCAAAATCACAATGAGCTGTACTCTTTGCCGCAAGGTAGAGACTGTTACAACGCCTACGTGCGAATGTGAATACAACATCTATTGGAAGTGGCACAACAACAATACCTTACCGCGTCTTTATTTCGATTGTCCGTTAAATCACGCCCATACCTACTCCGTTGATTCCGTTTACACAACAACGCGTATTGATAAGTCCTGTATACAGCGTGGCGCTGAAATAAAGGTTGCCGAGGTTGTACACAAAGGGGAAAAATACACCGACACGCATGTTAATGATTATGGCTTTGGCTATTGCAGCTACAATACCACGTATGAGCTTATCGGATTTAACTGCGAGGACGGGATAAAAAAGACGCAAACCTGCACCGTTTGCGGTGACGTAGAAGAAAGCTTTGAATACTCGCATTTTTTATTAAACGAGGAAACGGTATATTCCTTTGAGGAGCTTGGTCTTTGTGCAGGTAACCGCGTTATACGCCGCGTTTGCTTATGCGGTGAAAACGTAGAGGATGATTTAAGAATATACTATTCCGCCTGCAATATGAAAATCGAGCACACAAACACAGAGGATGGAGATATTGCCTACAACACGGAATCAAAAACTTGCAAAGACTGTGGATTTTCTTGGGTGCGTGAAAGCGCTGATACGGTGCCCGAGGGTCAAAGCAAGGTATATTATGCATATTGGATAGTAACCTATAAGCTGACTGAGGACTTTGTTATCGTAAAAGAAAGTTACGATGAGGAAGCACACGATTTATTCGGTCACGAGGTTGAATATACTTACAATAATATAGATGACCGTTGGTGTCACGAGGAAATCGCTACCTGCACTCAATGCTTATATAAGCATACGAAGGAAATCCTTCACAAAATGGAATATACCTACGAGCCGCTTGGAGAAACCTGTCTTGACGGCATAAACGTAAGCGGCGTATGCCTTGGGTGCGGTTATACGTTAGAGTACGTTACCAACAGCCACCAAACAGCAAGCATTGAAGCGAGCTATGACCTTGAAAGCTACGGCTTTTGCCAAGGAACGATAAACGTTGAGGTGTGCTTCTGCGGGTATAAGAGACTAACCAAAAGCGGAGTACATTGGTATAGTCCACGCAAAACCGAGAAAACGGAGAAATCCGACACCTTGGTGCTTGTCAGAAAAACCGAAAAATGCTCGGGCTGCGGCTTTGCCATTGAAACGGTTGAGGAGCGCACGCTGATAGACGGCGCTTGGTACAAAACAAACATTATAACGAATATTTACTTAGATGAAGAAACAACGCTTACAGTGAAATTTCCAATACATGATCCCACAGGAACTCTTGACAGACCGTTAACGGAGGAAGAGCTTGCGGCGCTGGAAAAATACTTTGAATGGGTAAAGTATCAATAAGCAATTAAAAATTTCACTATAATAAAAAAACAGCCACCCTGTGAACCGTTTCGATTCATAGCGCAACCTTACAAAGGAGGCTATATATGAAAAAACGAATTTTTTCTCTTATTCTTTTGATTATTTCCGTATTTGCCGTCCTTACTCTATCCGCTTGCAATGGTAGAGATAGCAGCCAAGAGCAAAAAGCGCCGTCACTCCCCGAGCAGGAATCAGAGTGCGAGCATAGATGGGAAATGAAAAGCCAAACCCTGCCCACCTGTATAAGCGAGGGCAAGGTATCAATGGAATGTACATTTTGCGATAAAACAAGAACCGTTGACACAATTGGCGAGTGTGACTACGATATTTGTTGGGAATGGAACGAGGATCATAGCATAGCGAGCCTTGCTTTGAAATGTCCGCTTGAAGAGAGTCACTCAAAAACAGTAAAGGCTGATATAAAGACCCTCACCGTTTCAAAAACCTGCACCGAGCGCGGCTCGACCACCAAAATTGCTTCGGCAACCTATGAAGGAGTAACGTACACCGACAAGTACGTAATCGATTACGGTCTTGGCGGACACGACTATTTATACTCCTACGAGCTTGTGGGAGAAAGCTGTGAGGACGGAATTATACGCACGCTAACCTGTAAAAATTGCGACAAGGTGCAAAAGGACGTTGTATCCACCGTTCATTATTACAGATACGAGCGTATTAAGCTTTACTCGTTTGAGGAGCTTGGTCTTTGCTCGGGCAGCTACGTCACCTGCGACAGCTGCTTATGCGGCGAAAGAAAACGAAATTACACGGTGTCCTTTGGCGGATGCTTGATAACGGAGCGTCACACGTACGACTCAGATGGCAATATTACGTACCAAAAGCACGAATTAAACTGTGCAAGGTGCGGCGTTTCCGCTATTACCGAGCGTGGAATAATTTACCATACGCCAACCGAGCGCAACTACGAGGCGTACAACATAACAAGGTATAGGCTAAACGAGGAAATCACCTTAATAAACGCCGAAATCGACGCAGGCGTACACGGTAAGTTTAATCACGAGCTTGAATATACCTATACTCCGCCAACGAAGGAAAGCGACCCCTATACAAAAACTGCGAGATGCACAAGCTGTCCGTTCTTTTTCGAAGCATACCATTATCATATGGGAGAGACGTATTACGAGCTGCTTGGGGATAAATGCACCGACGGCGTAAAAAGAACCATAAATTGCACGGAGTGCAAAAACGTAATTGAGTATATATACTATGACCACCAAACGAAATCAGACTTAGAGGTTTACCGCCTTGAGGACTATTTTGAAAATTGTGACGGCTATGCAACCGTTTCGGAATGCTACTGCGGTGAGAAGCTGCTTTCTGTAGGCGTTAACGAGCTTATTGATATAAGCATAGAAGAATCAACCGAAAAAACAGACACCTCTATTGTTCACACAATGATAAAAAAATATAGTCATATTGATCTTACGGTTACAACAGCAACCACAATTTCACTAATTGACGGTGAGTGGGTCAAAACGAGCGTAACAAAAAGCGTGCGTTTAGGCGAGCAAACAACGCTTTCAACGACCGTTGATTACTTCGTAATTTTATCAGAGGACGAATTAGCGGAATTTAATAAATAATATTTTCCAATCAATTTAACAAAAAACAGTCACCCTGTGGCTGTTTTTTTACATAGTTTCATATAAATCGTTCCAAGAGGGATTAATTTGATTTATTAGAGTATTTTTCTTTTCCCTTCTCCATCCCTTTAGTTGCTTTTCTCTTTTTAATGCATCCTTGATATTTGGAAAGCACTCATTGTAAACCAATTTATCGACGTGATATTTTTTTGTAAATCCATCAATTAAAGCATTTTTATGCTCATATACTCTGCGCTTTAAATTATTCGTCACGCCGATATATATTACATGATTTGTCTTATTCGCCAAAATATAAACGTAATACGTGTCCATATAAAATCCTCTTAACCGATTCCATTTTCACGTCATTCTGAGCGAGCGACGCGAGCCGAAGAATCTATTTTGAGATCCCTCGACAAGCTCGGGATGACGTAACATTTCACCCATACGTCATTCTTAGCGAGCAACGCG
>JAZREL010000064.1:0-22613 GCA_045660785.1 Eubacteriales bacterium | reverse complement strand
AAGAAGTACTCCCCTATTGGCGAGCTTGCTTCCTTTGCAGCACAATACGGCGACACCTTAAATAAAATTTGTAATATGAGCGTGGTTATCACCGACCGCGACGTTGTAATTTCGTCAGCGGGCGTTTCCAAAAAGGAATATAACGACAAAAAGCTGAGTGAGGAATACGAGGGGATTATGGACTCTCGCTCTCTTTATACAGCGAAGGAAAACACAAAAATCAACGTGTGCGACGGAGCAAGCGGCTACGTAAAATATGCAATGCCGATTGTTTCCGAGGGTGACGTAATCGGCTCGGTTGCGTGCGTAACAAACGAGGAAAATCCGTCAATTGACAACCATTCTACCGAAGCGAAGCTTATTCAAACAGCGGCATCCTTCTTGGGCAGACAGTTTGAGGGGTAATTGTTTGGCAATCCCTCCACCGCTAAAGCGGTTCCCCTCCCTTTAACAAGGGAGCCAGATTCTGCCGCTTCCTTTTTAGGCAGACAGTTTGTGGAGTAAAATTATATAAGAGTCCGACTCATTAAAAAAAGCAGAATTTCGCAACGAAATTCTGCTTTTTGCTTTAAAATTGTTTGATTTTGCGGATTCTTAATGAGCCAATCAGTTGAAAAATTGCTTGAAAATACCGCTTGCATTTATTGTTACGTCGCCGATGACATTTCCGCTTTCGTCCTTGCTTTCTTCAATGGTGTAGCTCGCTTCGCCCGACATTAAAACGTCGCTTGGATTCAGCAATGAAAGCTCATATTTTGGAGAAACGTATTTCATTTACGCCACCTCGTCGTCGTCTGGGAGCATTGTGAGCACCTTGTTATATGAAGCAAAGAAATATTTTTCACCCGCAGTTGCAGGAGCTATTTGCAAATAGCTATACTCGGTCGCTCCGTCCTTTGTTGTACCAACGTAAGCACCTATTGCAAGGTCAATTTCCTTTTGTGCCTCGGTGAAGCCAAATATCTTCAAATTGAAAAGGTCAAAGCCGCTCTCGGTGATGTCGGCGGCAATTACGCCCTTAAGTGCATCGCCGTTTTCGTCAAAAATATCGTTATTTCCAACGTTGTCCTTCATTGCTGCAAATACGCCGTAGTTAATGCTTACGCCCGTTATCTCCTCGTATGCTTTAATTGCTTCTTCATTTACTCTGTAGTTTACGGACATTACGCTATCACCGTACTGTGCGGCTGAGAAGCCGAGGTTTGTAAAGAGTGCGGGAGCTTTCGTCAATAGCGGTGCAGAGTCACAATCAAGACAAATTGTGCTCTTAGTTCCCTCTAATGAATAGTTTTCGTAACTAATGTCAATTTTTAAATTATGATTAGGGTCGTCGCAATAAACTGTTTTTCCGCATCTTGTGCAAGCACCGCTTGATATGCTATGATTATCGTTATAAAACGCCTCGCATTCGCTATAATCATAAACGATATACTTGCCACTCTTATCGGTAAGTGCCTCGTACTCGCCAGCAGAAATTAAAGTAAACTCTAAGATGTGGGTCTGTGTATTCTTGGCATCTTTGGCAGATGCTTGGAACGCCTTGGTCAGGTCGTATCCGCCTGTGTAGAAGATTACCTCAACATTATTTGCACCCTCGAAGGTAGCCGCCGGTATAGTGGTAACAGTAGCCGGCATATAAACAGTCTTCAGAGAAGGACACAGCTTAACCGCGTCGTACTTTCCAAGTGTTGTTAATTCTGCGCCAAAGCTTACAGTTTCTAAGTCGCTACATCCATAAAATAACGCCAAACCAACAGTTGTTACGGTATTAGGAATAGCGATTTCAAGAAGTCCGCAGTTTTGGAACATTTTTTCGCTTAGAGATGTAATTGTAGATTTTTCAAAGCCGATAACTCTTTTAAGGGAAGTGCAACCGATAAAATGTTGGCTACCTTTAACTGAAGTAAGACCTGCAAGGTTGATTTCCTCCAATGCGCTTGCGCCGTTAAAAACATTAGAATTTACAAAGGCATAGCGAGCATCCTCAGGAAAATCGCAAACCTTCATGCTGGTGGCTCTAAGAAAATGATTACATTCGATTGATGCAATAGTTACGGGCAAATAAACATATTGAACGATAGCGCTATCTTCAAAAAGTCCAATGTAGCTCTGATTAGGAAGAGTGGTAAATGTAAGACCTCTTAAGTTGGCAACAACTATACAGTTGAAGGTTTTCTCGCCAATTCTTTGAAGACAGGTTTGCTTGTCCGCATCCAAATAAATACGTTCTAAGCTCTTGCCTTCGCCTGAATATGTAATTGTAAGATCCTTCGTTTTAATGCTTGTAACGGTTGCACCACCGTCAAGTGTGTACCATACAAGCTCATCTCCGTCCGCATCATATAGTGCGCACTCCTGTGTTCCGTTTGTAAGTGTTACCGTTACCTTTTCGGTCTTATCGTATGCGGTGCTAACTGATGCACTTACCGAAATAGCAAAGACACAAACAAGGATTGCTACCATAAAGGTAACTAAAAGAATTTTCTTTTTCATGCTTTTTCTCCTTTTCAAATTAAATCTGTGATACTGTGATATAAGTGCCTGCAAAGCAGTACCGTTATCGATGTCTTTATTATCGTTTATCGAGACAATACCACAATATTATGATATATTATTTTCAGTAAGCTATCAAGACATATGTATACGAAATATAGATATTATTTAGTTATTTTTACTGAAAATATTAATTATAACAGAAACTGTGATATAATTAACAAGACAAAATCTAATTTTTTAAGAGGTCACTATGCTATATGAAATTCATCATTCAACGCTTTCAAACGAGGCGACTCTTTGGCACAGCACCAACCTTAATTTTCCTGCACATATCCATAGTAGCTTTGAAATAATAGTAGCTACAAAAGGCGAAGCGGAGGTAACAGTAGGAGAAAACAAGTACACAATCCGCGGTAACGAGTGCATTTTGGTATTTCCAAACCAGTTTCACCAAATAAAAACCGCCGAGCATTCCGAGCTTGCTATTCTTATTTTTCCGCAACATCTTGTAAAGGCGTTTAGTCAGAGCTACGAGGACTATGTACCTAAGAACAATAAATTTAATTTAGATAGCTTTTTTATTAACAGAATTATTAACTATGAAAAATATAAAGCCATAATTGAATTAAAGGGACTGTTATACTCTATTTGCAGTGAATTCAATAGCACCGCAGAATACATAAAATCCAAGAATAATAATGCCTTGATTTTCAAAATTTTCAACTTTGTTTCTGAAAACTATAAAAAGGAATGCTCTCTTCGCGAATTGGCAAAGGAATTTAACTATAATTACGTTTACCTATCGCAGCATTTTCTCAAGGTCATAGGCATCAGCTTCTCCGAATATGTATGCCGTTACCGCATAAATGAAGCGTGCTATCTTTTGACAAACACAAATCGCACCGTGCTTGATATAGCCGGTGAATGTGGCTTTAACTGTCTAAGAAGCTTCAACAGAAACTTTAAATCAATAATGGGCGTAACTCCAACAAAATACAGAAATCGCGATTATAATATTTATCAGGGCGAAAATATTGATTTACAATCATTACTAAATAAAATGACGCTTAAGGAAAAGTGCTATCAGCTACAACAGGTAAACTCAAATATTTACATGTCGGACAAGAACATGCCAATAACGGGGCCTGAATTTTATTCTCGGTTTGATAAGAACTATAAATATGATGTTGCCTCGGTTTATAACTCCTATGGCGCAAAAAGAAATATAGCAATACAAAAGGAATTTTTAGAAAACAGTAAAAATAAAATTCCTCTTGCTTTTATGCTTGATGTTATACACGGATACCGTACCATTTATCCTATCAATTTAGGTCTTGCTTCATCATTTGACAGAAAATTAGTGAGAGAATGCTGTCAAATGGCTGCTAAAGAAGCAAGCGTTGACGGAATACATCTTACATTCGCGCCTATGCTTGACGTATCAAGAGATGCAAGATGGGGCAGATGCATGGAATCTTGTGGTGAGGACACTTATTTAACCTGTGAGATGGCAAGAGAAAGCGTTTTGGGCTATCAGGGAGATGGGGGCAAATATACTATCGGCGCAAGCGTAAAGCATATTGCAGGATACAGCGCGCCTATGAGTGGCAAGGATTACGATTCCTCGGATATTAGTGAGCTTACATTAAGAGAGGTATATTTGCCACCGTATAAGGCAGCCGTTGATGCAGGGGCTATGGTTGCAATGCCTGCACAAAATGTAATGAACGGTGTGCCCGGAAATGGAAATTCCTTTATTTTAAAGAATATTTTAAGAAATGAATGGTTCTTTGACGGTGTTACAATCAGCGATTACGGCTCTATTGAAAATCATGTATCCCACGGATACTGTGAAAGCAAAAGGGATGCTACATTAGAGTCACTCAATGCTGAAATTGATATGGAAATGGTTTCAACCTGCTATATTAACAATATTGAACCTCTTCTTAACGAGGGCAAAATCACAATGGAGCAGGTTGATACCGCAGTTATGCGTGTTCTTAAATTAAAGGAAAGACTCGGACTTTTCAAAAATCCGTACAGATGTATGGATTTAGAAGAAGCAGAGAAAATTCTTGCCTGCCCCGAGCATAGAGAAATAGCACGCAGAAGTGCCGAGGAAAGTGCCGTGCTTCTTAAAAACGACGGTATTTTACCCTTCAATAAGAACGCGGAACGCGTGGCTGTAATAGGTCCTCACGGAGACGAAAAAAGAATAGTAGGCTCTTGGTGGTGCGCTTACAATCCTGATGAAACGGTTACCGTTTTAGAGGGAGTAAAATCATATTTAAGCGACACAGAGGTGGTTTTTTCCAAGGGCTGCGACCTTGATTTGAATAGCACAGACTATTCGGGAATTGATGCTGCGGTGGAGCTGGCAAAAAATTCGGACTGTGTTATTTTATGCGTTGGCGAGGATCAGCTTGATAGTGGTGAGTCCAACTCAAAGTCCAATTTACATTTGCCGTCTGTTCAAGCTGAGCTTATAAAAAGAGTATGTGAGGTAAACAAAAATACCGCTCTTGTTTTATTTACAGGCAGACCGCTTGTTCTTACGGATATTGAAAGCCACGCAGGCGCAATACTTAATATGTACTTCCCGGGTACAGAAGGTGGAAATGCGGTTGCGGAGCTGATTTTTGGCAAGTGCTCTCCTTGTGGCAAGCTAACCATGTCATTTCCAAGAAACGAGGGACAATGCCCAATTTACTATAATCATCACAGAACTGCAAATTTACGCTCGGATGATAACAAGAGAATTCTTTACGAAAGCGGATATATTGACAGTCCAAACTCCCCACTTTACCCATTTGGCTATGGCTTATCCTATTCCGATTTTGAGTATAGTGACTTTAAGTTAAGTAGCAAGGAGCTAACTAAGGATGGATCAATTATAGCAAGCGTTAAGGTTAAAAACACAGGCAAATATAAAGCAAAGGAAGTCGTTCAGCTTTATATCCGCGACCTTTTCGGCTCAGTGGTAAGACCTATTAAGGAATTGAAGGGATTTGAAAAAATTGAGCTTTTGCCAAATGAAGAAAAAACTGTTGAATTCGTAATTAATGAGAGCTTGTTAAAATTTGTAAAACGAGATTTGACCTATGGCGCAGAAGAAGGAGATTTTCAAGTATTTATAGGCAAAGATAGCCGTTGTCAGCATTTCGATGAGTTCAAATTAATAAAGAAAAACCCTTGATGATTATATCAAAGGAACATAAACGTAAGAAAGGGTCTGTCTCAAATGCAAATCAAGAGCATTTGTGACAGATCCTTTTTTAATATTGAACTTTGGAATAATTTATGCTATACTATAAATTAAGAAAATCGAGAATGCCTTGGTATATGCCACGGGCGAAAAGCGACGGGTTATCGCGCATTCGTGCCGCATCGGACGGGTTTGATATAAAGCCAAGCTCGACAAGCACGGCAGGCATATAGGTTTTACGAAGAACGTACAGTCCCGGGCGAGATTTTACACCGCGTGAGGAAAGACCTGTAATTTCGGTCAGCTCTCTTAAAATGTCCTCGGCAAGATTTGCTGAGGTTGAGGGTTGAGAGTAAACTAAGACCTCTGTGCCGTTTGCCGAGCGCTGAACCGATGCGTTTGTATGTATGCTTACAAAATAGTCAGCGCCCCAAGAATTTGCCTCATCTACCCGCACACGCAAGCTTGAAGCATTTGAGTTTCCAAGCTGCGTATTCGCTGTCGGGCGCGAAAGGCGCACCTCGAAATTCCCATTTTGACGGAGCAGCTCAGCGAGGCGCACACCGACCTCATAGGTTATATCCTGCTCTCTTAAGCCATTTCCCTCCGCACCTGAGTTTGGCGGAGTCGGATTGTGCCCTTGGTCTATATAAATTTTTATAGCCATAATCCCCCCAAAATTTTAGATTTATTACACATTATATGCAATTTTTCATACGAGGTTACTATGAAGGAATTTAACAATATTGAAAGAATTTTGAGCCACGCGCGCAAGGCGGTTGAGGAATACTCAATGATTGAAAGCGGTGACAAAATTGCCGTTGGCGTTTCAGGCGGCAAGGACTCACTTGCGCTTCTTTGCGCACTTACTAAGCTAAAGCGCGTTTTAGGCATTAATTACACCGTTGTGGCGGTAACGATTGATATGGGACTTCCTGAGATGGATTTTTCAAAAATAGCTGACCTGTGTCGCGAATTAGAGGTTGAATATCACATAATCAAGACTCAAATTTACGAGATAATTTTCAATGTAAGAGAGGAAAAGAGCCCCTGCTCTCTTTGCTCACGAATGAGGCGAGGTGCGCTTCACGATGCTTGCAAGGAGCTTGGCTGCAACAAGCTTGCGCTCGGCCATCATTACGACGACGTTGTTGAAACCTTTATGCTTAACCTATTTTTTGAGGGTAGAATTGGCGCGTTCCGCCCCGTTACATATCTTTCCCGCAAGGATTTGACGATGATAAGACCGCTTGTTTATACTCCCGAGCGCGAGATAAAGACCTTTGCGCGCGGAGCAAGCTTGCCGATTGTTGAGGCAAAATGCCCTGCCGACGGAAATACCGAGCGCGCGAAAATGAAGGAATACCTTGATATTTTCGAACGTGAGCACAGAGGACTTTACCACAGAATAATGGGTGCAATACAACGCGGTGAGGTGGACGGTTTCCATCCTGACCTGATTGACAACGAGGAAAAGAAAAGGCGCAAGGAGCTTAAAAACGCGTCTTTAATGCAAGAAAGCGACAGCTAAAATTAAGCTAAATATTAAAAACCCACGGCAAAGAAGCCGTGGGTTTGTTTTGTTTTTTTGGCGGGACGTGTCTAAAATAGACTACTTATCGCGCTTTTTTGATTTTTTAATTGCTATTACCGCAGTTTCGGAAAAATCGGGAAGCTCTTGCTTCTTTGGCGGTTGCTTAGGTGATGCTGTATTCGCCCAATAGAAGCGTCTTTGTCTTCTCTTTTTAATGATTGTGTAAACGAAGAACGCCACAACGCCAAGTGCGATAACCAAGCATACGACGTAGATGCCAACCATTGAGGTTGACTCAATTTTCAAGGTTTCCCACTTTTCGTTAAGCATTGTGAGGTTTGATTTTTTAGTACCGTCGGAAAGGGTGAGGTAAGAATTTGTTAAATCCTCGTAAGCGAATTTTTCAAACATATTAAGAAGCGCGTTTTCAAAATCCTCATTATAAATTACGAAGTAGTCGCCCTCAGGGTCAACTATACGGTTGCCATCCTCGTCATATTTCAGGATGTAGTTGCCCTCGCTATCAGTCAAAATCTCGCCGTCTTTGTCAAAGAGATATTCATAATAGCCCATATTTATACGGTAATTATCAATTGCCTCTTTGTTTGCTTCAAGCGTTTCACTGTCAAGAAGCGAATTGCCGTTTTCATCTGTCGGCAAATAGTCATAAGGACAGCCGTAATAAATATATTCCGCATTTGCATATGCAATTTCCGGCTCCATCATAAAGTTGATGTACCAATGTGCAAGCTCTAAATTGTTTTTGTCTGCGGTTTTTGGAATACACATAGCGTCTGCGAAGATGTTAGTGGTATATTCGCCGTCTGTGCCCTTTGGATAATAGAAATCAAGGTCGGTGTTGGAGCCCATCATAGAAAGACAGTCGCCTGCGTAATATGCCGCAATCCAAGATTCGCCCTTTTCCATTTTGTTGTAAATTTCGTCCATTACGTAGCCCTGAACGTAATCCTTTTGGAGTGCGAGCAAGCCGTAAACTGCGCGCCAGTCCTGTTCACTTGGATTATTTACGTCAATTCCAAGGTAGTACATAGCGGAGCCGAATGCATCGCGCGGGTTGTTGAACTGAAGAATTTGACCCTTGATTTTAAGATACGCCTCGTTGAATTTTTTATTATCGGGGTCATCCATATCAAGAATCATTCTGCCCTCTGCGTCATAAACGAAATTGCCGTTTTCGTCACGCTTGGGTATACCAAACATAACCTCCCAGCCGGCGTTACCTCTTTCAATATGCTCAAGGATTTCAGGAGCATTTTCAAGAAGCTCTGCACTATTATATACGATACCGATTATACCGTAGGTATAAGCAATACCAAAGGTTTGGTTTTCCTTCTTTTCCGCGCCGTTTTCATCCTTTACCGTATGCTCGTAAACGAACATATTTTCAAATTGGCTTCCAAGGTAGATAAGGTTTGGAATTCTTTCGGTATCAAGCGGCTGTAAAAGCCCCTCGCCGTGCATTTTTTCAAGCATATATTCAGATGGGACAATAACGTCGTAGCCACCTGCGCCGTTTGCAATTTTAGCGTAAAGGTCCTCGTTGCTTGCATAAGTGGTGTAATTCACCTGCACCTTGACCTTTTTGCCGTATTTTTCCCTGTACTCGTTTTCCGCCCACTTTTCAAATTCCTTGTTTACGTCAAGTGAATCATAGCCGCCGTCAGAGATATATTCACCCCAGTTATAAACGTTTACGGTTTTAACCTCGGTTGTGGCAGAGATGCAAAGAATAATAACCGTTGCAACAGCGATAGTACCGAAAATGCCTATGCCTGCAAATTTCACCGCTGTTTTCGCTTTTTTGGAAAGCTCAATTTTGTTCTTTCCGCTTGTGAAATTGGAAATTAACAAAAGAACGAGAATTGTAACGAAAATAAGGGTGGAAAGCGCGTACATATCAGGTGTGACACGCTTTTTGGTCATTGAATAAATTCTTATCGGGAGCGTTTCAAAACCACTGCCCGTTGTGAAATAGCTGATTACAAAGTCGTCAATTGACAAGGTAAACGCCATTATAAAGCCGGCGATAATACCCGGCATAATTGCAGGCAATTCAACCTTGAAAAACGATTGGAACGGTGTACATCCAAGGTCAAGTGCCGCCTCGGGCAAGGACTTGTCCATTTCCTTGAATTTCGGTAATACAAGAAGTATTACGTACGGTAAATTGAAGGTGATGTGTGCAATAAGCACCGTCCAAAAGCCGAGCAAGGATGATGCGCGAATTATATTCGCCACAAACACGAAAAGAAGCATCATTGAAATACCGGTAACTATTTCAGGGTTAATCATTGGCACCTGCGTTGCCGACATTGTAAGGTTCTTTACATATTTGTTTCTCATTTTGGAAATTCCGTATGCCGCCGCTGTACCGATAACGGTTGAAATAACAGCTGACAAAATAGCCAAAACAAGTGTGTTTTTAAGTGCATTTAACGTAGCTGTATCAGTAAACAGCTCCTTATACCATTTTAAGGAAATTCCTTGAAATACCGCGGTGCTATCGCCCGAGTTAAACGAGAAAAGGATAAGCACGCCAATAGGCATATATAGGAAAATAAACGTCAAAATTATACACAGGGTGCGCCCAAAGCTATTTTTCTTTGTCATACGATTACTCCTCCCTCATCGTCAGAGTACTTGTTCATAATAGCCATAGATACTATTATTAAAATCATAAGGACAAAGGACATTGCCGCGCCCATATTGTAGTTGTACTGCGTTTGGAACTGACGCTCAATCGAGTCACCGATTAAGTCAAAGTTTCCGCCGCCTAATTTTTGTGAAATGTAGAACGTGCTGATTGATGGCACAAATACCATAGTAATACCCGAAATTACGCCTGACAAGCTAAGTGGGAAAACAACCTTTGTAACAACGCGAAGTGGGTTACAGCCAAGGTCGGATGCCGCTTCTAAAACCCTTGGGTCTATTTTTGTCATAGCGGAGTGAATCGGAATAATCATATACGGCAAGAAATTATATACCATACCTAAAATTACAGCGCCGGGGGTGTTTATCATATGCAGCTCAATACCGAAAATGCCTAAAACTGAGTTGATAATTCCCGTGTCCTCCAAAATCGCCATCCACGAATAAGTTCTTATTAAGAAGTTAAGCCATTGCGGAAGCATAACGAGCATAACAAGAATTTTTTGCATTTGCGGGCTTGTTCTGGAGATAAAATACGACACAGGGTACGCAATTATTAAGCAAATGACAGTTGCCAAGAAGGCAAAGCAAATTGAACGTAAGAACACCTCAAGATACGCCGCTTGTGCCAAGCTTGCAATATTTGAAAAGGTGAGCTTGCCGTTTTTATCGGTAAAGGCATAATATGCTACAAACAACAGTGGGGCAACAATAAATAAAACCGCCCACACCATGTGCGGATACGCCGCCGCTTGCTTGAGAATATTATTCTTCTTTGTCATTTTCTTACTCTTCCTCCTCGGTAGCATCGGATAAATGCTCTAACTCGTCACTGAAGGATGAGTAATCACCGAACATATTGGAGTATTCGGATTTTTTCATAATATGTATTGCATCGGGCTCAACGTAAACGCCAATCTCTTGTCCTACCTCTACGTAGTCGGTTGATTGAATCATCCACTTGAAGTCCTTGATGCTGACGATAATTTCGTAGTGAACGCCCTTGAAGGTAACTGACGTAACAACGCCGTTTAGCATGCCCTTATCAAGAGAAACTACGTCAACGTCCTCGGGACGAACAACAACGTCAACCGCCTCATTTCTGCCAAAGCCGCTGTCAAGACAGTCAAATTCGTGACCCGAAAATCTAACCTTATAGTCATCAAGCATTACGCCGTCGATAATGTTACTTTCGCCGATAAAGTCTGCAACGAACGCGTTTTCGGGCTCGTTATATATATCGGTTGGAGTGCCGATTTGCTGAATTTTACCGTCTGCCATAACAACAACGGTATCAGACATTGAAAGCGCCTCCTCTTGGTCGTGAGTAACGTAAACGAAGGTGATGCCTGTTCTTCTTTGTATATTTTTAAGTTCATTTTGCATATCCTTACGGAGCTTCAAGTCAAGCGCGCCAAGCGGCTCGTCAAGTAAAAGCACCTTCGGCTTGTTAATAAGCGCACGCGCAATAGCAACGCGCTGCTGCTGGCCGCCGGAAAGCAAATTAACGTCCTTTTTCTCAAATCCGCGCAGGTTAACCATTGCAAGCATTTCCTCTACGCGCGCATAAATTTCTTCTTCTTTTACCTTCTTCAATCGAAGAGCGAAAGCAATGTTTTCATAAACATTGAGATGCGGAAATAACGCATACTTTTGGAATACGGTATTAACTTGGCGCTTGTGAGGTGGTAAATCGTTAATCTTTGCACTCTCAAAAAGCACGTCTCCCGTATCCGGTGTAACAAAGCCGGCAATTATACGAAGTGTGGTTGTTTTGCCACAGCCCGAGGGTCCTAAAAGCGTAATAAATTCCTTTTCATGCACATCGAGATTGATGTGATCAAGGATGATTTCGCCGTCGAAGGACTTGGCAACATCGATAAGCTGAACTATTTTCTTTGCCTCGGTATTTTCAGTAGCTTGCTCTGCTTCACCCTTTGGCTCAATGATCTTTTTTTCGTTCATTTTTCTCCCCGTTCTTTCATAAATTTGACCTACTCGACAAATATCCTCTTTATTTGCCAAAAACGTAAATCAATTGCATTATAGCAGAAATTTATGAAATGTGCAATAGTTAGGGGCAAAAAAATATACTTTTTTAATTATAATGCGCAAAATATTTACACGTGGGCGCATATTATGGGTTAATTTGCTCACTGACAGAGAAGCAAAGCTCAATTAGTAAAACGACGGAGATTATAAATATTGAGAAATTTGAGAAGAAAACAAGCTGTAAATAAACCGAGATAAGCCATATTAGTAAAATGGCAAAAACAGACACTCCCCCGATGATTTTATCGGCTTTCGAGGGAGAAAGAACTAAATATAAAAGCGCCCGCAGTGCACCGCCCCCGTCAAGGATTGAGGCGGGATAAAGGTTCATCAAGGATAAAAGAACACTTGCAATAATAAAAAAGATCATTCCGTCATTTTTTATCGGCAAGGAAAGCGCTGTCAGTGCAGAAGCAAGATTAAAGATTATACCACCTAAGCAGACTAAAATCTCCCTTTGATAGCTTAGGTGGCTTGAGTCATAAGAAAGTGAGAGGTGAAAGGCGCCAAGCTTGAATTTTTTTATTTTCGCCCCGACAAGTGTCGCAAAAAAGAGGTGTCCAAGCTCGTGAATTCCATAAACCAATATTAAAATCATCGGGTGGTCAGAAGCGCAAAGGCCGAAAATTGTTATTACAAGTGATAAAAAGGTTATCATCCCTCACCCACCTCTTGACAAATTACGAATTTTTGTATTTTTTCTTTAAAATTCAGACACTCCCCTCGATGTTTTGCTCATTTTCGCATTTTTCAAGGTCTAAAAAATCATACAAGTAGGTTTGTTTGAAAACGCCAAGCACCTCGCTTGAATTTTCGACACTTGGCGGTGCTTCCTCAGCAAGTGCAAAAAAGAGAAAGAGCGATGAAATACATACTGAAAAAACAAAGAGTATTCCTTTTTTGGCGTTGTCTATTTTTTTATTTGACGTTTCGTCTTTTTCTTTCGGTTTTATTTGTTGAATTTTTTGCTTCATTTTGCCCCCTTTTGAATTTTGACAGTTTATATAATTATATTGATTTTTCACTTTGACTATGATAGAATATTTCTATATACTCTACTGTTTAGAGGAGACAATTTATGAACAATATTCCACTTGCCGAAAAGCTGCGCCCCACTTGCTTTGACGAGGTTGTCGGACAAAGCCACTTGATTTCAAGTCACGGTGTAATTGGGCGAATGATGCTTTCGGGCAGAGTTTCAAATATGATTTTCTTTGGCCCTCCCGGTACAGGAAAAACCACCGTTGCAAATATCATTGCAAAAAATTCGGGAATGCAGCTTTTCAAGCTCAACGCGACAAATGCCTCACTTTCCGACGTAAAGGAAATTATTGCAAGCGCGGACGGGATTTTTAGTGAAAGCGGCATTTTACTTTATCTTGACGAAATTCAGTATTTTAACAAAAAGCAACAGCAATCCTTGCTTGAATACATAGAGGACGGTCGCATTACGCTCATTGCATCAACTACGGAAAATCCGTATTTTTACATTTATGATGCTTTGATTTCGCGCTGCTCTGTTTTTGAATTTAAGCACGTAAGTCCAAAGGAAATTGTGCCGCTTTTAAAACGCGCACTTACAAAGCTCAACGAAGAAGTAGGCGAGGAAAAGACGGCGGATGAGGACGCACTTGAATTTTTAGCATCCTGCGCACACGGCGACGTAAGACACGCGTTAACCCTTTTTGAGGGTGCATACTTTGCAAGCGGCAAAACAGTGACAAAGGATGTTGCAAAGGAATTTATCCCTTCCGTCAGTGCAGGACTTTTTGACAAGGATTCCGATACACACTATAATTTGCTATCAGGACTTCAAAAATCGATTCGCGGCTCAGACCCCGATGCAGCAGTTTTCTATCTTGCGAAATTGCTTGAGGGTGGAGATTTGCTCTCACCTATCAGACGCTTGCTCGTTATTGCAAGTGAGGACATTGGGCTTGCCTATCCGCAGGCAGCACAAATTGCTTACTCGCTTTGCGAAAGCGCAAAAGCACTCGGACTTCCCGAAGCGAGAATTCCACTTGCAAGCTGTGCAATAATGCTTGCAACCGCACCGAAATCAAACACCGCTTATTTGGCAATTGCTAAAGCAAGTGAGGACATAAAGCTCGGAAAGGGCGACACAATCCCAAAGCATCTTGAAGCACCGCTTTTTTCTGGCTACGTTTATCCACACGATTTTCCAAACGATTGGTGCGAGCAACAGTATTTGCCAAACGATATAAAAAATGCAAAATACTACACCTTTGGCGAAAACAAAACCGAGCAAGCCGCAAAAGCATATTGGGAAGCGGTCAAAGGCAAGAAACTATAAAAATCACCCAAATATTAGAAAAAGCACGGATTTTCCCGTGCTTTTTGTTTATATTATCATTCGTTCATATGTTCATATGATTATACATTGTATTTGTCGTAGTCATATTAAGAAGTAACTTATTACGTGTGCATCTACTCTTTCGGCGCTATAAGACAAGGCGCACCGCAGGTGACAGACGGTGGCAATCTGGCGATTGTCGAGGTTGTCAGCGAGGAGCAACGATGTATTATGAAGCGTAAAAAGTTGAAATTATAATGTCGCAAGCATGACGGCTTTAATAGTGTGCATCCTGTTCTCAGCTTCCTTAAAGACAATCGACTGTGCGCTTTCAAACACCTCGTCGGTAACCTCCATATCGCGTCTTCCGAACTTTTCGCCCATTTCGCGGCCTATAACTGTTTTCATATCGTGGAAGGCGGGCAGACAGTGCATAAATACGGCACTTTCCTTGGCATTTTGCATAAGCGCTTTGTTTACTTGGTATGCGCCGAGGTCGTTAATTCTTTCTTGCCATACCTCAGTTGGCTCACCCATAGAAACCCAAACGTCGGTGTAGATTACATCGGCGTTTTTAGCGGCGATTTCGGGGTTTTCTTCAAGTGTAATAGTTGCGCCCGTTTCAGCGGCAATCTCTTGGCATTTTGCAACTAATTCTGCCTCAGGGAAGTACTTCTTTGGAGCGCAGGCAACGAAATCAAGTCCCATTTTTGCACATCCAACCATAAGTGAGTTGCCCATATTGTATCTTGCATCACCCATATAAACGAGCTTAATGCCCTTTAATTTTCCAAAGTGCTCCTTTATTGTCATAAAGTCTGCAAGGATTTGGGTTGGGTGAAATTCGTTTGTCAAGCCGTTCCAAACAGGAACAGAGGAATATTTTGCAAGCTCCTCAACGATTGACTGACCGTAGCCGCGGTATTCAATGCCGTCATAGATTGAGGCAAGCACGCGTGCGGTGTCTGCGATTGATTCCTTTTTGCCTATTTGAGAGCCGGTTGGGTCAAGGTAGGTAACGCCCATGCCAAGGTCGTGTGCGGCAACCTCAAAGCTGCATCTTGTTCTTGTGCTTGTTTTTTCAAAAATCAAAGCGATGTTTTTGCCCTCACAATATCTGTGCGGAACACCGTTTTTCTTTTTTTCCTTTAACTCTAATGCTAAATCTATAAGCCCACCGATTTCCGCAGGGGTAAAATCGAGAAGCTTCAAAAAATCTTTTCCCTTTAAGTTCATTTTAACCTCACTTGTTTTCACTTGCTACCTTTTTAATAATCTCGACGGACTTTTTAAGCAGCTCCATTGGTATATTAAGCGGTGGCAAAAGTCTGAGCTTGTTTTTTGCTTTTATTGGAAGAATGCCGTTTTCCATACATTTATTAAGGATTACGGACACGTCCCCCTCGGTTTCAATTCCTATCATAAGGCCAAGACCGCTAACGGACATAATGCCGTCAGCACCCTTTAATGCTTCAAAAACATATGCGGATTTTTCCTTAACCTCGCAAAGGAGCTTATCGTCTATACGACTTAAAACGTGAACGGCTGATGCGCACGCGATTGGGTTGCCGCCGAAGGTTGAGCCGTGGAGTGACGGCTTTAAGGTATCCTCGGTTTTTGCAAACATCATACAAGCGCCTATCGGAAGTCCTGCGCCAAGACCCTTTGCGGTGGTAATTACATCGGGCTTTATACCGTATGCTTGGTATGCATAAAGCTCACCGCTTCTGCCGTTGCCCGTTTGTACCTCGTCAATAACCAAAAGCACGTTGTATTTTTCGCAAAGCTGACAAACGCCGTCAACAAAGCTCTTATCAAGCGCCAAAACACCGCCCTCGCCTTGCACAAGCTCCATCATAACAGCGCAGCATTTATTTGCTTTAAGAAGCGCTTCAATGCTGTCAAGGTTATTTGCCTCGCCGTATAAAAAGCCCTCGGTAAGTGGGTTGAAATACTTATGAAAAACGTCTTGTCCCGTTGCGGCAAGCGTTGTTATTGTTCTGCCGTGGAAGCTGTTTTTGAGCGTTATAATATTGTAATATTCCTCGCCCTTATTTTCAGCACCCCAAAGGCGTGCAACCTTAATTGCGCACTCATTTGCCTCAGCGCCTGAGTTTCCAAAGAACACCTTTTTTGCGCCCGTGCGCTTGCATAAAAGCTCGGCAAGAGTAACACACGGCTCGCTATAATATAAGTTTGAGGTGTGTTGGCATTTCTTTAGCTGTTCATATACCGCATTTACCCAAGAGTCATCCGCCATACCGAAGGTATTAACGGCAATTCCGCTTGACAGGTCTATATACTCGCGTCCGTTTATATCGTAAACGAGCGCACCCTTACCGTAGGCAATTTCAAGGTCAAACCTTGCATAGGTATTTGCAATATATTCCTTATCCTTTTGTTTAAAGCTCATCATCTTCGTTCATATCTGCCACAACCATTGTGCCAGCTCCCTCATCGGTAAGAGTTTCGATAAGAAGTGCGTGAGGCACGCGTCCGTCAAGGATTGTAACCTTCTTAACGCCCTTGTGAATTGCATCGATGCAGCACTCAACCTTTGGTATCATACCGCCGCTTATAACCTCGCTCTTAAAGAGCTCCTCAGCCATTTTAAGGTCGATGCACGGAATGATGCTTGAGTGGTCGTTTTTATCTCTTAAAATGCCCTCAATATCGGTCATAGTGATTAAGCGCTCCGCCTTTATGCCGCCTGCGATAAATGCCGCTGCTGTATCTGCATTAATATTATATACGTTGCCCTCGCTATCACAGCCGATTGTTGAAATAACGGGGATATAGCCCTTTTCAAGAAGGTCAGTAACGGGGGTAACGTCAACCTCGGTGATTCTACCAACGTAGCCAAGGCGCTCATCCTTCATTTCCGCCTTAATCATATGTCCGTCAAGACCTGAAATACCGATTGATTTGCCGCCGTTTATTTCAAGCATATTAACAAGGGACTTGTTGATTTTGCCCGCAAGAACCATTTGAACAACCTCGGCAGTTTCCTTGTCGGTCACACGAAGTCCGTCGCAAAATACGGTTTCCTTGCCGATTTTCTTAAGCGTGTCAGTAATTTCAGGGCCGCCGCCGTGAACTAAAACAATCTTAACGCCGATAAGGTGCAAAAGAACGATGTCCTCCATTACCTGCGCCTTAAGCTGCTCGTTTATCATTGCGTTTCCGCCGTATTTTACAACGACAATTTTGCCGTAGTACTTTTGAATATACGGAAGCGCCTGTGTCAAAACCTGCGCCCTTTGGGCGTTGGTCAACTGAATTTCGATATTATTTTCCATTAGGTTCTATAATCTCCGTTAATCTTTACGTAATCATACGTGAGGTCGCAGCCCCAAGCGGTTGCCTTGCCCTCTCCGTCACCAAGTGTAATTTTTATAGTAATTTCGTCCTCTAAAAGGATTTCCTTTGCAATTTCCTCAGAAAAGTCAACGCCTGCGCCGTTTTCACAAACGGAAATTTCGCCCTTTCTTGAAACGAAGGAAACGAAAACCTTGTTTACGTCAACCTCGGCACCGCTGTAGCCAATTGCACAAAGCACGCGTCCCCAGTTTGCATCTGAGCCGAACATTGCGCTTTTTACAAGTGAGGAGCAAATTACGCTCTTTGCAATAATCTTTGCATTTTTCTCGTCGTGCGCGCCGCTAACCTCACATTCAAGAAGCTTTGTTGCGCCCTCGCCGTCTCCTGCAATTTTGCGGCAAAGATTCATTGTAACTGTGTTAAGTGCCTTCATAAAGGTGTAGAAATCATCTCCCTCGGATACAATCTCATCGTTGCCTGCCATACCGTTTGCAAGCACGGTAACCATATCGTTTGTTGAGGTGTCTCCGTCAACGCTAACCATATTAAAGGTAGATTGAATATCGGTTGAAAGCGCCTTTTGAAGCATTGGTGCGCTGATATTACAGTCGGTTGTGATGAAAACGAGCATTGTTGCCATATTGGGGTGAATCATACCTGAGCCCTTGGCAATACCGCCTATTTTACATTCCTTGCCGCCAACTGTAAAGCTAACCGCGATTTCCTTTAAGCGTGTGTCGGTTGTCATAATTCCCTCAGCCGCATCTTGGCTTCCGCTATTTGAAAGACCTGCAATAAGGGTTGGAATTCCGTTTTGAATAGGCGTAATATCAAGCGGTTGACCGATAACGCCCGTTGATGCAACAACAACGTCGGTTGCGTCTATTTTAAGCTCCTTCCCAAGAAGCTCACACATTTGGGTTGCAATTTCAATGCCGTTTGCATTGCAGGTGTTTGCATTGCCGCTATTGCAGATAACCGCTTGTGCATAGCCGTTTGCAATATTGTTTTTTGTAACGGTCAAGGGAGCGCCCTTTACCTTATTTGTTGTGTAAACAGCTGCGCAGGTGGCTTTCTTTTCGGAATAGATAAGCGCCAAATCCTTTTTTGATTTGTTTTTTCTTATACCGCAGTGAATGCCGTTTGCCATAAAGCCGTTTGCTGCACAAACTCCACCATTTATAATTTTCATATTCTCTCCCTTTTAGATTACAAGTGTTTTTGTTTTTTCCTCGCCAAGGACGATGTTGAGGCATTCAACTGCCGCGCCTGATGCGCCCTTGCCGAGATTGTCATATCTTGCAACGAGCAAAATTCTGTCCTCGTTGCCGTACACCTCAACGGACATTGAGTCGTATCCCTCGTAGCGAACGGAGGACAAAAATCCCTCCTCGTCGTTTGCTTCGTTATAGGAAACTATCGGTCCTTGGTAGGTGCTTTTGTAAATTTCCTTGATTTTTTCGATGCTACCGCCGCTGCAAAGCTGACTCTTAAAGAGCGGAACGGTAACCTCCATACCCGAATAGAAGGTACCAACTATCGGTGAGAACAGAGGTGCATTTTCTATGCCCGTGATTTTGGTCATCTCGGGCAAGTGCTTATGCTTTTGGGCAAGGGCGTACTGTCTTGGCCCTTGAAGCAGCATTGGGGGCTCGTCATTTTCGTATTCGGCAATCATTTTTTTGCCACCGCCGCTGTATCCTGTCAAGGAATGAACGGTAAGGAGCGCGTCTTTAGGTAAAATGCCTGCTTTTACAAGTGGGTAAACAAGTGCTATAAAGCCGCTTGCATGGCAGCCCGGCACCGCAATACGCTTGCTGTTCTTTATTTTTTCTTCAAACTCCAAGCCAAGCTCGGCAAAGCCGTATGCCCAATCAGGATTTGTTCTGTGTGCGGTTGAGGTATCAATTACAACCACGTTTGGGTTTTCTATAAGTGAAACGGACTCAATTGCCGCCGCGTCAGGCAAGCAAAGGAATGCAACGTCGACGGAGTTTAATACTTCCTTCTTTGCTTGGGGGTCTTTTCTTAATTCGTCAGGCAAGGTAACGATTTCAATATCGTCGCGCGATGATAAGCGCTCCTCAATTCTAAGTCCGGTTGTACCTGCTTTTCCGTCTATAAATACTTTCTTCATTTCAAATGCTCCTCAACGTAAAGAAGCTGCTCCTTTACGCTTTCATATCCCGTTGAACCTCTTGAAATGCGCTTTTGAACGCAGGTTTCAAGCGAGATTTCGTTATATAAGTCACTTTCAAAAATATCGGAGTGAGCCTTGTACTCCTCAAGCGATAATTTATCAAGCGTTGTGTTCTTCTTAATACATTCGCCAACTATTGTGCCGACGATTTTGTATGCGCTTCTAAACGGCATACCCTTTTTGGTGAGGTAGTCGGCAAGGTCGGTGGCGTTTATAAAGCCCTTTGTTGCGGCTTGATACATATTTTCGGGAATCGGCTTCATTGTTTTAATCATTGGGATGAAAACGCCAAGACACTTAATTACTGTTTCGGTTGCATCAAAGATTGCTTCCTTATCCTCCTGCATATCCTTGTTATACGCAAGCGGAATTCCCTTAAGCATTGTAAGAGTTGCCATTAAATCGCCGTAAACTCTGCCCGTTTTGCCGCGCACAAGCTCCGCCATATCGGGGTTTTTCTTTTGCGGCATAATTGATGAGCCTGTGGTGTAGGCATCGTCAAGCTCAATAAACTTAAATTCCCAGCTTGACCAGAGAATAATTTCCTCACTTAAGCGGGAAAGATGCATCATTATAGTTGCAAACGCGCTTTCAAGCTCAATGCAATAGTCACGGTCGGAAACACCGTCAATTGAGTTCATACATATTCCGTCAAAGCCGAGTGCTTTTGCAACCATATCGCGATTTGTTGGGTAGGTTGTACCTGCCAATGCACAAGAGCCAAGAGGTGAATAATTCATTCTCTTAAGTGCGTCCTCAACTCTTGTTACGTCACGAAGAAGCATCATGCAGTAAGCAAGAAGGTGGTGCGCAAACGTGATTGGCTGTGCCCTTTGAAGATGCGTATAGCCAGGCATAATAACGCTTTGGTTGTTCTCTGCCTGTTCCTTAAGTGCGCCGATAAGCTCCTTCAAAAGTGAGATAATGTCGTTTGCTTGGTTGCGCATATAAAGACGAAGGTCGAGGGCAACTTGGTCATTACGGCTTCTTGCGGTGTGAAGCTTTTTGCCTGTATCGCCTATTCTCTTTGTAAGCTCTGCCTCGTTGAACATATGAATGTCCTCGGCGTTTTCGTCAAACTTGAGAGCGCCGCTGTTCAAGTCGTCAAGAATTGAGGTAAGACCCTCGGCGATTTTTTCATATTCTTCCTTTGTCAAAATGCCAACTGAGGAAAGCATAAGCGCGTGCTCAATTGAGCCCTTAATGTCCTCTTTGTACATTTTTTTATCAAAGTGAATTGAGGAGTTGAAATCGTCCGCCTGCTTGTCAAGCGCCTTTTCAAATCTTCCTGCCCACATTTTATCCATAATTTCGTCCTTTCGTGCGCGCATCCACGCGTATAAAATAAAGCCGTATTGCGATGGGCAGTTTTTGCCCATCGCAAGCGGTAAATCTATTATTTCTTGTTTTTAGCGTTAACCTGCGCTTGAACCTTGATTGGCAAGCCAAAGAGGTTGATAAATCCTGCGCTGTCCGCTTGGTTATATACGTTGTCCTCACCGAAGGTAGCGATTTCCTCGGAGTAAAGTGAATAGTCACTCCATACGCCTGCCTTGATGATGTTGCCCTTATAGAGCTTCATTCTTACCTTACCGGTAACGTTTTCCTGTGTCTTGTCAACGAATGCGCTAAGTGCTTCACGGAGTGGTGTGAACCATTGACCGTTATATACAAGCTCAGCAAATGTGATTGAGAGCTTTTGCTTTTCGTGCATTGTCATCTTGTCAAGACAGATTGTTTCAAGATAGCTGTGTGCCGCATACAAAATAGCTCCACCTGGAGTTTCGTATACGCCACGGCACTTCATACCAACAAGACGGTTTTCAACAATGTCAAGAAGACCAATACCGTTTGCGCCGCCAAGCTCGTTAAGCTTCAAGATGATGTTCTTTGCGCTCATCTTTTCGCCGTCAATTGCAACGGGAACACCCTTAACGAAATCAAGCTCTACGTACGTTGGAGCGTCAGGAGCCATAATTGGTGAAACGCCCATTTCAAGGAAGCCCTTCTTATCGTAAAGCGGCTCGTTTCCTGCATCCTCAAGGTCAAGACCCTCGTGGCTTAAGTGCCAAAGGTTCTTATCCTTTGAGTAGTTTGTTTCACGGTTTATCTTAAGAGGAACGTTGTGTGCCTCTGCGTACTCGATTTCCTCCTCACGGGACTTAATTGTCCACTCTCTCCAAGGAGCGATGATAGGCATATCTGGAGCGAATGCCTTAATTGTAAGCTCGAAACGAACCTGGTCATTACCCTTACCTGTGCAGCCGTGGCAGATAGCATCAGCACCCTCTTTAAGTGCGATTTCTGCAATTCTCTTTGCGATTACAGGACGTGCAAATGAAGTACCGAGCATATATTCCTCGTAAAGAGCGCCTGCCTTTACTGTTGGAATTACGTAATCATCAACGAACTCCTCTGTAAGATCCTCAATGTAGCACTTTGATGCGCCTGTCTTGATTGCCTTTTCCTCAAGTCCCTCAAGCTCGTCAGCTTGTCCAAGGTTACCTGAAACCGCGATAACCTCACAGTTGTTATAGTTTTCCTTTAACCACGGAATGATAATTGAAGTATCAAGTCCGCCTGAATATGCTAAAACTACCTTTTTAATATTTTTCTTATCCATTTTTTCTCTCCTTGTATGAAATAATATTCATTTTTTACGACTTGTATTATATATCCTATTTTCCATTTTGTCAAGTGCTTTCTGTAACTTTTTTAATAATTTTATTATATATTTATATATTTGTTTGTTTTTTCTCGGTTTTATGCATATTTATTGAATATTTGTGTATATTTATGCATCATTTTTGAATAAATG
>JAZREL010000063.1:0-35602 GCA_045660785.1 Eubacteriales bacterium | reverse complement strand
TGCGTAACATTTAACACAGGAATGGATTTGCTGTATAGGGATTACGTAGAACAAGGGAGCTTTGATTATGAAAGATCTAAATACAAAAACAAAAGAGAAGAAATTTTAGCATCATTAAAAGTTGGAGATGCGGTAGAAGTTAAATTTATTTTTGATGATATTGCTGTAGAAGGCGTAGTGAAGAAAATTGATGCATTTAATATTGATCTCCAAATAGATCGAGAAGAGGTTAGTTGTTTGATTTCGGAATCTCCTCAAAATATAATTCATATCAAAAAGAAAGACTAACCATTTGCACTTTTTATGGTCGAAAATGAGGCAAAAATCTCCGCAAGTGGGCAAACATGTGGTCAAAGCGAAAAAACGGACATTATTTAACGTGAATTTTTGCAGGTAATTGCGAGGTTGCAAGTCGAGCCAAAAGCCTGAAAAGCCCGTAAAATAAAGAAAAATCGGAGGTTCGATTGAACCTCCGATTTTGGTCTGAGTGACAAGACTTGAACTTGCGGCCTCTACCACCCCAAAGGGATGATGGTAAAAATAAATTTGTCTTGATTGTCTTCATCTTTTTGTTATATATGTCTTGAATTGTTTAATTGCATACATTATAATTTTATTATAGACTAATTTTAAGAGGTGTGCTATGTCTAATAAAATTGACCCAAATGGCATAATCAAGATAGAACAAGCTGGATTTTTCTATAACATCAAAGGGAATGATGCATTGATATTAAATAAATATTTGGGATATAAGCTCTATGGCGTAAATCAAATAAAGGCGGGCTTTGGTGTGAAAAATCGCGCAACAACACTAAAAAAGCTTGATGCTCTTAGCATGAATTATGATTTGTTCGATCAACAAAAAAATATCGTTATTTCAAAAAGATTTCATAATAATATGTATGAAATTATTGATGAAAATTACCCCCATGGGGGTGTTGAGGTGAAAGAAGTAACGGTGCAGGTAACGCCAATATATCAAAAGCTTTCCATTAAAGAAAAGCTTACAAAGTATATAGATATTCTTAATGGATTGTCCGAAGGAATCAATGTTTTAACGGGAGAAATTGTTGAAAATATTGATGAAGAGGTAAGGCAATGTCTTTACGAAATGTCTAATTTTTTCGCTGATAAATTAGAAAGAAGAGAAAAATTAGAAGAGCAATATCCGCAGCAAGGTAAAAGATGGACACCCGAGGAGGATTCAAGGTTAATAGAAGAATTTGAAAAAGGGAAAACAGTCAACGAGCTTTGCAAAATTCTTCAAAGAACGCACGGCTCCATAAAATCGCGACTGTTGAAATTTGGAATAATAAATTTCAGTGGGGAATACACCCAACCCAAAGCAGACAGTGCCTTGATTGACAAGAATGACTCCTCTAAAAATGAAACAAGTGCAGTAACGAAAAGCGGAGACGATGAAGTTGCCGAAAAAGAGCAAATAGAAATAAATTGTGAAAAGCTTCAAAAGCAGCTTGATTTGACACCGAACTCATCCTTCGTAGAGGTGCTGAAAAACGGGAAATGGGAAAAAGCACTATTTTTGAATTTTGAAAAGAAGGATAATGGAATTGTTACATGGGTTCAGATGAATGGCAAGAAGAGCTTTTATAAATACCCAAGCAATTTTCTTTCATTTGATGTGAAGGAAAATATTAAGTATACGTGCCACGACTGCTTGCATTGTGGTGACAACGGTTGCTTTCCTAAGCCCGAAATATGCCCTGATTTTATGTTAAGGTCTAACTTCTATGATAATTCAAAATATTGGCCGGATGAGGGCGACGCATCTTATTTTAGACGGAAATATGGCAAAAAATAATGATCAAAAAAAGCATTTTCGCGGACACGAAAATGCTTTTTCTCTATTATCAAGCCCATTTTTATATTCCATAGCTTCCGCTTAGCGGATCCTTGAAAATGCCAAGCTCGGGTGGGAGGAAGGTGAATGAGACAAACAGGGCTGCGATTAATGCAAGAGTGACAATGGAGAATTTGGGCTTTTTACATACAAGCTCGTTTTTATAAAGCTGACGCGCCTCGTAGACGTATGTAACGGCGGCGGAGATGAAAAAAATGGCGATGTTGAGCCAATCGGGCGATTTCCCAATTACGCCGTTATATGTGTAGAATAGCACAGGTATTAGCGTAAGTCCCAAAAGAATGCCGCGCAGCTTTATGCACCAAAAATTCCTTTGCCCCTTAAAGAAAAAGCTTTGTATAATGGCAAAAGCAAGCATAGGCCAAAACAGCAGCTTCATATGCTCCCATGTTGATTCGTTCACACCCGAAAACGGCGCGATCCACATCGCCCCACCAAGCCAATCATATAAAAAATGCAAAAGCGTGCCACCAATTGCCGTTACTGCAAAGCCCCAAAGCTGCCAAAGACCAATCGATTTTTTCATATTTTCACCTTAAAATTATTTTTTGAAAGTATATTCTTCATTGTCTTTTCCTATTCTTGTTATGTTTAATATTGAAGAGAAAAAAGTTTCATGATATAATATACTAAATAAACACAACGAGGTGTGTATGGAAATAACAAGAATTGAAATAGAAAATTATAAATCTATAAAATCACCAATAACTGTTTCCTTTTCAAGTGATGTACCTACGGTTTTGATAGGCAAAAACGGTAGCGGAAAGACCAATGTTTTAAAAGCATTAGAGGCGATTACTGTCGCAAATTATAGCAGTTTCTATCGAGGAGAGGAAGACAAAAAAATAAAATACCGTGCTTTTATTCAGCTATCGAAAGAAGATGTAGCAAAAATACTTCCTGACATTGAGTATGACAAGGAAAAGTGCGGAGTTGTTGCATACAACAACGGAAATGGTTTGAAAATAAATAGAATGACGTCTGAATACATAGTTCCGTCGCTGAAAGAAGAAATAATTGATATTAAGGATTTGGCGAATCAGTTAGAGAATGCACTTGATGAGTACGAAAGGCAGCTTGTAAAGATATCCCACAAGGAAAATACAGAATTACCTATTCACTGTTACAGAGTAAAAGGCGAAAATGGTAATATAACAAATTATGATCGTATTCATTGGTCAGTAAGCCACTTCATAGAAAACACTCGAAAAACACTTGATACACTGCTAAAGGGCTTCGCTGATGAGGGCCGCTCGATATCATTCGTTGAAAGCGGCGACTTTTACTATTTAAATTGGTCGAGACACCAGCTGTTTAAGCTGGAATATGTTGAACCAAGTCTTGCAAAATTTGAAGAAAAATTCATTACCATAAACAAAATTGCTTTAAAACGCGAAATCACTAAGATAAATAAAGCTACCAAGAAATCGTGCGAGCGTATTGATAATCTTATTCAAAAAATAAAGGATGCAACAGTGCGGGTTCGCGAAGTAGTGGACAGCGCATCAAATGCGTATTCGGAAAAAGAGGAAAGATATCAGAAATTTGAAGAACAAGTGAGGCATATACTTGGAAGAAAATGCTTGTTTTTAAAGAATGAAAATGATGCTGTCTTTTTTCAAAAGCGGGAGATGGACTATTACACCCCTTCAATATCAATTATTGAAACATATATACGTCACGTTTATCAGGGAAATGATAAGGAAAAATTGCTCCGCTCCTCGGAAAAAATATCACTTTCAAAGGAAATGGCGAAGGAGTTTGAGGAATACTTGAATAAAACTATTCCTAAATTTGATGACGGTATGTACGATATCTCTGTTGAGCCGGGAGAGGGGAAAAACATTTCTATATTCTTAAACGAAAAACAGGGAGAACGAGTTAACCTTAATGAAACAAGCGCGGGACGCAGATGGTATTTTACATACTATTTTATGAAGAATATGCTAAACAAAGGTGATATATTTATAATAGACGAGCCGGCTTCGATGTTACACCCAAGCGCGCAAAAATGCGTTCGCGAGGAATTAATTGAACTAAGAAAGCAAGGAATCAATGTTGTTTATTCAACCCACTGTCCGCAGATGATTCCAAACGAGTGGGGCAGTGTGCATTTTGTTACAATGACAGAAAATGGTACCATAGCAACTAAATTTGACGTAAATGATGAGGAATTAAAAAGATTTTATGCATCATCGCCCATCGATATATTTGGATGCGAGGAAATTGCCGATTATTATGTTAACTCTTCGTTTAAGGAGCAAATAACAAAAGGAATTTATGATAAATTGATTAATAAATATCCGACAAACACAGAGGCGGCAAAGAAAATGGGGATTAGCGAAAAAGCATTTTATAATTGGCAAAAACCCGAAAAGAATATAAGTATAAACAATATAATAAAAGCGGCGCGGTTGCTTAATATAAATCCGCTAGAGCTTATCAAGGAAACAGAAATGTAAATACTGAACCTAGTTCAGTATACATGGTCCGATACTTGTGATATGATGTGATTACACCAATCCCAACAGAGAAAGGAGGTATTCAGGAATGTCAAAGTATCGGACCATTGATATATGGGACGAGTTTTATGGAAAGCGTGAAAATGTTTACGATTATGCCGGGCGATTGATGAAAAAGTCAGCTCAAGGGAATCTCCATAGTGCATATCAACCCACAATTGATCATATTCGTCCTTTATCCGACGGAGGTAAAGATATAAAGGAAAACATTGAGATATGTCACTACTTAACCAACGAAGAAAAAATGGACAAGTTTCCACATTGGGAAGCGAACGGTCAACGTTTTCACGCGAAGAAAACAAAGGGTGTATCGAATAAATACACTATTGTAAAAGAAAGGTAAAAAAAGAATGTTAAAGAAAATTAAACTATCATTTTGCAATATAAATTATAAGCAGTTTTTCGCACTCCTTGTTCTCGGGCTTGCGCCTGCGATTTACACCACTGTGCGCGTGTTCTTCCTTGGACAGTTGCCCGGAGAGTATTCATTCTCAATCGCAGGGCAGCTCTCGTGGGTGAATTTGCTCTATGAAATAATGAACGAGGCGATTATTTTGCCTTTGTTCCATTTTGTGGGAAAGGTTAAGGATGATAAAAAAGCGTTTTCTAACCGCGTACGTACAGGTATGCTGATCTCGCTTGGGGTGTATGCCGTTCTTTCTGCCGTGGTACTGATCTTCGCAGAGCCGATGCTAAAGCTTATGGCAGCTGATACGACCATTATTGATGCATCTGTTACTTACATAAGAATTGAGAGTATTGCAAATATATTCTCAATCCTCACACAGTTTGCCCTTGTGGCGCTTATCACCGTCAATAAAAACAAGTACATTTACGCGCTTACCGGGGCACGCCTTGCTTTGTGCCTTATCGTAGATACGTTTCTTGTTTCCACCTTGCCCGTATCGGCAAACCTCGGCGTGAACGGAATCGGATATTCAAACATTATCGTAAATGCGCTCCTTCTTGCTGTTTCAATTCTGCTTCTCTCCAAAGAAAAGATTAAAGTTTTTGCAAAAGAAAAGCTCAACTTTGTATGGATAAAGGAGTTCTTCAAGGTGGGTGGCATTTCAGGAGTGGAATCGCTTGTCCGCAACGTTGCCTATATGCTTATGATTGCGCGAATGGTGAACGAGGTAGGAGAACAAGGCACGTATTGGGTTGCCAACAACTTCATTTGGGGCTGGCTTCTTTTGCCTGTACTTCAGCTTGGCGAACTTATCAAAAAAGAGGTTGCAGCCGATAAGGAAAACATCCGCCGCAACTCGCTTGGCTATTTTGGTATTACGTCAATTATTTCAATTCTTTGGTTTGTAAGTATTCCTGCGTGGAAGCCGTTTATGACTCACGTGCTTCGCTATAATGATGTTGAAAAGCTGTTTGAGCTTGTTTTGATTCTCGTTGGATTTTACGTATTGTACGCTTTTCAAAACGTGTTCGATTCCACCTTTTACGGAGTTGGAAAAAGCAACTATATGCTTTTTGAGTCGGTAGTGACTAACACAATTTATTATGGAATTGCATTCATTTTATATGCTACGAACGTGTGGACTCCTACGCTCACGGGAATTGCCTTGCTGTTTGGCATTGGAAATGCTTTCGACAGTGTTGTATCTCTTATTGTATATATATTCTTGCTGAAAAAGCAAAAGATAAATATATTGGATGTTAAACGATGATAAAAGCAAGACTTGGCTTGAATGGGCGTATTGTTATTCCAAAACCGTTTCGAAAAGCGATGAATATTGATGAGGGTTCGCCGCTGATAATCACGTATGAAGAAGGCGCGGTTGTCATAAGAATTGACAAAAACATCTGCGGCCTTTGTGGCGCGCCAATAGAATCCGAGAGGTCTTTGCGCTTGTGCGATAAATGTATAGGAGTAGCGTTGGAATATCACGCCCCGAATAATAAAAATTAACCAAAACAAAAAGCCGATGAGGATTTCCTCATCGGCTTTTAGCTGTATTACCCACAGTGTAACTCGAAATAATACCAATTATCAGTGATTTTCTTCGTAAAATACCAATCCGTTCCACTGTTCGGCTTGCCGAAATACGTGCCGCCGTCACTCTCGTAGATGTCAGTGCCTAAATTTGAAGGATATACGTCATCTCCGGCAATTGCTATTTTGTTGCTTTGGGTGTAGTAGTAACCGTAAAATACACCTGCATCAAAAAGCCCGAATGTTTTGTGAGTATAAAATTCCGTTTCGTTTTTGTGCGGAATAACGTCCTTGTTTTCCAAAACGTAGTCTGAAATTTCTCTGTAATTGCTTTTGGAAAATGATGCGCCGCAAGCGGTTACGGAGCATACTATCAGAAAAAGTGCCAAAATCGATATGAATTTTTTCATAAAATCCTCCATTTAGCGAGTTTATTACATTGTACCACAGAGAAAAGGAAAAATCAATCTCAATTTGTCGGCTCACTTCTACTATTATAAATACATAAATGAACATATGTGCATATGATAATTGAAAAACAGAGATATATTTCCCGTCATATACTTGCAAAACGCGCCCAAATAAGCTATACTTTATGTAATGAATTTTTTTTGGAGATATTCTTATGGACATAAATCAAATGCTAAAGGGCGTTGTGTGCGATAAATGCGGCAAGGAGCACAAATGCCCAATTGAAAGGGTTTACATAGAAAACGGAGCAATAAGACATCTTGGTGATTTCGCCCACCACTATACAAGCGTCCTTATCGTTGCCGACGAAAATACGTACGGCGCGGCAGGGGAAAAGACCGAATGTCAGCTTGCGGGTAAGATAAAGGATAAGGTTATTTTCTCGGGCAAGGAGCTTTTAATCCCCAACGAGGAAGCAATAGAAGCAGTTTATGCAAAAATGGACGGCGTTGACTTGATTGTCGGCATTGGCTCGGGTGTAATCCAAGACCTTTGCAAATACGTTTCTCACTTTAAGTCTGTGCCTTACGCGGTGGTTGCAACAGCGCCTTCAATGGATGGCTATGCCTCAAGCGGTGCGGCAATGATACTCAAGGGAATGAAGGAAACTGTTTCAGCGGGCTTGCCGCTTGCTATCTTTGCTGACACAGAGGTATTGAAAAACGCGCCAATGGAAATGATTAAGGCGGGCTACGGCGATATTATCGGTAAATTTTCTGCCCTTAACGACTGGCGCTTGTCAACCTTAATAAACGGCGAATTTTTCTGCAGCTATATTTACGATACCACCTATGAGGTTACCGAAAAAACACTCAGCTTTGGCGCAGGACTTCTTATGCGCGATGAGGAAAGCGTCAGGGCACTTACCGAGGCACTCGTTGTCGTTGGTATTATGATGAGCTTTCTTGGCAACTCCCGCCCCGCCTCAGGCAGTGAGCATCACCTCTCGCATTATTTTGAAATTACGGGAATTGTCAAAGGCCGCCCATATTTCCCACACGGCATTGACGTGGCATATTCAACAGTAATCACAGCGAATATTCGCCAAAATCTCATAAATAAAAGCTTTAATGCGCCTCTATACCGCGAAAACCGCGAAGAATACGAGGAAAAAATCCTCTCTCTTTACGGAGATGACGTTGGTAAGGGCTGTGTGGCGCTTCAAGACAAAATGGGCAGATATACCGAGGACAGAGCCACAGTGCATATAGAAAAGGAAGCGGAAATTAAGAAAATTCTTGCTTCAATGCCAACTGCCGACGAAATAAAAAATATGCTAAAAATTGCAGGTCTTGATTTTAACGAGATTTATACTCTTTATAGCGAGGAATTAATCGAAAGCGCTGTAAAATACGCCAAGGACTTAAAGGACAGATACACGGTGCTTTGGCTTAATTACGACTTAGGGGGCAACTGATATGGACGTATCAAAAATTAAGCTTATCGCCCTTGACCTCGACGGCACACTCACTCAGCACAGAGAGCAGCTTGGCGAAAAAAATAGAGAGATTTTAAATCAGCTTTCGAAAAAATACAAGCTTCTTATGGTTGGCGCAGGTCAAGTGACAAGAATTTTTGGCCAAATGGGCGAGTACCCAATCGATATTGTAGGCAACTACGGGCTTCAGTACGCCACTTATAATAGCGAAACAAAATCCCTTGATATAAAGCGTGACGTCCATTTTGATATAAAGCGCGATGAAATTGAAGAGAAAGTTAATTTCCTGAGAAATAAGCACGGCTTTACCGAATATCGCGGCGATAACGTGGAATACCACACATCGGGCTGTGTCACGTTCCCAATCCTTGGCACAAAGGCGTATCAAGCGGACAAGCTCGCCTTTGACCCCGACAGAAAAAAGAGAAGAGCGTTTTATAGCGAGGTTGTTTCACTCTTTTCCGACTACAACGTCTTTGTAGGCGGCTCATCCTCGTTTGATATGTCACCAAAGCCGTATAATAAATATTACGCCCTTGATTTATATTGCCGCGAAAACGGCATTAGTCATGACGAGGTTGCTTACGTAGGTGATGACTACGGTGAGGGTGGCAACGACGAAAGCGTATATAAAGCAGACTTTAATTATCTAAAAATAGATAATTATCTTGATTTTGCCACGGTCGTTGCAGAGCTTCTAAAATAATAAAAATGCGTATCGGTCGATACGCATTTTTTCATTTTATTTGTATAATATTTTGCTTATTTTACCCTTGCCGCTCGACACTATATCATCATATAATCCGTCAAACGCTATTTCCTTAATATAAGGCGAAATATCGTCAGGTCGCACGCCGTTTACCGTGATGTTTTCAAGGTAAAGTGTGTCAACGGTTGAGGAAAAATAAGGGTCAAAAACCTCCGTGCCATCATCAAACCTTACCGATTTTGGGCCAATGCAGGCAAGGTAAGACAAGGGATATTTTTCGCGGTGTAATGTAATGTCAATGTTTTTAAGATAAATATTTTTTGCATTCAGCCCAAGCTCAAAGCATGCAAACGTGCCCTTGATTTTATGCGAGTTGAGATACTCGTTTAGTGGGTCAATAGGCGCGTCTAAATCAATTTTAATATCTTCAAAGAAGATATTATCGCCCGAGCCAACCTCTGCCCATTCGGGTAAAGCGGGCGGCGTGTACGGCGGCGTTTGACAGTAAAGCTTAAACGTCTTTATGTTTTCAACGCGTCTGATAATTGCATTGTAAAGCGCGCAGTCAACCGTTTCTCCGTTTTTGTATTTATAAATTCCCGGCTCAATTCGCATCGCTTTATAGTGGCTGCTCGGGCTAAGATGCAAATCCTCGCAAATTACGTTTTCGCACGGGCCAAAGTTGACGGATGAGTTTTGCCAATCGTACATATTGAGGGCAACCAAATCGTCCCCGACCTCACCGCGCACGTTTTTTATATGAATATTTTTTGTGTTTCCGTTTACGTGTATGCCGTCTGCGTAGCAGGAAATAAACTCAATATTTTCAATTATTACGTTTGAAATATCACCAAGCTGAACCGCAAAGCCACCGCACGATTTAAAGGTCATATTTTTAAGCGTTAAGCGGTCAAGATTGTTAAAAAGCATAAACGTTGAAACGCCGAAAAATGAGCGCTCACTGTCGTATTTACCGCTGCGGCCGTAGCCCATACGGTGCGGACACCAATCCTCCCAAATTCCACCCTCAATAGATATGCCCTCATCTCTTTTGCCAGTGATTTTTTCGTGTGTGCCGTCTTTTGTCAGCTCGTTTCTTAAAGCAAGCACGTCCGTCCCCTTAAATAGGCGAATTACCGCCCCGTCCTCGGCTATAATTTTTCTTTTCGAGGGGACAATGATAGATGCATCAATATAGTAAGGAGTGTCTTTTTTAGGAATAATTACAACCTCGTGGCAAAAAACCGCCGCTTGAAATGCGCGCGTCCAAATCTCGCCGTCGGGCTCATAATCAAGGAGAGAGCAGACGTCGGTAAGACCGCTTGAAAGCTGCTCGTTTTCCTCTTTAACCCTGCAAAGCAAGCATTCAATTTCATTCTTGATTTTTTCCATAAAATTCACCGTCCTTCCTCTATTTATCATATCATTATTTGCAATAAAATTCAAGGTAAAATCAGCAAACTTATTGTGTTTTCTTATCGCGTGTGATAAAATAATTAAAAAGGCGGTGATAATATGAAAAAATATAAATATCAAATGCATACACACACAACACCCTGCTCGCGTTGCGGCCGCTTAACCCCTGAGGACTTGTGCGAAGCACTTCTTCAAAACGGCTATGATGGCGCTGTTATCACAAACCATTTTTATCACGGCAATTCAGGCATTGACCGTAGCGAAAATACCTCTTGGCAGGAGTTTGTGCGCGCTTACGAGGAGAACTATCTTGACTGTAAAAGGGAAGCGGAAAAGCACGACCTTGATATAATTTTCAGCATTGAGGAAAGCGTGTACCCGGGCATTGAAATTCTTTGCTACGGCGTTACTCCAAAGGTTTTATACGACAATCCTCAGTTAATTAAGGGCGAGTGCGAGGAGTGGATTAGAGTAATGCGCGAAAACGACGTTGTCATTATCCAAGCACATCCCTACCGTGAGGCATTTTATATTCCAAATCCGGGCCCCTTACCGCTTGAGCTTGTTGACGGCATTGAGGTTTTTAACCGCGGCAACGCCAAGGAATATAACGATAAGGCAATGGAGCTCGCCGCTAAAAACCCGCACCTGCTCAGAACCTCAAGTGCCGATACACACACTACAGATACAGTTGGCGTTGGCGGTATTATAACAAGCAAGCGTATAAGAAACGAAAAGGAGCTTGCTTCACTTTTGCGCTCACGAGATTATGAGCTGATTATTCCCGTAGAGGAGTAAATAAACATAAAAAAACAAGAAAGGAGAGAATATGCTACCCACGTTTTTGGCAGCCCTTGGCGTTGTTTTCACAATGCTTCTTTTCGCTGTACCGGGCTTTTTGCTTGTAAAATCAAAGCTTATTAAGGAAGAGAGCATTTCAAGCTTTGCGCGCCTGCTTATGTATATTGCCTCTCCCTGCCTTCTTTTTGACTCAATAACGCGAAACGAGTTTTCAAGCAAGCTCTTGATTATGCTTCTTGTCGCATTTGCCTTTGCGGTTGTTATGCTGCTTGGCGGCTTGCTTATTTTCAAGCTCGTTTTCAGAAAAAAGAGCGAGGATGTAAAATACAGAATTTTCAACCTCGCCACAACACTTCCAAACTGCGCGTTTATGGGCGTGCCCGTGCTTGAAGCACTCTTGCCCGATTATTCCTACGCGGTTGCATTTTCCGCGATGTTTTCCCTCGCTATGAATATAATTTCTTGGTCCTTGGGCACGTATATTATCTCAAAGGACAGAAAAAACATCAGCGCGAAAAGAATTTTATTAAATCCTGCCACTGTTGCACTTGTCTTGGCACTCCCGTTTTTCTTTTCGGGCGCTTCACTTCCGTTGCCAATTGAAAACGCGGTTGTGCTCCTTGCTAAAATGACAACTCCGCTTTGTATGCTTATTATGGGTATGCGCCTTGCGTGTGTTTCATTAAAGGGCGTATTTTTAACACCGCAAAGCTACTTAATTATCGCAATTCGCCAAATTGCATTTCCACTTGCGGTATTTTTCATTTTACTCCTTTTACCGCTCGATTCGGGAATGAAATCATCGATATATATTATAATGGCTTGTCCCGTTGCAAGCGTGGTGCTTTCCCACGCGGAAATGATAGGCAAGGGGCAAAAAAACGCGGCGTATCTCGTTTTGCTCGGCACGTCGCTCTCAATAGTGACAATTCCTATTATGTCACTTTTGCTTAAGTTTTTCTAACCTTAGGGGGGAATTATGAATTTGAAGTTTAAAATGTTCAAGGGTGAGCTTTGGTATGGCGGAAGCGTCTCCGAAGCATCACATAACCCCTTTGATGAAAGCTCGGTATATACCTACGATATGGAATATGGCAGAAACCAAACAATGCCGCTTTTCATCTCAACTATGGGCAGATACGTATGGTGCGAAACCCCAATGAAGGTTAGAATAGAAAACGGAGAATTTAATTTAGAGGCAAAAACTGAAATCCTTCTTTGCGAGGCAGGCAAAACCTTAAAGGATGCGTATCTTTCGGCTCAAAACAACCACTTTAAGTTTAGCGGTAAGGTGCCGCCGCTTAAATTCTTTGAAAGCGCACAGTATAACACTTGGATGGAGCTTGACTACCGCCAAAACCAAGCAGATATATTAAAATACGCCCACGGGGTCGTTGATAACGGCTATGAGCCGGGAGTTATTATGATTGACGAGGGCTGGCACACAAGATACGGCTTGTGGGATTGGGACTATATAAAATTCCCCGACCCAAAAGCGATGATAGATGAGCTTCACTCCCTCGGCTTTAAGGTTATGCTTTGGATTGTTCCGCTCGTTACCGCCGACGGACAGTATTTTACTATGAGCTATTTTCCTTACCGTAACTATCTTGACGGTGCCTCAGGCGATAAGCAATATTTTCTCCGTACCGACGACGGCAAGGTGGCACTTATTGAATGGTGGAACGGCTTTAGCGCAATTTTAAATATGTGCAATCCCGATGACAGAGAATTTCTTGACAGTAAGCTAAGACGGTTAATAGACGAATTTGGCGTTGACGGCTTCAAATTCGACGGCGGCAATATCGAAATGTACTCGCAAAAGAGCATTGTAGGCGGCACACAGACAAAATATACCGCTAAGGAGCTAAATGAGGCGTGGAATGAGTTCGGAACAAGGTATGAGTACCACGAATACAAGGACACCTTCAAGGGCGGCGGAAAAAGCGTTATTCAGCGCCTTCAGGACAGAAATCACTCTTGGGACGGCTATGGAATAAATACAATTGTTCCGTCGGCGCTTTTGCAGGGCCTTATCGGTCACCCGTTTATATGCCCCGATATGATAGGCGGAGGTGAGTGGTCGCATAACTACACACCCGGGTTTAAGATTGATTCCGAGCTTTTTGTGCGTATGGCACAGCTAAGTGCACTGTTCCCAATGATGCAGTTTTCTTGGGCACCTTGGCGAGTGCTTGATAAGGAGCACGCCGAGCTTTGCAAAGCGGCGGCAGACCTTCACAAGCAGTTTTCTCCGTACATAATTAAGCTTGTTAAGGAAAGTGCCGTTAGCGGCGAACCTATCGTTCGCCATATGGAATACGAGTACCCCAATGAGGGATTTGAGCGCACCCTTGATGAGTTTATGCTCGGTGGTGATATCTTGGTTGCTCCCGTTTTAACTAAGGGCGCGACAAAAAGAGAGGTCAAGCTGCCAAAGGGCGTTTGGTCGTACCTTGGCAAGTGGGAATATATCGGCGGCACAACAATTACAGTTGAAGCGCCAATTGACGTTTTACCGTACTTCTTCAAAAAATAACAGAATAAGAGCTTAAAACAGCTTTAAATTATCGAAAACTCGCTTATAAAAAACCCCGACAGACCTAAAAATCTGTCGGGGTTTTCTTTAATATAGGGGGCTTGCTCCGCCCGTTTTTTATAAATCACCCTTTAAGCGGCATATAGACCTTTGAGTGTCAAAGCCGTCGGGGTATCTTTTTTTCAGCTTGTCTATGTTACCTTGCAAAATTTCCTCTAAGGAAACGTCAAGCGCGGTTGCCGCCTCGGCTAAATACCAAGCAACGTCGCCAAGCTCCTTAATGAGCTTTTCTCTGTCAAGCTCGTGCCCGTGCGCAAACCATTTTTTTATGATATCAATAACCTCGCCCGATTCGCCGCATAAGCCCATTGCACTGTTAATAAGCACGTCCCTTTTGTTAAGCTCGGGATTTACGGTTCTCATTGCTAATTCTTGATATTCATTTACGTTCATTTCACGCTTCCTCGCTTTATATAAATTTCTAAAATTAAAGCTTTTCCTTTGCAACCACAAGCATAAGCTTGATTCTGTTTTCTTGGTTTACCTTTGTGGCACCTGGGTCGTATTCAATATCAACCACGTTTAAGCGCGGGTCAATTCGTCTAACCTTGTTAATCATGCCCTTAGCGGCAACGTGGCAGGGAAGACATCCAAACGGCTGAGCAATTACGATGTTTTCGTAGCCGTGGTCGGCAAATTCAAGCATTTCTGCCGCCAAATACCAGCCCTCACCCATGCTGTTTCCAACGTTAATTACACCCTCTGCACGCTTTTTAAGGTCGTTTACGCGCTCAGGCGCAACAAAATTCGGGTTTTCCTCAATTGCTGAAATGAGTATATCCTCCATCTTGAACATATACTTCATCGCAACCTCAAGAATTGCCTTTTTCGCCTTGTTTCCGCCGTAAAGACGTAAATCCTCAAGTGCACCGTTCGTTTTGTAAATGCCGAAACCGAGAATGCTCGGTAAGTAAACCTCACAGTCCTGCTCAGCCAAAAACTCCTCTAAGTGGTTGTTTCCGCTTGCGGAATATTTAAGGAATAATTCACCGATTACCGCAACCTTAACCTTAGGCGTTTTTTCAATCTTAATAGATGCAAAATCGTTTGCAATCTCGCGTAAATTCTTCTTTATCGCCTTGTTTGAAAAGCCCTTACCGCGGTAGAACATTTCTCCAAGTGATGTTGTCCACTTGTCAATCATAGCGTCGGTTTCACCCTTGTTCACCTCGTAAGGACGCACCTGATTTGATACAATCATAATCATATCGCCGTAGATAAGTCCTGCAAGCGCCATAAGGAGCGACTTTGGTGAAAGAAGCGCGCCCGAGTTAAACTCAAGCCCCCAAACGTTTGCCGAAATAAACGGCACCTGTGGATAGCCCGCCTTTTCAAACGCCTTTCTCATTAGGTGAATGTAGTTGCTGTCACGGCATCCGCCGCCCGACTGTGTAATAATCATTGCCACCTTGTCAGGGTCGTATTTACCGCTTGTGATAGTTGCAAGCATTTGTCCTGTCGTAAGCATAGCAGGGTAGCACATATCGTTGTGCAAATATTTAAGCGCAAGAGATAAAACCTCAGGGCACTCGTTTTCCATAATTTCAATCTTGTAGCCCGCTCTTTGAAGAATCGGCTTTAATATCTTGAAATGTATAGGTGCCATGCTCGGAGAAAGAATAGTATATTCCTTCTTCATTTTACGGGTGAATTTGATTCTTTCTCTGTAATGCGAATTATTCATTTTCACCCTCCTTGCTCTTTTGCAAAATTGCCGCAATCAAGCTTCTTAGGCGAATCTTAATAGCGCCGAGGTTGGTTACCTCGTCAATCTTGATTTGAGTATATAAATGTCCGTAATGCTCAAGAAGTGAGCGCACCTCGTCAGAGGTCAATGCATCAAGTCCGCATCCGAATGAAACAAGATGCACAAGGTACATGTCGTCTTGTGTTGTTACAAACTTAGCCGCAGAGAAAAGACGCTGATGGTATGTCCATTGGCTAAGGAGATTTACCTTAAACTTAGGCACAAGGGAAGCAACCGCATCCTCGGAAACAACCGCAAAGCCAAGTGCTGAAATAAGCTTATGTATTCCGTGGTTAATCTCAGGGTCCGCGTGATACGGTCTGCCTGCAAGCACAATAATTTTCTTGCCCTGCGCTCTTGCCTCGCTTATAATCTTGTGTCCTTCGACTTGTATGTCTGCCATATAGCTGTCGTATGCCAAGTAAGCAAGCTTACAAGCGCGCTTAACCTCGCCTATGGTGAATTCGCCAAAATGCTTTTGAAGCACCTTTATAAAGCGTGTGGCAAATGCGCCTCTGTTATGAGGGCCAACGTAGTCGTTAATGTATTTAATGTTACCGAAGTTCAAGGTGTTTGCCTCAATAACCTCGGGGTAGCCCGCAATTACTGCGCAGTTATAGTTGTTCTTTGCCTTGCCCTCGTTGAAGTTATACGTCATACAAGGGTAGAAGATTGCATCAACGCCCATTTCAATAAGCTTTTGAATATGTCCGTGCATCATCTTTGCAGGGAAGCAAACCGTGTCGGAAGGAATTGTGCCCTGACCCTTTAAGTAGAGCTTTCTGTTTGAAAATCCGCTCATCTTAACTGTGAAGCCAAGCTCTCTGAAGAGTGTGTTCCAGAATGGATACATCTCGTACATATTAAGGCCCATAGGCAAGCCGATAACACCGCGTGTGCCGTTGCCCTCGGGCATAGAAGCAAGCTTATTTAATTTATATTCGTAAAGGTTCAAGGAGTCATCCTGCGACTTGTTTGTAACGGGCTTTTCACAGCGGTTTCCGCCGATAAAGCGACGTCCGCCGCCAAAATCGTTAACCGTCAAATGGCACTTGTTGTTACAGCCGTTGCAGGTAACGTTTTTAATTGTGTAAGAAAAGTCCTTTAATTCCTCGTATGAAAGAATAGAGGAGTTACCCTTATGCGATTTCATCTGATTTGCATAAAGCGCCGCGCCGTAAGCACCCATCATTCCCGCAATGTCGGGACGAATTACGTTAACGCCGATTTCCTTCTCAAACGCGCGAAGTACTGCATTATTTAAGAAGGTACCGCCTTGAACGACAATCTTTTTGCCAAGGTCGTCAGCTGAATGAACGCGAATAACCTTGTAAAGTGCGTTTTTAACTACGCTTATAGAAAGTCCCGCGGAAATATTTTCAACCGTTGCACCCTCCTTTTGCGCCTGCTTAACGGATGAATTCATAAACACCGTACAGCGAGAGCCGAGGTCAACGGGGCTGTTTCCGAAAAGACCAAGATTTGCAAACTCGTCAATTGGGTAGCCAAGGGAATTTGCAAACGCCTGAAGGAATGAGCCACAGCCCGAGGAGCACGCCTCGTTTAAGAAAATATTGTCAATTGCGCCGCCGCGTATTTTGAAGCATTTCATATCCTGTCCGCCAATGTCGATAATAAACTCAACGTCGGGCATAAAATACTTAGCCGCGGTAAAGTGCGCAACCGTTTCAACAACACCAATATCAATTCCAAGGGCGTTTTTCATCATATCCTCACCGTAGCCGGTAACCGCACTTGAAACAATATTGATATTCGGATATTTTTCGTACATCTCGATAAGCGTAGTACGTACAACGTCAATCGGCTTACCTTGATTTGACTGATATTTTGAGAAAATTATAGAGCCGTCCTTGTCAGTAAGAACCACCTTCAAGGTCGTAGAGCCGGAGTCAATGCCAAGATAAGCATCACCCTCATAAGCCATGCCCTCTTTTCTTGGCACACAGTGCTCGTTATGGCGAGAGATAAACTCATCGTATTCCGCTTGGTTTTTGAAAAGCGGCTCAAGCGAGGAAACTCTGATAAGGTCGGATTTTTCACCGATAATTTCATACGCCTTTTGTAAATCAACCGCCTTTTCGGCATAGTATGCCGCACCAAGCGCAACAAAAACAAGAGAATGGTCGGGACAAATGCCCTCGCATTTAAGTGTTTTGTCAAACGCACGGCGAAGCTCGGAAAGGAAGGTGAGCGGGCCACCAAGGTAAACAATGTTTCCCTCAATAGGGTGACCTTGGGCAAGACCCGTTATCGTTTGGTTAACGATAGCATAAAAAATACTTGCCGAAATATCCTCCTTGCGCGCACCTTGGTTAAGGAGCGGCTGAATATCTGTTTTTGCAAATACTCCACATCGCGAAGCGATAGAGTATATCTTTTCATAATTTTTTGCAAGCTCGTTCATTTCGTCCGGGTCGATTTGCATAAGAGATGCCATTTGGTCGGCAAATGCACCTGTGCCGCCTGCACACGTGCCGTTCATGCGAACCTCTAAGTTGCCCTTTAGGAAAAGGATTTTTGCGTCCTCACCGCCAAGCTCGATAACAACGTCGGTGCTTGGGAGGCGATTGCTGATTGCAACCTTAGTCGCATATACCTCTTGAACAAAGGGAAGACCTGCCCACTCCGCAATGCCCATGCCCGCAGAGCCCGACATAGCGCAAACGACCGGCTCGGTAATATTGAATTTGTCAATTAAGCCCTTGATAACCTCGCGTGTTTTTTCGGTAATCATTGCGAAATGGCGTTCGTAGCTTTCGTGAATGATATTGCCCGCATCATCAAGAACCACACATTTAATTGTCGTTGAGCCAACATCAATACCTATTTTCATGGTTTAATAGTCCCCGTTAAATCTTTTTAATGTAGCTGAGATATTTCAAGCCGATTCTCGACCACTCAAAGCCAAGATTTTTAAGCTCCTTCACAGTAAACTCGTTGCTCATCGGAATGTTCTTTGACGATGCGGCAATTGCACTGTAGAAGGAGAGGACAGCAACGTCCTTGTCAGTAATTGACTCCTTGAGTGATTTTTCAAAATTCTCGCGTGAAACTCTCTTAATTTTTCTGAAGTATTTTTTCTTAAACGTCTCAACTGTAAAGAGCTGAGGGTTGTAAAGATTGTAAATATTGTTTATTTTGTTGCAAAGCGCTAAGCGCACGTATGCATCCGCACACTCGTCAACAGGCGTAAAGTCCATTGGGTATTCAGCAAGCTCCTTGCTGTATTTTCCAACCTTGAGAAGGCCCCTGAATCTTCCAAGGAAGCCGTTGTCCTGTGCATTCTTTTGGAATTTACCGTCGGACTTTCTCCAAGTAAGGTTACCGATTCTGAAAATGTTCGCCTTAAGACCTGCTTGTCTTGCCAAAAGCACGATTTCCTCTGCCTTGTATTTCGAGTGAATATATACGTTTTGTACGTGATTTTGTCCAATGTCAAGCTTAAACTCGTCAAACTTAGCATCAGGATTCTTCTGCTCAACCGTACCCGAGCCGTGTACGCTCGCAGTTGAGGTGTGTTGAAGGAGCGCACCTGAGCGCATACAGAAGTCAACCACGTTTTGTGTGCCCATTACGTTTGTTCTTTCAAAATCCTCGTAGTGGCCTGCGTGGCTTACGTTTGCGGCAGTATGGATTACCATATCAACCTTGTTTAAAAGTGTTTCGTACTCCTCGTCGGATAGACCAAGTGAAGGGCTTGTAATATCGCCGAGCTTCACCTTATATCTAAAGTATTCATGCTCGGTTGGGAAGTAGTACTTTAGTACCTCTTTTAATTTTTCCTCGCTTCTTACAAGGCAAATTACGTGAAGCTTGCGCTTGAGCAGCTCTCTTAAAATATGTGAGCCAAGGAAGCCCGTTGCGCCAGTAAGCAAAACGTATTTGATATTGTTTGTATGTAAAATATCTGAGTTGAACTTAATAAGCTCGTTTACGTTAATATGTGACTCCTCGTGCATTTCGCGTTGCTTGATTGCAACCAAAACGCGTTCAAGCTGCTCAGCGGTTGGGTTTTCATAAATCTCCTGTGCTTGTACACCGATTAAAGCCGCCGCCTCGAACGCCGCTAAGCTGTATCCGCCCATATCAAAGAAGTCATCCTTAATACCGATATGTGAGCGTCCAAGCACGTTTTCAAACGCGGAAACGATTGCCTTTTGCTCCTCAGTTACAGGTGCAACGTAAGGCACGGTTTTGTTGCCCGTAATTTCCTTAACCATCTTCACCGCCTCGGAGCGCTTGATTTTAAGCGTCGTGGTTTTTGGAAACTCTCTTGCCATAAAGACGATAGCAACAATCTTTTTATAAGTCGGAAGCGTTGCATTAAAGTCCTTAATTGCCATACGGATGCCGTTTGTGAGGTTGTTGTCGTTTATATCCGTTGGCTGAATTGCCGCACAGATTTTTCCGCCGTCCTCGTAAACCATAACGTCCTTAACACCGCCGAATGCGCCAATGTGCGCTTCAAGCTCCTCAGGGTAAATGTTTTTACCGTTGTCAAGGATAATTAGGTTCTTTGAGCGGCCCGTGATATAAAGGTAGCCCTCCTCGTCGAAGTAGCCAAGGTCGCCCGTATGCAAATAGCCGTCCTCGTTAATTGTTTCCTTGGTGGCTGCCTCGTTTTTGTAGTAGCCAAGCATAACGCCCGCACCCTTAACGAGAATTTCACCGTTTTCAATCTTAACGTCCATATAGGAAATCGGCTTGCCGACTGAGCCAAACTTGTTTGCTCTTGGGTAGTTTGCCGAGATAAGCGGCGCGCACTCGGTCATTCCGTAGCCCTGATACATATTGATTCCGAACTCGTCAAACGCATCGGCAATTTCAGGGCGCAATGCCGCACCGCCAACGATTACGTTTGTAAGCTCACCGCCGAAGCGCGTAAGAAGCTTCTTATATAGCTTGCGGCGAATATCTATCTTGAATTTTCTTAAAATCTTGTTGATTTTCTTTGCAAATGCAATCTTGCGCTTGTATGGGCCGCTTGAAATGCTGTCCATAACCTTTTTGTAGAAAACCTCTGCAATCGTCGGCACGATAAGAATAACCGACGGCTTAAATCTGTTAAGGTTGTCAACAATGTTTTCAAGCTTGTCGTTAATACAAACCGTCGCACCGCAGTAGAGTACACCAAGGTTGTCAACCGTCAATTCAAAGGTGTGGTGAATAGGAAGCACCGACAAAACAACGGGGTCCTTCTTTAGATTTTGAGTAAAATCCATTCTGTAAATATCGTTAATGTTGGAAACGATATTCTTTTGGCTTAGCATAACGCCCTTGCTGTGACCCGTTGTGCCCGACGTGAAAAGAATTTCCGCAATCGCATCGGGATTTATTTTGGGAAGCTTTGCGTGCTCCGTGCGAAGCATCTCGCGGAAGCGAGTGCCCGAAAAGCTCACAACCTCGCAAACACGGTCGTTTTCCGTGACAATTCTTGAAATAAGCTGCTCAAACTCCTCCGATACGAAAACAAAATCCGCATCTCCCATTTTAAGCAGGTTGAGCATTTCGTCGCTTGATAGCATTTTATCAATAGGAATAACTACGTTTCCACTACAAGTAATGCCGAGAAATGTCGTAACCCAGTGATAGCTTGACGAGCCGATGATGGCAACGTGCTTGCCCTCCCAGCCCTTATTAACAAAGTATGAAGCAATAGACAAAGAGTCGTTTTTAAGCTCTCTGAATGTCTTACTGATAACGTTATTCTCAACTATGTACTTATAAGCGTCCCTGTCACCGTATGCTTTTTCAATTTCGTTTACAAATTCTTGTAAATCAACAAGCATTTTATTCATAAAATAAGCTCCGTTTCAGATAATTTAGCATTAGTGCATATAAAATCACCATACATTATACCACAGAAAATCGCTCTTTACAAGGAATTTTTTAATAAAAGAAAATATTAACAAAATGTTAAAAACAAAGTAAACAAATATTATAGACAAAATCCACCTTTTTAAGCGCAAAAAACAGAGAAGGCGGTCTTCACCGCCTTCTTCATTTTAATTTGACAATGGCTCATCAAAGCGCAAGCAACCGAGCTTTTAGCTTGAATATCTGTAGGGGATGGCGCCCCCGACATCCCGTTTTTAAAAAGTGGCATCTGAATGCTTTGAAAGCTCATTACTCACCGACAATTTCTTGAATTTCCTTAACGCAAACGTCGCGAAGCTTAACGTCGTGCTTTATTGAAAGCGCCGCCGCTGTGCCTGCCGCCTCACCGATAGCTATGCAAACCGACATAATTCTGAAGTTGGAGTGCGCCATATGTGAGCCGCTGATGTTTCTGCCCGACAAAAGAATACCATCGACGTTTTTCGGCAAAAGACATCCGTACGGAATTGTATAATCGTTTCTTTGCTTAAAGTGCTTCTGCGCGCCTGTCTTGTCAAGACTTGCGCCCGTCAAATTATGCACGTCAAAATTGAACCAAGCACGGCGCACAACCCAGTCGTCATGCACACGCGCCTCTAAAATATCGTCCTTAGTAAGCGTTGCAAGACCCTCAAAGTGGCGCGTTTCGCGAATACCGATAAGAGAAGCCGAGCTCATAAGCCAACAATTTTCATAACCGGGTATATACTCGCGTAAAAACTTAACGATAGGAGCAATTTGCGAGCGACAAACCATAACTCCCTTGGTCAAGCTTTCGCCGTCTGTTCCGTCAATTTCTATTGCGTTTGTCATATTACAGCAAACCGTGCCCGGCATCGGCTGTCTATAAAGAAGCACGTGACCTGCAGGAAAGGGGAGAAGCTCCTTGGCAAGCGCTTGAATTTCACCCTTCGGCGTTTCAATTGTGGTTTCAAATGACGGAGGGAAAAGGGCCCTTTCCGTGTCAACACCGCCTACGTTAAACATTATAGTGCAGGGCTGCATTCTGCCATCCTCCTCACGTCCCTTGAAAAACGGAACGCCTGCTGAAGCGGCAATATCGCCGTCACCCGTTGAGTCAATTACGCGCTTTGCCTTGATATAGCCGCGCCCACTCTTGTTTTGAATTATAACGCCGACGATTTTATCGTTTTCCATAACGGCTGAGCACGCCTGAGTATAGTATAAAACCCTAATACCCTCGCGCTTTACCATTTCCTCAATAACAATCTTTTGCACCTCGTGGTAAATTGTGTCCTTGTTACACCAGGTGTCCTTTTCCCAACCGATATCCTGCGCCTTTTCGTATGTAAGGTCCCAAATCTCGGTCATAACCTTACTTGAGGAGCGTCCGCCCCAATGTGACATCATTCCCGCCGTGGCAATTCCGCCAAGACATCCCTGCGATTCTATTATCATTACGCTCACGCCAAGACGTGCGGCGCGTATAGCCGCACCGATGCCCGCAGGGCCACCGCCGCAAACCAAAACGTCAACGTCGTAAAGACAAGGAATTTTATTCGTTTCATTGATGTAATTCATATTTTTCTCCAATCGTTGAAAAGAATTATTTCAAAATAAGCATCGCATTAAGCGGCTCGCATTCGTATTTTTCGCCGTCAAGCATAAAGGAAGCTGCCTCGCTCTCGGGGTTAACGACAATGTAAGCCGTTTTGCCGTCCTTTGCTACCCAAGAAGAGGAAAGGAGGCGGGGGAGTGTCGCAATTTCACGTCCTCTGAAGAGCGGAATCTTAATTTCATCGCACTCAATTTGAGGTGCATTTTTCATTTTTCCCGCGTATAAATATTCCTTTGCACCCTCACGGTAAAATCTCATTACGTTCTTGATAAAGAGCATCGTCTTTTCAAAATCGGGTGGGCAAGAAAAATCGTGCGTGCCCCAGTGCGTCATCAAATCTCCGTTCGGAGCAAGAACAAGCGTCATTAAATCACCGATAGAGAAGGAGTAAGCAAGGCGGTAGCGTAGCGTGTCAACGGTTGGCTCAAACGGACAGCCGCATTGATTTCCCATAAAGTTTCTTAAATATTCGTGGTAAATGAATGCAAAAACGGGAACGGGAGTTCCAAAGGGATAGTTCAATTCGTATCTGTTGTCGCTCATCAAAAGTCCGCCAATAAACGGCTCGGACGCGGTACTTTCACAGCCGAAAAGCATATTCGGTGCTTTTTTCTGCCACTCGCTGAGCAGTCCTTGCATATTTCTTGTCATCCACTCGCCCGGCATAGGTGGGTGGTTGTGATTTCTTGCGTAGCACATATACTGTCCGCCACCGTGGTTTTGGTCAAGAATCTGCGCGTAGTCAACGCCGCTTTCAAATATAGGTGCGTATCCTTCATTAAGTATATCACGCCCTCTTTTTGAAGCAGGGCAAATATCGTAGCCGTAGCGTTGATACGGACAGCACGTTATTCCAAGCTCAGGCTTATTAGCGGGTGAGTGGCAAACACCCGAAAGGACGTTTTCGTTCTTGATTTTTTCTTCAAGGTTGTAGCTTTCGATAAGCGTGCTTCTTTGTGTGTAGCCAAGACCTGAGCAGTAAACGCCAAGGAGGTCGCCATTTTCGTGCAATTCATCTCTGAACTTATTAAAGCACTCCTCGCCGCCAAACGGTGGCCACATATAAGGCGGTGCCCAAGGGGCAGTGCCCTCCCAATGCATAAGAAGTGACATTACAGGCGACCCTGTGTCGCGTTTTATCTTGTTTAGTATAGGAAGCGCGTTTGTGTAAGGGAAGAGCGCGTTTGGCTCCATCTTGTCCATATCGAACACACCGCGCACAGGATAAGTGACAATAAGCGGCATTTTTTCGTACCAGCTTGGAAGCTTGGTATTTTCCTTCGTTGGCACAACCGTGGACGGCAAATTTTTCTCAAACCAATCGCGGTAAATTTCTGCCGCACTCATCCACTCCCCGCCGCATACACGCCAAATTATCGGGTAGTCGGTCTTGAAGCTGTCACCGTATCCCACGCCCGAATAAAGGCGCATCGTCATACAAATTCCATCACCGTACGGGTAAAAATCAACACCCTTGAATGCACGTTTTTCGTCGTGCGCGCCGATATATAAACCAAAATTGTCAAAATGATACGATATAAACTGAGAGCAAACCTTGTTCGGGAAAATAAAGTATGCGCCGGACATTGGAAATTCCGGCTCGTATCTTGGCAAAAGCGTTTCATCAGTTAATAAAATGCCCTCGTCGTAAGGGAAAAGGATTTTTCCGCCGTTTTTATTATTGTCAATCAATTTTGGCAGGCAAATTCTTGGAAGCTCAATATATTCAAGCGCGTATTCGCTTGACACACCGTCAACCGAAGCGCCCCACTTTATTTCCTTATCGTCCGCAGTGACAAAAATCTTGCATAAAACCTCGCTTAGCGCACCGCCAAAGCTTGAATATTCTATAAATCCATCACCTAAGCGGCAGCTTTTTGCATCGGTTGATTCTAAGGAAATTGCCTCACCGCCAAGATCTCGAAAACGAAGTCGAAAAAGCGGCACACGACAAGCCAAAACCTCTTTTCCAAAAACACTCAGGGACGAAACCGCGCCACCTGCCGCATCAAGCGTAAGCTCAATATCCTTTGATAAAATCCTCTCCATTTGCTCTCTCCAAAAAAAATTAAATTAAACTATCAACAGTATACCATATCTGTCTAATACAAGTCAATATTATTAAATAGATTGACTCAAACAAAAAAGCGTGATAAAATGAAAGAAAAGCATCAAAAGCACCGCTTGAAAAGAGGTAAATATGAAAATTATAGATAGCCATATGCACGTTAAGGGGTGGGGTGAGCGTGAGCTTGAATCCTGCTTTGATTCCTAATCGTGATAATACGGTTGAATTGCATATAAAAACAATGTATAATAAATTTGTGACAAAAGGAAAGGAGCGATTTTATGAAAGACGAATGCTTAATTTGCGCATCACCCTTGAAATATATAATAAATGACGAGCTTATGGAATGTGCCATCTGTCATAAAAAAGAAAAGAGCAAGACCGTTTGTCAAAAAGGACACTACGTATGTAATGATTGCCACACACAAGGTATGGACGCCATTATCGGGCTTTGTCTTGGCGAAGCATCGAAAAATCCTATTGAGATTATCCAAAAAATGATGGCGCTACCCTTTTGCCATATGCACGGACCCGAGCATCATGTAATGGTTGGCTCGGCACTGCTTACCGCTTATAAAAACGCAGGTGGAAAAATAGACCTTCCTTGTGCATTATCTGAAATGCAAGCGCGCGGAAAAAAGGTGCCAGGCGGTGCTTGCGGATTTTGGGGAGCTTGCGGAGCAGGCGTGAGCACGGGAATGTTTGTGTCCATTGTGACAGGTGCAACACCGCTTGCAAATGAAGCGTGGGGACTCTCCAACAAAATGACCTCGTCAGCCCTTGGCGCAATCGGAGAGCTTGGCGGCCCTCGCTGCTGCAAACGCGACTCCTACGTGTCTATAATCAAAGGTGTGGAATTTGCAAAAGAGCACCTTGGAGTACAAATGGAGCTTGGCGATATTAAATGTATTCATTCATCTCAAAATAATCAATGCATTGGCGAAAGGTGTCCGTTTAAATGAAAAAGAGGATAGCATTTATTTGTGTACATAATTCGTGCCGCAGCCAAATTGCAGAAGCGCTCGGCAAGTATATGCGCGGTGACGAATTTGATTTTTATTCGGCAGGCACCGAAACTAAGCCAAAGATAAATCAAGACGCGGTGCGGCTGATAAAAAAGCTTTATGGAATTGATATGGAGTTGACACAATACAGTAAAACCGTTGACAAAATTCCATCTCCCGACGTTGCAATCTCAATGGGGTGCGACGTTGGTTGCCCCTTTATCGAAAGAACCTTTGATGACGATTGGGCATTGCCTGATCCCACAGGAAAGAGCGACGAGGAATTTGTCAAGGTAATTAGGGAAATAGAAAAGAAAATAGTATTGCTGTAGTAAAAAGTATTTTCTAAACGACTTATTTTAAAATTATTTTAGGAGAAAATTATGAAGCTGCCTTGGAAAACAAAGGGCGTTGTTTTAACCGCCCCTTTAACGGAAGATATTGACGATGTAGTCAAGCTTATCGACAAATATTTGGCACCCTGTGGCTTTAATTTGATATTTTTACAGGTTAGATACCGCTATCAGTTCAAACGTCACCCTGAGGCTTGGGGATATGACCCGCTTTCCTTTGAGGACGTTAAAAAGCTGCTCGCGGTGTGCCGAAAAAACGGCATAAAATTAGTGCCGAAAATGAATTTAATTGGGCATCAGTCCGGCTTTCCAAACGTGCCAACGGACGGAATTTTGCACGGACACAACTCTTGTGAAGCCGATATTCGTGACGGTCTTTTGCGCGCATATCCCGACTTTGGCGAGCAACCGAATGAAAAAGAAATTGTCTATGCAAGAAGCATTTGTTTAAGCAGTAGAGGCGCAAAAACCGTAGTTTTTGAGCTTGTTGACGAGCTTATGGAGGTCTTTGAAGCGGACTCCATACACATCGGCTGTGACGAGGCGTTTAACGTGGGCAAATGTCCTGCTTGCTCTAAGCTTACAAATGCGGAGCTGATTGCAAATTGGGTAAATGCGATTAACGACCACGTTAAATCAAATGGCGGTACTGTTTATATGTGGGGAGACAGACTGTTTTCCGTGACCGAAACAGGGTATAATGAATGGGAAGCTTCAAAAAACGGTACGGAGCTGGCAAGAAAACGCTTGTCGCCTGACGTTATTGTGTGCGATTGGCACTATGACAAGCTGGAAAAATACCCATCTGTTGAAATTTTAGGCAATGATGGCTTTGAAATGATGATTTGCCCCTGGCGTGACCAAGAAGCCGCAAAGCTGTTTATCGACTATGCGAAAGCAAATGACAAAGGTCACATAAAAGGCCTTTTGGCAACCACGTGGTGCGGCTCAGGTGAGCTTGCTAAACGCATTTTGTACGGCGAAAGGTGCAGATGGCAGCATACAGAGCAGATTGCAAAAACCTTTGAAGAGCTGTACAGTAAAATATAAAAAAGGGTGGGCTCATTAAGAATTCAGCAAAATCAAGAGCTTTCGCCTATAAAACGCTTAAATTGATTATCAAACAACAAATTTATGATAAAAATCCCTGCCGATATAATTCGGCAGGGATTTTTATTTAAAAGAAGAGGCGTCCTCGACTGTCCACAACGGTCGGCTGATAGGATGACTTCGCAACTCCGTTGCTCGTAACACTTCGCGCGGCGAACACAAGCGAGCTTGCATCGCCTTCACTCGCTAGGCGAACCTAATTCAAGCAGAGCTTGAAGGTAGCTTCTCAACACCACACTAGAAAATAAAAATCACCGTACCACTTGGTACGGTGATTTTTGTGAAGAAGGATAGCATATATAATACATCGAGCATGCGAAACTCAAAATGGTGCATATCATTCTCGCTATTTTTTATTATAAACCTAATAGTTGCTTTTTCTTCGCATCAAATTCTTCACTTGTTATTATTCCTAAATCAAGTAATTCCTTCAACTTTTTAAGCTCCTCTGCTGGAGACAACGCTGATTGTACTACGACCGTTGTTGGAGCCTGAGTTGTCGTTTCTGATGAGCTTTTAATTCCTTCCTCAATCTTGTTTTTAATTTCGTTTGTATTAGAAAATGTTTCTAATACATAATTATCATTTTTTACTTCAAACTGTATGTATGGTGTTCCAAAGCCACTCTTGCCCAACGAAATAGCGTGAACGTCCTTTAAATCAATAGAACCAGAAATCGCATTATTAGAAAAAGCATTAGTTTCTGCGCCTACATAATAAAACTTTCTTGTTGTGATAATAATATATAAAGCATTGTTACCGTCAACCTCAAGCTTTTTATTTATATATAAAGCAGAGCCTCTAACTCCGATCAATGGTTCCTCATTCTCGGACAAAGATGAAACTACATTGTTAAATGCTTCCTTCAAAATTGCCTCTCTTTTTTCAGGTAAGCCACCAAAATACTCAATTACACTTTCAAGTGTTTTTCCCATTTTCTTATCTGACAGCGAAATTACACTTGCCTCACATCTTGGTGCTGAAGCATTGAGCTTTTGTGCTACGTCTATAATTCCCTTTAGCTTTTTCTTTTGATCGCCACCGGCTGGTGCATAGTTAAATGTAAATGCACCTCCCTTAATTGTCACTATTCCTAAAAAACCCACCTTAATGTCGCTTATGCTACCATAAGGAAACATAAAATGCTGATTGGATAAATCATGGTGACACTCAATTCCTTTATCTGTAAAAATCATTCTTCCGCCGCTTGTGTTAATAAAGCTTTCGTTCATATTGTTTCTCCTTTTCTTGCCATTTTTAGGCTTTTTTATTTCAATTGTACCATATATAGCCCATTTTGTCAATGCAAACAGACTATAATTAGCCTAAAAATTTTAAGGAGTATCAAAAAAAGTATGTATAATGCAGTAAAATTAAGAATTTTAAGATTGTTAGAAGAAAGGCACTTATCAATTCATAAGCTTGCTACAGAATCAGCAGTTGCACCATCAACAATAAAAAACATTCTTTACGGAAAAAGCACAAATCCAGGAATTGTAACGTTAAAATTGCTTTGTGATGGCTTAAATATTACTATCCTTGAATTTTTTGATTCCGACGAGTTTGCAAATCTAAATCAAGAGATAAAATAAAAAGGGACTTGTAATCCCTGTGATTTAAATTAGAGATGCGTGGTCGGCTGATAGGATGACTTCGCAATAAATTGCTCGTAACACTTCGCAGCCTCTGATGTGCGAGCACCTCTCGGCTTCACTCGCTAGGCGAACCTAATTCAAGCAGAGCTTGAAGGTAGGTCGAATCCGTATCGACATCTCAACCATAAAATAAAAAACCTGCACCCAAATGGGTACAGGTATTTTATGGTCGAGATGATAGGATTCGAACCTACGGCATCATGGTCCCAAACCATGCGCGCTACCAACTGCGCTACATCTCGATAGCAATTATTGTCGATTGCCTAACTATTATAGCAAAGCATTTTTATTTTGTCAAGTGTTATTTTCAAATATTTCAAAAAAATTATTTATTTCCGAAAAATTAAAAGCACTCGCGTGAGTGCTTTTAATAATTGTATTTCTTTTTCTTTAAAATCATAAGAATTCCCGAGATGATTGATGCCATAAATTCCGCAACCACAACCGAGAGCCAAATGCCGATAACTTTATTATCGGGGTTTTTGAAAAGAAGCGGAAGCAAAAATACCGCGCCGACCTGAAAAACAAGCGTTCTAAGTGCGGAGATAAGCGCCGAAATCGGACCGTTTCCAAGCGCGGTGAAGAAGGATGAGCCAAAAATTGCAAGCCCTGCAAACAAAAACGCAAATGCATAATAGAAGAATGCTTCCTTCGTTTTTGCAAGCAAATAAGGGTCGTAGCTTGTGTAAAGATGCGCCATAGGTGAAGCCAAAAGCTGTCCGAGCACAAACATCAAAACCGACATAATGCTGATGATGACAAGACTCTTTTTCAGCACGTTTTTAAGCTCACGGCTATTTCTCGCACCCCAATTGTAGCTGATTATGGGGGCAACCGCCACCGTATAGCCGATAAACACGGAAATAAAAATAAAGTTTACGTACATCAAAACGCCGTATGCCTTAATTCCAAAGCCCTCTGCATATTTAAGAAGCTGAATGTTGTAAAGCATACCGACAAATGACATTGAAACGTTTGAAAGAAGCTCCGACGAGCCGTTTATGCACGCTTGCACAGTCGCACGAAAATCAAATTTCATTTTTGTTAAGCGCAAAAGACTTGAATTCTTTCTTGCAAAATAAATAAACGGGCCGACACAGCCAATCGTTTGGCTTGTAATTGTTGCAATTGCCGCGCCCTCAATTCCCCATTGAAGCGCAGCCACCAAAACGGCGTCAAGAATTATATTGGTAACACCCGAAATTACGGTAAAAACAAGACCCAGTGTCGGTTTTTCGGCAGTTGAGAATAGTCCCTGAAATTCAATTTGCAGCATCGCCGCAGGCAAGCCGACTAAGCAAATCTGCCCGTATCTCAGCGATAAATTAAGCATTTCGGAGCCACTTTCCGCTCCAAGCAAAATCGCAATTGGCTTAAGAAGCAACAAGCCGACAATCGCAATAACAACGCCTAAAATTGCAGGCAAATAAACAAAAAGAGAGAATAGTGAGTTTGCACGCTCGCGCTCGCCCCTGCCAAGATGCTGTGCAATAAGCGCACCGCCACCAGAGCTGAACATAAATCCAATAACGCCAAGAATCATAAGATAAGGCATTATAAAGTTGACCGCCTCGAAGGAAGCGCCGTTATCATATATAAAATTAGAAACGAAAAATCCGTCAACCACACCGTAAATCGAGGTGAAAACCATCATAACAATAGGCGGAATTGCAAAACGTAAAATTCGTCCGTATGAAAAATGGTCTGATAATTGAATTTTCATAAGCTGCCTCCTTTCAAAGTCGTGATATACATTATATCATTAAATCCGCCAAAGTCAATAGCGAAAACCAAATAATATAATTAATATAAGAAATGAAGCATACCCACCGCTGATTTTTTCACCGAAATGCGACAAGAATACCGCGAAAAGACACGCAAAACTCGCTCAATTGTTACAAAAATGTAAATTATATTAACAAATAAACACGATTTTAAAGAAAAATGTTGACTTTGTAAATCCTCGGTGCTACAATCTAAGCGAAACAAAAAGCTTTATAAGGAGCGGAAAATGGTAAATTTATTAAACGTGATTTTAAAGTCCTATGACGTGCCCACTGACAGCTTTTGGCACGCAGGCCCACTCACTAAATTCCACTTTATATATGTAATTTCATTCGCCATACCGATAGTGTTAGGCGCAATTTTCTTGAGAAAGAGAAGTCAAAAAACGCAAAAAACCGTGCTTGACGTTTTGGCAATCGTTGTTTTGTCACTTTACGTTCTTGACTTGTTTATAAGACCGATATCACAGCTTGATGGTGATTTTGCACAAACAATATCGGGCTATCTTGACAAGCTCCCATTCCACATTTGCACAGTTATGGCACCGCTTTGTGTTTTTGCTCAGCACTCCAAAAAATTTGCAAAAATCAAGGAGCCACTCGTGATTTTGGGTGTTGTCGGTCCTCTTATGTATCTTGCATATCCGGACGGTGTTTTCGGAGATACCTTCCCATTCTGCTACAACACACTTCAAACAATGACCTATCACGGCGTTTTAATCGCGTGGGGTATTTTAAATCTCACCACGGGACAAACAAAGGTGTCAATTAAGCGCGGCTGGTATAAATTCGCGGTATGTATAGTATCCGTTAGCGCGTGGGCACTTCTTGGAAACGTTGCCTTTAGCGATATGTCAAGCTTGGAAAGCTGGAACGCAACGGGCTACGACTGGTTCTTCCAAAAGAGCGGCGCGTTCTCCATTGCAGAGGGTGAGCTTTGGTACGCTATTATAGCTCCGTTTGCCGTTGCAATAGCGGTATATTTAGTCGGACTTTTCATATACGGAATATATCATTTGATAAAGAAAATCGCTTCCCCAAAGAAAACGGCAAAGAAAGCAAGGACAGAAGAAAAGGAATATTCAACAGTAGCTTAAAAAGGGTGCAAAACGCACCCTTTTTTTCTTGACAAAATGACAATTTTGTGATACAATCAGCACATAAAACCAAGGAGCAAAAAATATGAAAAAATACGATACTGTCTTTTTTGATTTGGACGGCACAATTATAGATTCGGGCGAGGGAGTGTCTAATTCCGTGCTATATGCGCTGGAAAAATTCGGCATAAATGAAACAAGGGAAAACGCCCTCCGATTTATCGGCCCACCACTTGCTGATTCGTTTAAGGAGTTTTACGGCTTCGATGACGAAAAAGCCACTAAGGGCATTGAAATCTACCGCGAATATTATCGTGAAAAGGGCATTTTTGAATGCTACCTATACGATGGCATGAAGGAACTGCTTGTAAAGCTTAAGCAAATCGGCATAGGCGTAGTGCTTTGCACCTCAAAACCCGAGGAATACGCACACAGGGTGCTTCATTTCTTTGAAATCTTTGATTTATTTGATTACGCCTGCGGGGCAACAATGGACGAAAAAACACGTGCAACCAAGGATGAGGTGATGCAGTATGCATTTGATACCTCAGGTGCGAAAAGGGATAAAACCTTGATGGTTGGTGACCGTAAGTTTGATATAAACAGTGCAAATAAATTCGGCATCGACTCAGTTGGCGTTACCTTCGGCTACGGCTCAAAAGAGGAGCTAAAGGACGCGGGCGCAACATATATTGTCAGCCATGCAAGCGAGATAGAAAAGCTCCTTGAGATTTGACGAAATTCTTCCTATTTATATTTTAATACTTTACAACGCTAAAATTTTTCAAAAAACTTTTATGAAAATATTGACTTGAAATATTATGTGTGCTATTATAATTTTTATAAACGCACAAACATTTTGGAGAATATTATGGAAATCAAAATCATAAAAACGGATTCACCTACAAAAATAAAGGACGAAAGCACACTTGGCTTCGGTCAGGTTTTCTCTGACCATATGTTTATAATGGACTACGAGGCAGGCAAGGGCTGGGGCAATGCAAGAATTGTTCCATTCGGCCGCATCTCACTTCACCCTGCATCAACCGTTTTGCACTACGGCTCGGAAATTTTCGAGGGCTTGAAGGCATACCGCACTGAAAGCGGCGAAATTCGCTTGTTCAGACCAATGGAAAATATAAGAAGAATGAACGCCTCGGCTGAGAGAATGTGCTTGCCAAAAATTGACGAAAACGACTTCCTTGATGCACTCACCACATTTGTTGAGCTTGAAAAGGACTTCGTTCCTCACTCATTTGGCACCTCACTTTACCTTCGCCCCTATATGTTCGGCAACGACGAAACACTTGGCGTTCACACAGTACATAAAGCGACGTTTATGATTATCGCATCCCCAAGCGGAAGCTATTATAAGGAGGGCATCAACCCCGTTAAGATTATGATAGAATCCGAGGACGTAAGAGCGGTTAAGGGCGGCACAGGTGCTGTAAAATGCGGCGGTAACTACGCGGCGTCAAACCGTGCAGGCGAAAAGGCGGCGCAGGTTGGCTATTCTCAGGTTTTGTGGCTCGACGGTGTACACAGAAAGTACATTGAAGAGGTTGGCGCAATGAACGTTATGTTCAAAATCGGTGACGAAATAGTTACTCCTATGCTCACCGGCTCAATCTTACCCGGCATTACAAGAAAATCCTGCATTGAGGTTCTTAAAAATATGGGCTACCGCGTTAGCGAGCGCCTTTTGGCTGTTGACGAGCTTGTTGAAGCACTCGAAAACGGAAACCTTAAGGAGGCATGGGGCTGTGGCACAGCGGCTGTTGTTTCCCCAATCGGCAAATTCCGTTATAACGATAAGGAATATGACGTAAACGGCGGAGAAATCGGCGAGGTTACAAAGAAGCTCTACGATACCTTAACAGGCATCCAATGGGGCAAAATCGAGGACACCTACGGTTGGATATACAAAATTTGTTAACAAAAAGCAAGCCACACGGCTTGCTTTTTTACTATACAACGGTAAAATTCTTTATAATAATATAAAATATGCTAAAAAATATAAAAAATAAGAAAAAAGACTTGACAAAAGAAAAGTAATATTATAAAATACTAAATATATAAGACGAAGAAGGGAAATATAAAGCCCCAACCTTTTAGAGAGTTGCCGTTTGGTGCAAGGCAATAAGTGCGGTGCTTTTGTCTCATCCCGGAGTTGCCAACCCAAAGGCGCGTGCCGAGTAGATTTGGACGGGTCCTCCCGTTACAGAGGAGTTTTGTTGATTGACAGAACAAGAGTGGGCGTTTGTCAAAAAGAGTGGTACCGCGGAGAATGTCTTCGTCTCTTTATGCACAGGGATTGTTGCGTAAAGAGGCATTTTTTATTAAAAGCTACTCGCAGCTACGCTCCCTCGGGAAAGGATTTAGCTATGAAGAATTATCAAAAATATTCAAAACAGTATTTCGCCCCGCAAGGCGTTACAATGGATTGGACAAAAAAGGAATCGATTGAAAAGCCACCGATTTGGTGCAGCGTTGACCTTCGTGACGGCAACCAAGCGCTTATCATTCCTATGTCACTTGAAGAAAAGCTTGAGTTTTTCAAGCTTCTTTGCAAGGTCGGCTTCAAGGAAATCGAAATCGGCTTTCCTGCCGCATCCGAAACGGAATACGAGTTTTGCAGAACCCTTATTGAGAATAATTTAATACCTGATGACGTTACAATTCAAGTGCTTACCCAATCGCGTGAGCATATCATTGCCAAAACCTTCGAGGCAATTGACGGCGCAAAGCACGCGGTTGTTCACCTTTATAACTCCACCTCGGTTGCTCAAAGAGAGCAGGTGTTCAGAAAGAGCAAGGAGGAAATAATTGAAATTGCCAAGTTCGGCGCAAACCTTTGCAACGAATATAAAGCAAAGGCAAAGGGCAAGGTCACCTTTGAATATTCTCCCGAAAGCTTCACAGGAACAGAGCCGGAGTTTGCACTTGAAATTTGCAACGAGGTTATAAATATTTGGAAGCCAACTGAGGACAACAAGGTTATAATCAATCTTCCCGTTACCGTGTCGCACTCAATGCCTCACGTTTACGCAAATCAGGTTGAATATATGTCAAAGAACCTTAACTGCCGTGAAAACGTAATCATCTCACTCCACCCACATAATGACCGTGGCTGTGCAGTCGCAGACAGTGAGCTTGGACTTTTGGCAGGCGGTGACAGAATTGAGGGCACACTCTTTGGCAACGGTGAAAGAACGGGTAACGTTGATATAATCACCTTAGCACTTAATATGTATTCACAGGGCATTGACCCCTGCCTTGATTTTTCAAACCTCCCCGAAATTACCGAGGTTTACGAAAAGGTTACAAGAATGCACGTTTACGAGCGCCAGCCCTACAGCGGTCAGCTTGTATTTGCAGCATTCAGCGGCTCTCATCAGGACGCTATTGCAAAGGGTATGAAGTTCAGAGAAGAAAAGAACTCCAACGTATGGAACGTGCCCTACCTCCCCATCGACCCCACAGACGTTGGCAGAGTTTACGAGGCGGACGTTATCCGCATCAAC
>JAZREL010000062.1:0-75996 GCA_045660785.1 Eubacteriales bacterium | reverse complement strand
GAGCAGCATATTCCAACGTTCCAATTCTACTTTATATTTATGGTTTACGCGCACTATACGCGCTTTGGCGATTTGTCACTTGTAAGAAAGCATCTAAGGGCAATTGACGGCGTTTGCGAGTGGTTCACCAACCATATAAACGACGATGGCGTTGTTGGACAAAGCAAATATTGGAACTTCGTTGACTGGGCTACCCCTTGGGGCTACGTAGAGGGTGAAAACGACGGCGGCGTGCCTGTTGGAATTCACGGTGGCGTAATCGGACTTTACAACCCAATGATGGCATATTTCTTACAGTGCGCGGCAAAGCTAAACGCGATCTCGGGCAGATGCGACGTAGCAAACGAATATCTTGCCACTGCCGATATGCTCAAGAAAAACACAGTAAAATACTTCTGGGACAAGGAAAAGGGACTCTTCTCCGACAACCTTGATCACACAAAGTATTCACAGCATATGCAAGCTTGGTGTGTCCTTAGCGGCACAGCAACGGGCAGACGTGCAAAATCAATTATGAAAAATTCACTTGACCTTGATGCAAAAGCAACCTACGCGTTTGCATACTTCTACTTCCGTGCGCTTGAAATTTGCGGAATGTACGACAAGACAAAGGCGATGATGGATTCATACAGAGGTCTTTTGAAGCTTAACTGCACAACCGTGCCCGAAACTCCAACCTACTCACGCAGTGATTGCCACGCGTGGGGCGCGCTTGCAATTTACGAATTCAGCGCAACCGTGCTTGGTGTCAGAACCTATGACGTAAACGAAAAATCAGTTTCAATCAAGCCATACATAAAGGGCAGAAAATACGCCAAGGGAACTGTAAACTCAATCGCGGGTGAAATCTCCGTTTCTTGGAAAAAGACGGGGGACGTGTTTGAAATTACCGTTGAAAGCAAGAACGATAAGGTTAAAAAGCACATCACTCTTCCAAACGGCGAGGAGCTTGTAACAACAAAGAAAAAAGCAACCTATAAATGCAATATTTAATAAAAAAGAGGTAAAAAATGAAAGTAGCACTTATTGCACACGATAAGAAAAAGTCAGATATGATAAATCTTGCTATAAAGTATAAGGACACGCTCGCGCTCCATACGCTTTATGCAACAGGCACAACGGGCACTCTCGTTATGGGAGAAACAGGCCTTTCAATCAACCGTATGAAGAGCGGCCCTCTCGGCGGTGACCAACAAATCGGCTCAATGGTGGCTGAGGGAAAGCTTGACTTAATCGTTTTCCTTCGCGACCCACTCACATCTCAACCGCACGAGCCCGACGTTACCGCACTTTTGCGCCTTTGCGACGTTCAGTCAATTCCGCTTGCAACAAACGTAAAGAGTGCAGAGATTATGCTTAATGCTTTAGCAAAAAACGAAATCTAATCATTAAAAATCCCTCGGTTTTATGCCGAGGGTTTTTTATATATTCAAGACAAAAAGACACCGACTTAACAGTCAGTGTCTTTTCATTATTATTTATTATTATTGTTGTTTCTGCGCTTGTTTTCGCAGGTGATAACAATCTTACGGTTGTCATCGTAGCCAACTGAGTGAGTTGAAACACCCTCGATTGATTGAACCTCGGAGTGAATAATCATTCTCTCGTAAGGATTCATTGGCTCAAGAAGCACGTTTCTTTGATACTTAAGTGCCTTTTGCGCCATTCTTCTTGCAAGTGCGCGGAGTGTCGCTTCTCTCTTTTCGCGGTAATTTTCAATATCGATAATTACTCTTACGTATTCCTTGTGCTCACCCTCGCTCTTACGTGCTAAGCAAAGGTTGGAAAGGTATTGAAGTGCATCAAGCATTTCGCCTCTGTGGCCGATCAAGCTTGGCGCGTCCTCACCCTCAATTGTGATAAGACGTGGAACGAAGCCGTTTTCGTTAACGGTCATATCTGCCTTAACCTCACAGTTGAAGCCGATGTCAGCAATAAAGCTCTTTAAGAAGTTTACTGCAAGCTCCTTTTCCTTAAGGGTTACGTTAATTTGCTCTTCCTTTTCCTCAATTGTAGGGATCTTGTCCTCAACGGGAGCTACCTTTGGTTGAGCTTGCTTTTGTGGCTTGTTTTCCTCTCTTGGCTCTGCCTTTGCTTCTGCCTTGGGTTGAGCTTGCTTTGGAGCATTTTGCTTCTGTGGCTTTGGCTCCTGCTTGTTTTCTTGCTTTGGCTGAGCTTGCTTTGGAGCGATTGGCTTTTGTGGCTTGTTTTCTACTCTTGGCTTTTGCTCCTTTGGTTGCTTGCGCTCGGGCTTACCGTCATCTACGATAACCTTAATTTCTGCAAGCACTCTGCCAATTCCCAAAAATCCCTTTTTGCCCGGGTTTAATACCTCGATTGAAATTTCGCCAAGGGATGAGTAGATTTCGTTTGCCTTAGCATACGCTTCCTCTACCGTTTTGGCTTGTAGTGTAAATTCGGTTTTCATATTAAATTGTTTCCTTTAGATTTTATTCATCGTCGTCTATATGGTGAAGTGACTTATACTGTCTTGGCTCACCGTTGTTATAAACGATGTCGGGACGCTTGCTTTGTCCCCTCTTTGAATCCTTCATTTCCTTTTCAAGCGCCTTTAATTCCTCATCTGTGTAGGTTGGAAGCTTGAAAATCTTTGAAAGAAGGAATTGCTGAAGCATTGAAAGAAGTGTTCTGAATATCCAGTAAACACCGATTGCAGCAGGGAACGTGAACGTGAAGAAGAAGGTCATAAGTGGCATTGTCCACATCATAATCTTCATTGAGTTCATAGCGCCGCCTGCAGCCGCGTTTTGCTCTTGTCCCTGTGGGTTGAGCTTCTTTGTTATAAACTGTGAAAGGTACATAAGACCAAGGTTGATAACAGGGATAAGAAGCAAGAACCAAAGTCCCTTGAAATCTCCAAACGCGGAGAATGGCTGTTCACCAAGGTTTTGACCGAAGATTGAAACGTTTGGAATGTTGTCCATACGGCTTGTCAAGTAGTAAAGTGCCTCGCCTGCTTGATCCATGGAAACAACAGTCTCGCCCTTGTCGTTTACAACCTGAGAGAGAACCTCATTGAGCTTATCCGCATCCATGTCCTTGATGAGATTTGAAATATAAACCTCTTTTGCAGACTTAGGAAGCTCGAATGCGGCGCCTCCGTCTGCATTTTTGAAGTTTTCAAAGCAAGTAACGATGTTTGCACATACTGCCTTTGGAATACCGCCAACGAATTGAAGCGGTCTTATAACTACTTGGTAAAGTGGGAAAATGATAATGAGCTGCAAAAGCATAGGGAGACAGCCCTTAAGTGGGGAGTAGCCCTCCTTTTGATAAAGCTCCATAATCTCATTTTGCATTTTTTGTTGAGTCGCACGGTCAGTTCTGCCTGCGTACTTTTTACGAATGATGTACTCCATTGGTCGCATCTTCGCTTGCTTTACCATATTTTTTTGTTGGATAATACCAAATGGGCAAAGCAAAATCTGCATTACTACTGAGAATATCAAAAGTGCAATTACATAGTTATTTGAAATTGCGTAGCATGCCTTTAAGACCCAACCAAACGGAACTGCTAATAAATCCATCATAATTAGTTGTTTTCTCCTTTGTTTTCCGCTTTCGCGGTACATTCAGCCGCCTCACAAGGATTTTGGCTGTCTGTTTGATGCTCTGAATTTTCGCAATCACCGTCGCAAAAATCAAAGCTTTCGTCTGTGTCGGTATATGAAGAAGGTTGTGTGCGCACTCTTTTGAAGGTGAATTTTTCAGGCACAGGGTCGTAGCCGCCACGGCAAAACGGATTGCACCTGAGCAAGCGGTATGCACCGAGCAGTGTCCCCCTTATCGCGCCAAACCTTGTAATTGCCTCCATTGCATATTCCGAGCAGGTCGGAGTAAAGCGGCAGGATGGCGGCAAAATCGGCGATATTACCTTTTTGTACGCTTTTAGAAAGAATAGTAGTATCTTCTTCATACTTTATCTACTGTCATTTTTAAGGTCGTAAACGCCCTTTGCATATCGAGCGCAACGTCCGTGCTTTTGGCAAATGCGCATGAGCCCTTTGCCACGAGGACAATTAAATTGCCCTTTTTGATTTCGAGATTTCTCTCCGCTTGTCTTAATCCCTCACGCAAAATTCTTTTCACCCTGTTCCTTACGTGTGCCTTGCCGATTTTTTTAGAAACCGTAAGACCAACGCGGTTGACATACTGCTTTTGTGGGTGTGCAAGCATAAGCTTTTTTGCCTTAAGGTCACGTAAAACGTAAACTATTACGTGCTTGCCAACGAATTTTTGTCCCTTTGCGTAGGTTTTCGAGTATAAATGATTTTCTCCGATTGCTATATGCTTCATAACCGCTTCCTCCGTTTTGTAAATGATTCCATTTACTGCAGGCAAACCCCTGCACCTTTTACCATCACGATTACTAAATTTTTCGCTGTAATATACAGCATAATTATCTTTGACAATAAATTGTCAAAAAATACAAGAAATGAAAAATCGGGACCGCATAAGTAGATGCAGTCCCGAATCTAAAGCATGCGCAATTTGAATTAGTAAGTAAGTCTTGCTCTGCCCTTAGCGCGTCTTCTCTTCAAAACCTTTCTGCCGTCAGCAGTTTTCATTCTCTTTCTGAAGCCGTGCTCTTTTTTTCTTTGGCGTTTCTTAGGTTGGTAAGTTCTTAACATATTAGCACCTCCTTGTTTCAAATTGGAAGTCGTAATGAATACGCAATCTGAAAGTTGTTATCTCGAATCTTTTAAGACAAGTAATATTATACACACGAGTTTCCCATTTGTCAAGTATTTTTTTCGGCAAATGTAGTTTTTTGTTGCTTTCGTGTGATTTTTACAGTCTGTCAGCGTTTTGTCTTTTTTGCATTTTTGGCGGGGAAGTGTCTGTTTTTAGGGGTATTTTTGTGCTTTTGCGTGCCCTCACCCTTTAGAAAATCTTTTGAAAATTTCTTTGAATTTTTTGTATTTTTGGGCGAATTTTTATCGTTTCCACGAGAATTTTTCGTGTTTTTCGCGTTTTTTGCGCCCGTGGCACTTGACCTCTTTTGTTGGCTTGCTTGCGCACCCTTCCTTGCTCCGCTTGACACTTGATTTATACCAAACGGGGAGTTTTCAGCGCCCACGCGCATATCGGGCTTTACCAAGCAATCGCCACCGAAGCCAATCAAATCCTCGCGCCCTGCCAAAGCAAGCGCTTCTCTTACAAGGTTTCTGTTTTCGGGCTTTTTATACTGTAAAAGCGCCCTTTGCATTAACTTTTCGCGATATTCGGTAGGACAGTAAACGCTTTTGCCGTCCAAGGGGTTTATGCCTGTGTAGTACATAACCGTTGATGCCGTGCCGGGTGTTGGGTAAAAGTCCTGCACCTGCTCGGGATTTAGTCCTATGCTCTTTAGGTAAAGCGAAAGCTCAACCGCGTCCTTTGGTGTGCTGCCGGGGTGTGAGGACATAAGATACGGTACTATATACTGCTCAAGGTTATATTCACGGCACAAGGCGAAATATTTTTCGCGGAATTTATCGTAAACCGCCACGCTTGGCTTGCCCATGCATCTAAGCACCGCATCCGAGCAATGCTCAGGGGCAACCTTTAGCTGTCCGCTAACGTGGTCACGTACTAATTTTCTGAAAAATGCATCGCTCTTATCGTAAACCATATAGTCAAAGCGAATTCCCGAGCGAATGAACACCTTTTTCACCTTTGGGAGCGCTTCAACGGCTTTTAAAAGCTCTATGTATTCGGAGTGGTCAACCTCCAAATTCGGACACGGGGTCGGGGCTAAGCACTTTCTGCCCGTGCAAACTCCGTCCTTCAGCTGCTTTTTGCAGGCGGGGTATCTGAAGTTTGCCGTTGGACCGCCTATATCGTGGATGTAGCCCTTAAAGTCACTCATTTCGGTGATAATCTTCGCTTCCTTGACAACGCTTTCTATACTACGTGAGCGCACGCTTCTACCCTGATGAAACGCAAGAGCACAGAAGTTGCAGCCGCCGAAGCATCCGCGGTTGTGTGTAATTGAGAAGCGCACCTCGCTGATTGCAGGCACGCCACCCTCTTTTTCGTACACAGGGTGGTACGTTCTCACGTACGGAAGGTCATAAACCTTGTCAAGCTCGTCCCTTTCAAGCGGGTAAGCAGGTGGGTTTTGAACAAGCTTTTTGTTGTCGTAATATTCAACAATTGCACCGCCGTTTATGGCATCTTGATTTTTGTACTGTATGCCAAACGCGCGTGCATATTCGCGCTTGTCCTCTTTTATTTTATTAAAGTCAAATTCAGCCGCAACGGGGAAATGCACCTCATCCTCGCGCTTGCAAAGATATACGCATCCGCGCTCTGCTCTGATTTTCTTTATCGGCACACCCTTGTCAAGCAAGGTGGCGAGTCGCAAAATAATTGATTCACCCATACCGTAGGTCAAAATATCCGCGCGCGAGTCAACAAGCACGCTTCGTCTGATTTTATCATCCCAATAATCATAGTGGGAAAATCTTCTGAGTGACGCTTCAATGCCGCCGATAATAATGGGCACATCCCCGTACGCCTCTCTTATTCTGTTACAGTAAACGATTACCGCGCGGTCAGGGCGCTTGCCCATTTTTCCACCGGGTGAGTAGTAATCGTATGAGCGCTTTTTCTTTGATGCGGTATAGTGTGCAACCATTGAGTCAATATTGCCCGCGCTAACTAAAAATCCAAGACGCGGCTTGCCAAAGCGCTTAAACTCCTCGCAGCTTTTGTAGTCCGGCTGAGCAAGCACCGCAACCCTAAATCCCGCATTTTCGAGCACTCTTGTTATAATTGCCGTGCCAAACGACGGATGGTCAACGTACGCGTCACCGCTTACGTACACAAAATCAACCTCATCCCAACCGCGAGACAGACATTCATTTTTAGTTATGGGTAAAAACTGATTTTCCATCCGTTTTCTCCTTTTGTCAGCTTTTTGTCGCATTTTCTGCGTAATATCTCCGTATGCAAAAACCTTCCCAAAGGAAGGTCTTTTGCCTATTTTGATATGGTAGTATGGTTTATGCTTTTTAATGATTTTGCCTTAATATGTCAATTATTCGCCGTAATCGTCGTCATCGAATTCGTCATCAAGCTCAGCCAAAACCTCGTTTGCAACAAGCTCATTATCAACGTAGGTGAGGCAGTCCTGCTCCTCGTCGATAAAGAACACGTACGCCTCGCCGTCGGCAACGTTATCGTCAACCATTACAGCGTAGCAGCCGTGCTCGGTTTCAACAACCGCAAGCTGATTGAGCTTATAGGTCTTTCCGTCCTCGCCAACAATTTCAATCGGATCGAAATTATCCTCGTCAAAAAGTCTGTCAATAAATCTTTCGTACTTTTTCATAATTATTCCTCACTCAAATTAGTTTCAAGCGGCTGGAACTTCGTATACTGTCCGTACCAAGCCATTTTTACAGTGCCAAGACCGCCGTGACGATTCTTTGCAATAATAACGTCAACCTGATTTGCCTTGTCGGGGTCCTTGCCGTAGTAGTCACGCGACAAGAAGATAACCATATCGGCGTCCTGCTCGATTGAGCCCGAGTCACGAAGGTCGGAGAGCATTGGCTGTCTTTCCTTTTCCTTTTCGGTTCCACGGGAGAGCTGTGAGCAGGTGATAAGCGGAACGTCAAGCTCCATTGCAAGCTTCTTAAGACCTCTTGAAATGTCGGCAATTTCGTTTACACGGGAGCCGTCCTTTCTCGATTTTTCACTTTCCATAAGCTGAAGGTAGTCGATTACAACCAAGCCGAGGTTTTTCACACGTCTTAATTTTGCCTTCATACCCGTAATTGATACGTCGGTTGTATCATCTATATAAATATTTGTTTCTGAAAGGTCGGAAACGGCACTCGCCATATTATCCCAATCGCGCGCTTCAAGCTTGCCTGTACGAAGCTTGTGCGATTCAATTGTTGCCTCGGATGAAATAATTCTTGAAACAAGCTGCTCGTTTGACATTTCGAGCGAGAAGATGCAAACTGCCTTCTTTGATTTTTTCGCAATATTTGTTGCAAGGTTCAAGCAAAATGAGGTTTTACCAACACCCGGACGTGCGCCGACGATAACCAAGCTGCCCTTGCCAAGTCCGACAAGGACGTTATCAAGGTCTGCAAAGCCGGTTTTAAGGCCCGTTGCCTCGTCGCCCTCCGCCTCTTGAAGCTCGCTTAGGCGGTTGTAGGTTTGGTGAATTACGTCTCTTATATGCACGAAATCTCTTTTTTCGTTCTTTTGCGCGATTTCAAAAACCCTTTGCTCGGCAAGGTCAACGATGTTTTCAACGCTGTCCCCCTCCGAATATGCATCCTTTTGAATTGCGTCGGATGCCTCGATAAGACGTCTTAAAATGCTCTTGTCGTAAACAATCTTAGCGTAATCCTTTGCGTTTGCACTCGACGGAATAATATCAACAAGAAGCTTGATATACGAGCGCGCCGCCGCCTCATCCTCGTAAACACCGTTTGAAACGAGCGAGTTAACGAGAGTTATAACGTCAATCGGCTTCGATTGAAACTTAAAATCATACATTGCGCCGTAAATTTCTCTGTGGATTTCAAGGTAAAAGTCGTCAACCTTGACAATCTGTGCGATATCGTCAAAGCACTCGGGGTCAATTATAATTGAGCCAAGCACGCTTTGCTCCGCATCAAGAGAATACGGCATTTTCTTTTGTAAAATATCCATTATTTCTCAAGCACCATAACGGTAACCTTTCCCGAAATTTCCTGATAAAGCTTAGCATCGATTTTGTACGTGCCGTATGCTTTTATCGGTGCATCAAGCATAATTTTTCTCTTGTCGATTTCAACGCCGAATTGGCTCTTTAATGCTTCTGCAATATCCTTTGCGGTAACCGCACCGTAAAGACGGCCCTCGCTTCCGCCCTCAACCTGAAGCTTTACTGTAATTCCCTCAAGCTTTGTGCTAAGCTCCTTTGCCGCCGCTCTTTCAAGCTCAATCTTGTGTGCCTCAGAGCTCTTTTTGTTCTTAATATCATTTATTGCCTTGGCATCAGCAGGGATTGCGAGCTTCTTTGGGAAAAGGAAATTTCTTGCATATCCCTCTGAAACCTCAACAATATCATTTTTCTTGCCTTGTGCCTTAACGTCCTGTAAAAGTACTACCTTCATAATTATTCCTCCGGATTGATGTAGCCATCAATCGCTTCCTTAAGCATATATAATGTATCTGCAACGCCCGTGCCCTTAACCTGAGCGCCTGCCGCGTCGTACCGTCCGCCGCCGTTTAGCTTTTCAAGAATAAGCTGAACGTTTACCGTGCCGTTTGAACGCGCGGAAATGTGAACCACGTTGTCTATTTGCACAAGCACGAAGGATGCCGAAACGTCCTCAAGCCCAAGCAAATTGTCTGCAACCTTTGCCGCCATAATTCTGTCGGAATTGTCCTTGCCGTATGGGTTAAGTGCAATTGCCATACAGTTACGGTATATCTCGATTTTATCGCCAAAGGATGCTTCCTTTTTGTATTCGTTAATGTTTGATTTGAAAAGATCCTGCACGTTTTCGTACGATGCACCGTTATCTCTTAAATACATAGCCGCAGCGTGTGTTTTTGTGCCCGCGCCCTTTGTAAAGTGCTTTGTGTCAAGCAAAATGCCCGCATAAAGCGCGTTTGCCTCAGCGGCAATCGGCTGTGAAAGGTGGAGCGCCTGCTCAAGAATCTCCGCAACTATCTCACTTGCACTCGATGCCGAGGTTTCGATATACGAAATAATCGGCTCCTTTTCATATTCCGCGGTTTTACGGTGGTGGTCGATAATAATTACGTTATCAACCATTTTCGCAATATCCTTGGATTCAAACATATTGATGTTATTTACGTCAACGATAATAAGAAGCGTGTCCGCCTTAACAAGGTCAAGACCCTTAGAGGAATCAACGAATACGTTTTTATATTCCTCAATTCCGTCGAAGTGCTTAAGCATCTTCTTTACGTTGATGTCCTTAAAGTTTGTAACGATATTAACCTTAGTGCCGCAGAATTTAGCAAGACGCGCCATACCGACAGATGCACCGATAGCATCGTAATCGGGGAATGCGTGCGCCATAATAATAACGTTTGAGGATTTTGAAATTCTCATCGCAAGCTCGTTTGCAACGACACGTGCGCGCACCTTTGTTCTCTTTTGAACGGCATTCGTTCTGCCACCGAAGAACAAAACCTCGTCCTCAAGCTTAACAACCGCTTGGTCACCGCCGCGCTGAAGAGCCATATCAAGGGCGATGTGGGCAAGCTTATCCTTTTCTGCAAGGTTTGCCTCCGCCATTTTGGCAACGCCTATTGAAAGAGTAACGGGGACACTGCCGCTTCCTAAGCGAATATCTCTTACCTTATCAAGCATAGAGAAATTGTCGTTTATAAACTTGTCAAGGTCCTCCATATTAAATATGGCAACGAATTTATCCTTTTCGTACTCCTTGATAATACCGTTTACGGCTTCAACAGAGGAACGTACGATTTTTTCAACCTTAGCCGCGGTTTCACGGTATTGCTCCTGCTCGAATTGGAAAAGCGCGTCAAGGTTGTCAACAACGATGTACGCAACAATCTTTTCCTTATCGCGCTGAAGCTTTTCAAGCTCCGCCTGCTTTGTAATGTTCGTTAAGTAAAGAAGATAGTATTGCTCGCTTGACGTGTCTATTTTCGTTTCCTCAACGATATAAGTTTCTCCCAAAAGCTCAACGCGGATTTCCTTTGATTTTTTGCCGTTTTGTGCGGAAAAGTCATATGGGAAGATGGTGTTGATATTTGCGCCGAGAGTCTTTTTTGCGCCGATTTGACTTGATGCAAAACGGTTTACCCATACTATTTTGTGGTTTTCGTCACAGATAAACGCGGGCTCGTTTTCGTAATTTATCTTGTCGTACATTACGTTACCGAGCACAGGGCCCTTCTTTGCACCGTCCGCATTTCTTTTCTTTCCCACAACCGAGGTAAGAATTCCGAAAATTATCGCAAACGATACGTAAAGTGACACGCACGCAGTGATAATAGGAAGCTCATACCCGCCGAGCTTTGAAACAAGCACGCCTGCAAGTGCAATATCAACAAGTGCAAGCAGGGGAAGAATTCCAAACGCAACTATCGACCTTAATATATTTCTGTTTTTCTTCATAAAATTTCCTCCTTAAAAGAGTTCTATATACACGGAAAACGGCACAAGCCGCTCCGCTCCCTTCATAAAAGCATCAACCGTCGCCCACGCGTATATGCGCAAGCGTAAATTAATGTATATTACATTATAACAGAAATTTCTATTTTTGTAAAGTATTTTATTATAATATTATTTTTTGCTTGCAAGCGCGCACATTTTATGATATACTTTATAAAAATGCACGCCCACGAATGTGGGCTATTGCGCGTTATAAATAATTTGTGGCTATAAATAAATTGCAAGGAGATAATATGGCAAGCATCTTTGACCTTTTTAAGAAAATTGAAAAAAGCGAGAGCCAAGCACCGATAACAAAAATCATTGTTGGTCTTGGTAATCCCGGTGAAAAATATACCTTTACACGACACAATGCGGGCTTTTTGGCGATTGATTACGTTACGCAAAAATACGGCGTTAAGTGTGACAGAATAAGGTTCAAGTCCCTTTGCGGCGAGGTTGTCATAGGCGGCGTACGTGCGCTTCTTATGAAGCCGCAAACCTTTATGAATTTATCGGGAGAGGCAGTGCGCGAGGCAGCAGACTTTTATAAAATTGCGCCCGAGGACATAATAGTAATTTCCGACGATGCATCCTTTGACGTTGGGAAGCTCAGAATAAGAAAAAACGGAAGCGCGGGTGGCCACAACGGCTTAAAGAACATAATCGAGCGTCTTTCAAGCGATAAATTCCCAAGAATAAAGCTCGGTGTCGGTCAAAAGCCGCATCCTGAGTACGATATTGCAGATTGGGTGCTTGCGCGCTTGCCAAAGGAGGAGGAGCCGCGCTTTTTCTCCGTGCTTGAGGAAATCCCAAGCATTCTTACCCTTATGTTAAAGGGCGAAACAGATAAGGCAATGTGTGATTTTAACGGAATCTCAAAATAAGAGGTCTATATGGAAAAAAGCATTATAAACGGCGCTATAAGGCATAGCTCACAGTATCAAAAGCTGCTTGCACGGTTTGACGAGCTGAGAGAATCAGACGAAAAGCTGCCGCTTTTGGTTGACGGAATAAGTGACGGCGCGATATATTCGCTTCTTTACTCCCTCGCAACCGATATTAAGTGCAGGACAAAATCGCCGCTTCTTATTTTAACGGGTGAGGAGCGCCGCGCAAACAAGCTCAACGAATTTCTTAAGAAAAGCGGAATAAAAAGCGAGTTTTATCCCGTACGTGATTTTAATTTTTACGATATTACCGCCTCTCACGACGTCGAACATGAGCGCTTGCGCGTGCTTTCGGGCATTTTGCTTGACGAAATAGACGCGGTTATCACAACGCCCGACGCTTGCCTTCAGTACACGGTGCCGAAAAGTGTGCTTGAAAGCTCGATAATTTCCGTAAATTCAGACACGTCCCTTGACGTTTCCGAGTTTTCAGCCAAGCTTTTTAATATGGGCTACACCCTCACCGATGCGGTTGAGGGGCGCGGTCAATACGCGGTGCGCGGCGGAATAATTGACGTTTTTCCGACTAAATGCGAATATTACGCGGGCAAAAAAGCAATAAACGAGCAAAAGCCGATAAGAATTGAGCTTTTCGGTGATGAAATTGACCGTATGGCAACCTTTGACGTTGAAACTCAACGAATGGACGAGAAAATTATGTCCTTCAAAATCACACCGTCAAAGGAAATTGTCGCAAGTGATGAGCAGCTCAAAAAAATCGAGGGCGAAATTGAAAAGCTGCTTGATTTAGCAACAAGCGAGGAATCAACAAAGCGCCTAAACAGCGAGCTTTTAGCGGTAAGACAGGGCGGCTACTCACACTCGTTTTTTGACAAATATATTTCTTTAATTTATCCCGAAAAAAATTCACTTTTAAGCTATTTCGACGAAAATACGTCACTGATAATTTGTGATACAAACGGAGTTAAAGCAAAATCAAAGGACTCACGCGCTTACGAAAACGAGATTGTAAAGGGGCTTCTTGAAAGCTCGCTTTTACCGTCAAAATATGCGGATTTTGGCGCCCCTGTGTCGCAAATTGACCATTTTTCAAAATCTCATCAGACAATAAATATTGACACATATATAATGTCGCGCTTTGACAAGGAGGGTGGGCTTTACCACTTCAGCACCAAGGGCACGTCCTTTGCAAACCACTCCGTCAGCGTTATTCGCGACGACCTTGATTTTTTCACCAAAAACGGCTACAAAACAATTCTCGTTTGCCAAACCGAGCAGGAATCAAAGGGTGCTGTCAAATCGCTTTTATCACTTGACATTCCCGCGCGTCCACTTTCCTCCAAGGAAAAAACGGTTGATTGCTTGAGGGAGGGTGTTGTCTCTGTAGTTGCCGACTCCTTCCCCGAGGGATTTGAAATTCCCGAAGCAAAGCTGTCGGTTGTTGTGCTTTCCTCCAAGCAGGGAAAGGAAAAGAAGAAAACCTTCAAAAACAAGATATTTGCCAAAAACGCGGGCGAAAAAATCCTTTCCTCCGCCGACTTAAACGTAGGTGACTACGTTGTGCACGTCAGCTACGGCATTGGCAGATACCTCGGCATACAAAACCTACTCGTTATGGGTGCATACCGCGACTATATCACAATTCAGTACGCAGGCACGGATAAGCTTTATTTGCCCGTTGACCAGCTTGATATGGTTGCAAAATACATCGGTGCCGGCTCACTTGACGGTGACGTTAAGCTTTCAAAAATGGGCGGTGCTGAGTGGAAAAAATCAACACAAAGGGCAAAAACCTCTGCTAAGGATATGGCAAAGGAGCTAATTGACCTATATGCGCGCCGTCAAAGAATAGAGGGTCACGCATTTTCGGGCGACTCACTGATTGAGGACGAATTTGCCGCATCGTTTGAGCATGAGGAAACACCCTCACAAGCACTTGCGATAAGCGAAATTCTTTCCGATATGCAAAAGCCATACCCAATGGACAGGGTCCTTTGCGGTGACGTTGGCTACGGCAAAACCGAGGTTGCCTTCCGCGCGGCTATGAAAGCGGTTGCGGACAACAAGCAGGTTGCAATTTTAGTGCCGACGACTATCCTTGCTATGCAGCATTACCAAACTGCAACCGCGCGCTTTGCAGGCACGGGCGTTAATATCGGTATGATTTCAAGGTTCAGAACCGCAAAGGAGCAAAGCGCTACTTTACGCTCACTTAAGCGCGGCGACCTTGATATTATAATCGGCACACACAAGCTTCTTTCAAAGAATATTGAATTTAAGGACCTCGGTCTTTTAATCATCGACGAGGAGCAGCGCTTTGGCGTTGCACAGAAGGAAAAAATCAAAAACGCGTGGCCCTGTGTCGATGTTTTGACTCTTTCCGCCACTCCAATTCCGCGTACGCTCAGTATGGCAATGGGTGGAATCCGTGATCTTTCCTTGCTTGAGGAAGCACCCGAGGGCAGAGTCGGCGTTCAATCCTACGTGCTTGAGCACGACGTAAATTTACTAAACGATGCCATAAAGCGCGAGCTTCACCGTGGCGGACAGATTTTCTATCTGCAAAACGACACAAACAAGATTTACCATACGGCAAGCGCGCTAAAGTCAGCATTTCCCGAAGCAAGAATCGCCGTTGGACACGGTCAAATGGACAGAGAGCATCTTGAAGAAATTTGGCAGGCGCTTGTCCTTGGCGATATTGACATTTTAGTAAGCACAACCATTATTGAAACGGGAATTGACATTCCAAACGCGAACACGTTAATCATTGAAAACGCGGACAGAATGGGTCTATCTCAGCTTCACCAAATCAGAGGCCGCGTTGGCAGAAGCCACCGCCGCGCCTACGCGTTTTTCACATACCGCCGCGGAAAGGAAATTTCCGAGATTGCATCAAAGCGCTTAAATGCCATTCGCGACTTTTGCGAGTTTGGCGCGGGCTTCAAAATTGCCATGCGCGACCTTGAAATAAGAGGTGCGGGCAATCTTCTTGGCAGTGAGCAGCACGGTCACCTTGACGCTGTCGGCTACGATTTATATATTCGCTTGCTTAACGAGGCGGTGCTCGAGGAAAAGGGCGTTTACAAGGAAGAGCGCTACGAAACGAAGATAAGCACAGTCAGCGACGCATTTATTCCTCAAAAATATATCGAGTCCGCATCGCAAAGAGTGGAAATTTACAAAAAAATCGCTCATATCGAATCCTGCGAGGACAAAAACGATATAGAAACAGAGCTTACCGACCGCTTTGGCAAAATTCCAAAGGAAACGCAAACGCTTCTTTCTATCGCGCTTGTAAAATCCTATGCCGCAAGAGCCAAAATGAAAAAGGTTGAGCATCTAAAGGGCGAAATCCGCTTCTATCCCGAAACGGTTTCACTACCCTTACTTGTGGAAATTTCAAAGCTCGACCGCCAAAACATTTCAGTTTCAGGCGTTGGACGCGTGCCTTACATTTCAGTTAAGCTCTCGCCCGGTGACACCATCCACGAAAAATCCGTAAAAATGCTTGAATTTTATCTTGAAAAATCAAGCGAGATAAATAACTAACCATAAAGGAGAAATACCTTGAAAAAAACAATTTGCCGCACCCTGTGTCTGTTATTTCTAATAATTCTCTTCGTTCCGATGCTTTCCTCCTGCAAGGGCGGACGCGTTATGTACGAGCTTGGAGAATATAAAATAACGGAAAAGGAATACAACTATTTAATGGGAATGTTCAAAAAGAAGGTGCTTGTCACGTTCGATTCATCCCTTACCGACGACAGTCTTAGCTTGGAGCTTTCCTCGGGCGTTACCCTCGGTGACTACTTAGAAGCACGCTACCGCGAGGGCTTTGAGCAAAGCTTAATGTCACTTCTCTACGCTCAGTCACTCTTTGACGAGCTTGGACTTTCCTTGACAGACGAGGAGCTTAGCCATATAAATGCAACCGCCACCGCCGTTGTTGCCTACTACGGCAATTACAGCGTAAAGGAGTTTAACCAAATTGCAAAGCAATACGGCTTTGACGATGAGGCAATGCGCTCCGTTTACGAAATGCAATACAAGGAAAACAAGGTGCGCGAGCATATTTTGGGCAAAAACGACTCCAACATTAAGGAAAGCGACCGCGAATCATATTATAGATACGCTTACCTTCGCTACCAAACTTTAATAGTAAACACACTTTATAAGCTTCACACAGACTCAAGCGGTGAGGTGAAATTCGTTTTGCTTGACGAATACGAAAAGGCAGAAAAGGAGCGCCTTGTTTTAGAGCTTCGCGAGCTGCTTGTCAACAAAAACATGGATTTTGACTATATATTATTAAAGGATGACAAAAACCTTTCCTATATGGAGCTTTGGGAAAAATATTCCGACGATAAATTCTACCCAAGCGGCCTATACGAAACGTCAAACCCCGACCCTGAGCAGCTAAGCAACTCAAACGTATTGTCCGCGGCATACCAAAGCAAGCCGGGCGAGGTTAAGGTTGTTACCGCAAAGCGTTATTTCGAGGGAGATTCCTCACTTGAGGGTGAGGACGTAACAATTAAGCCGGGTGACTATTTTGAATACGGCTCTATTTTCGTTCAACGCCTTGAGCTTGACAGTGGCGCATACGACAGACGCGAGAGCGAAATTTTCTTTGGAGAATCCTTTGAGGCAGGCGTTGCAAACTACACCTTCTTTGAAGCACTTTCCAAGCATCAAAGCTCACTCCCCTACGAGGTGACAATTTCCTCAAAAATTGTAGATTACACCTTCGCATCAGTTAAGGCAAACGAGCTTGACTACTACTATTTGTCAGGCGCAAATCAATAATCACACCTTGCCTTGATATCACAATTAAACAAAATAGCGATGGACTTTTTGTCCATCGCTATTTTATTTTTATTAGACCCTGTGTCTGAATTTTAAGATTTCCAATCGTACGGTGTCATTTGATATACGTAGTAGTTGAGCCAATTTGAATAAATCAAATTAGCAACGGAATACCAATTTGGAACAACCTTTGTTTTTTCCTCGTCCTTGAAATAATTCTCGGGCGGGTCGATGTCAAGCCCCTTGCCAAGGTCACGGTAATACTCGTTTTTTAAGGTATCCTTATCGTATTCCATATGACCCATAAGAAATATTCGTCTGCCATCGCGTGAGCGCACAACTGAAGCGCCGATTTTGTCTGAGCCGGCAAGAATAAGCAAATCATCAACCTTGCGAATTGACTCTATATCAACGGTTGTATGACGGGAGTGCGGCATATAAAACTCCTCATCCGTGCCCTTAAGAATCGGGTCGAAGTTTACAAACTTTTTGTGCTTGAAAACACCAAAGAGCTTCTTTGGCAAAATTTGTTTATCAAGACCGTAATAATAATGCATTGCCGCCTGCGCGCCCCAACAAATAAAGATTGTGCTTTGCACGTTTGTGTTGGCAAAATCTAAAATTTCCGTAAGCTCGCTCCAATACTTAACCTCGCTAAACTCCATCATTTCAACAGGCGCACCCGTGATAATCATACCGTCAAAGTGTTGATTTTTCACCTCGGAGAAGGTTTTGTAAAATCTTTGAAGGTGACCAAGCGGAGTATGTGTGCCTACGTAGCTCTCCGTACCGATAAGCGTAACCTTAATTTGAAGCGGTGAGTTGGAAAGAAGGCGTATCAGCTGAGTTTCCGTTTCAATTTTAGTGGGCATAAGATTAAGAATGGCAATTTCGATAGGGCGGATGTCCTGTGTCATTGCTCTTTCTTGATTCATAACGAAAATATTCTCGTTAAGAAGCGTTGAATATGCAGGAATGTCCTTTGGAATAATAATGGGCATTTCTTTCTCCTTTTTTCACAGTGTGCCGACAAAAAAGTCCACCCTGTGTCGATAATTCGTATTTTTACACTCTGTCAAGAGCGTTTTGGAGGTCAGCGATTATGTCGTCCGCGTTCTCAATTCCAACTGAGAGGCGCACCAAGTTGTCCTTAATGCCAATCGCTTCAAGGTCAGCGCTTGAAAGCTGACGGTGTGTGGTTGATGCAGGATGCAAAACACAGCTGCGGCTATCTGCAACGTGAGTTACGATAGCAATCATTTCAAGGCCTTCCATAAATTTAGATGCTTTTTCACAGCCGCCCTTAACGCCAAAGCTCATCATACCGCCTTGTCCGTTTGGCATATATTTGTTTGCAAGCGCGTTATATTTATTGTCCGCGAGCGATGGATGAAGCACCCACTCAACCTTTGGATGGTTTGATAAGAATTCTGCAACCTTTTTCGCATTTTGACAATGTCTTTCCATACGAAGCGCCAAGGTTTCCATACCAAGATTTGTAAGGAAAGCGTTTTCAGGGCTCATAATAGCACCGAGGTCGCGCATCATTTGAACTCTGCACTTTACGCCAAACGCGGTTTTGCCAAGAGATGCATAAACAAGACCGTGGTAGCTTTCGTCAGGCACTAAAAACTCTTGATATCTGTCGGTTGCGTTAAAATCAAAGTTACCGCCATCAACGATACAGCCGCCGAGTGCAACCGCGTGACCGTCAAGATACTTTGATGATGAATAAATAACAATGTTTGCGCCAAAATCAAGAGGACGGCAAAGCACAGGTGTCACCAAGGTGTTGTCAACCATAAAAAGAACCTTGTGGCGCTTTGCAATTCTTGCGATTTTTTCAAAATCAAGCACAACAATTGTTGGATTTGCAATAGTTTCGGTAAAGATTGCTCTTGTTTTATCGTCAACAAGCTTGTCAATCTCCTCCTCGCTGTCGTCGGGGTCAAAAAACCTTGTCGTAATTCCATATTTAGGCAATGTAACTGAGAATAGGTTGTAGCTACCGCCGTAAATTGCGCGTGAGGCAACGATATTATCGCCTGCGCCCGCAATATTAAGTATAGCAAGAAGCGTTGCACTCATACCCGAGGCAGTTGCAATTCCCAAAACGCCGCCGTCAAGCTCACAGAGCTTCTTTTCAAACGCGTCAACCGTTGGGTTTGCCAAGCGAGTATAGAAATAACCCTCACTCTTTAAGTCGAAAAGGTCTGCCATTTCGCCTGCCTTTTCATAATAATAGGTAGTGCTTTGAACTATCGGCACAACGCGTGGCTCTCCACTTTTTGGCTTGTAGCCGCCTTGCACACATATTGTATCAAGCTTTTTCATATTTTCTCCTTTTCCGCGCGATAATATGATAATTACCGACACGGGGTCGCGTATTTTATTAGTTTCTTAAGCTATGGATCGGCGCAGGAATTCTTCCTCCGCGCGCAATAAAGTCCTCGCTTGAATATTCGCTGAGCTTCATAATAGGAGCGTGTCCAAGAAGGCCGCCAAACTCAACGCTTTCGCCAACGCCCTTTCCGTAAACGGGAATTAAGCGCACAGCCGTTGTCTTATTGTTAATTACACCGATTGCAATTTCGTCTGCAATAATTCCGCTAAGTGTTGATGCACTTGTGTCCCCCGGAACGGCAATCATATCAAGACCAACGGAGCAAACCGCGGTCATCGCCTCGAGCTTTTCAATGCTGAGTGCGCCCATTTCTGCCGCCTCAATCATACCTGCGTCCTCCGAAACGGGAATAAACGCGCCGCTTAAGCCGCCAACGTGGGACGAAGCCATAACGCCGCCCTTCTTAACCGCATCGTTAAGCATTGCAAGCGCCGCTGTCGTGCCGTGAGTGCCGCATCTTTCAAGACCCATATTTTCAAGGATTCTTGCAACGGAGTCACCAACTGCGGGGGTAGGTGCAAGTGAAAGGTCAATAATTCCATACGGGGTATTGAGCTTCTTTGATGCCTCGTAAGCAATAAGCTGACCGACGCGCGTGATTTTGAACGCAGTCTTTTTTATTACGTCGGCAAGGTGCGAAAAGTCGCAAAAGCCCTCCCTTTTAATTGCGGAAGCAACAACGCCGGGGCCTGAAACACCAACGTTTATAACGGTGTCCGGCTCACCTATGCCGTGAATTGCGCCTGCCATAAAGGGGTTATCCTCAGGAATATTTGCAAAGACAACAAGCTTTGCACAGCCGATTGAATCATTATCGCGAGTAAGATACGCCGTTTCCTTCATTATTTGACCCATACGCGCAACGGCATCCATATTAATGCCCGCCTTTGTGCTTGCCACGTTTATGCTTGAGCAAACCTTTGTCGTGGTTGCAAGCGCCTCGGGAATTGAGTCTATAAGATTTGCCGCACCCTTTGTCATTCCCTTTTGAACAAGCGCGCCGTAGCCGCCGATAAAGTTTATGCCAACCTCGTTTGCCGCTCTTTCAAGCACGTGTGCCAAGCGAACGAAGCCGTCCTTATCGCAAGCTGCACCAACCAAGGAAATTGGGGTTACGGAAACTCTCTTATTTATAATCGGAATGCCGTACTTTGCTTCAAGCTCGTTTGCTGTGGAAACAAGATTTTCGGCACTCTTTGTGATTTTATCGTAAATTTTTGCTTCAAGACGCTTTTGGTCGTCGCTTATGCAGTCGAAAAGCGAGATACCCATAGTTACAGTACGAATATCAAGATTTTCCTGCTTTATCATATTGACAGTTTCAAGTATATCGTTAATGTTTACCATAATATCCCCTTAAATACGGTGCATTGAATTGAAAATTTCCTCGTGCATTACGCGTATATCAAGTCCGCGCTTTTCGCCAAGGGAGGCAAGCTCCTTTTGGAAAACGGCAAATTCCGTTTCCATTTTTTCTATTTCAACAAGCATAATCATTGCAAAATAATCCTTGAGTACGCTTTGTGTGATATCAACAATATTTGCGTTGTGCTTTGCGCACTCCACGCTAACGTCAGCAATAATGCCGACAGAGTCCTTACCGATTACAGTTACTACCGCCTTCATATTTTAATCTCCTTTTATATATTATAATGATTATATCACCTGCGCGCGCGTATGTCAAGTGAGTGGACGTCAAAAGTTTTCTCTGAAATTTCTTCTTTTTTTGGTGAAATTGTACCGCTCGGTACCGCCCATGCCTCCTTCTTTGAGGGAGGTGGCTGCAAAGCAGACGGAGGGAGAGCTGCAAATCCTTGTGACAAAGAATTTTTTCATTTTTTGGCGAAACTGTACCGCTCGGTACCGCTTTTTTTATGCAATAATACTCTTGCAAGGGAAAGGAGGAAAAATGGCAGAAGAAATTTCAATAAACCAAATGGTGGAAAAACGGCGTGAGCTTTGGGAAGTCAGCAGGGACATATCAAAGGACCAAGCACTGTGCGCCGCGATTGCCGACAGGATTCTTGACACGGAAAGCTTGCGAGAAAAAATCAAGGAGCATCCCGAGCTTTTAATCGAGGCGTGCTTCTCTATTGTTGACAAGAAAAGAGAGACGGTTCCGTTCTTTTTAAACGACGTGCAACGCGACTTTTTGTCTAAATTACAGACACAGTGTAGCAAAAAACCGTATTTCATATTAAAAGGAAGACAACAGGGATTTACCTCACTTATTACGGCGCTTATGCTTGCTTACGCAGTTGTCCGTCGCAATTTTTCGGGGTTTACGCTTGCCGACCGTGACGACAACACCAAGGCAATTTTCGTTGATAAGGCAAAAGCAATGTATAACAGCTTGCCAAGGCGGCTACGCCCGACGGAAAAATTCAATTCCGTTAACGAGCTATACTTTGACAAGCTAAATTCGTCTTGGAGAATTGCCTCGGCAACCTCAAACGTCGGCAGAAGCCGCACCCTTTCGTTCATTCACTATTCCGAGGCGGCATTTTTCAAGTGCCCCATAAAGGATTTGCAAAAATCGATAGGCGAGGCGGCAACAAGCGATGCAATTTGCATTTTTGAAACGACGGCAAACGGCTTTAATGAGTCAAAGGAGCTTTGGGACAGTGGCGCTTGTCACAATCTTTTCTACGAGTGGTACAAAACCAAGGAATACACCTCAAACGAGCACGAATACTTAAAAAGTGGCGACACGTGGCTAAATAACCGACTTAAGATGCTTGAAAAAAAGGGCTTAACCAAGGACCAGCTTGCTTGGTATGCAAAGAAATATCATTCTTATATTGATAAAAGCTCTATTCGGCAGGAATATCCATGCACGCCTGAGGAAGCATTCGTTTCAAGTGGGGACTGCATTTTTGACAAGGAAAAAATTGGGGATTATCTAAGCACCTTCAGTATAAAATCAAGGCGCGGATATTTCTCCTATAAAATCAAGCCGCTACCTGTATATTTGCCAAGCGGCGAGATCGGGTCATACAAAACAACGCTTACCGATATTAAATTTGAGGAAAGCGAAAACGGCTACATCTCGATAGTTGAGGCGCCAAACGAAAATTCAAACGGGCTTATCAAGCCGTACGTTATCGGTGCGGACACAGCAGGCACAGGTCAGGACTACTTTTCTGCAAAGGTTATCGACAATACAACCTCGCGTTGTGTTGCAACTCTACATATTAAAAATATAGATGAGGATTTGTTTGCACATCAGCTTTATTGCCTTGGCAAGCATTATAACACCGCCCTTATCGGAGTTGAAACAAACTATTCAAGACACCCCATCAGGGTTTTGCGCTCTCTTGGGTACGAAAATCTGTACTCGCACGCAAAAAGACAGTCAGCCGACGACGCGCTTGAATCCTACGGGTTTGTCACAAGCGCGCTTACCCGTCCAATTATCATTTCAAACCTTGTTTCGGTAATGCGCGAATGTATTTACCTTGAAACGGACAGGCAAACGCTTTACGAAATGACTACCTTTGTAAAAAGAAGCGACGGAAAAAGTGCCGCAGCTGACGGAAGCCACGATGACCTCGTTATGGCAAGTGCAATTGCACACTTTATCGGCATTGATTATGAGCACAAGCCAAAAGCAACCAATGCCACCACTGACTTTTTGAAGCAAAATTTCACTCCCTTCCCCTTGCAATCTGAAAACTACATGGAGTGGTAAAATGTTTATTTCAAAGAAAAACCTTCAAAAACTAATCAAAGAGGTTTATTCGCTAAAGGAAAGAGTGAATAGCCTCGAAAAAACAAAAACAACCGACCCTGTGGCTGAAATTTCATACAAGGAGGTTGTTGACGAATGGCTCAACGGCAAGAAAATTTAAGTCGTGAGACAACAAAATGCTACCGCCTTTACAATGAAGCGCTCGAAAATCAAGCAATGACGGGTTTGCGTGAAAAAATACCGGAGTGCGTTGACTTTTACGAGGGCAGACAGTGGCCAAGGCCAACGGAAAGCACAAAAAATTTACCGCGCCCTGTGGTGAATATCGTAAAAATGATTTGCCGTGCAAAAAAGGGCGCAATTCTCTCTACTCCCGTAAGAATACAGTATAAATCGTACTCACCTCTTATAAACGTAGACAAATTCAACAGCTTTGCCGCAAGCGTCTTCCGCGAAATGGGTCAGGATGAGCTAGACAGACGAGCAATCGACGACGCAATCAAAAAGGGCTCGTACTTCTTCCATTATTATTGGGACTCGGAGGAAATTTCCAATGAAAGCGGCGAGCTTGGCGCTCTTTCGTGCGAGCTCATCGACCCGCTTAACGTCTTCTTTTCAAATCCGCAGGAGATTGACGAGCAAAAGCAGGATTGGATTATAATTGCTTCACAGGTTGTAGTCAAGAAGCTTATTTCAGGCATCACCGACACGAAGCTGATTAACTCAATTTTGCTTGAATCCTGTGAGGGGAAGGGTGAAATTTCACTCGAAAAGGAAACGATGCTTCTCTTAACGCGCTATTTCAAAATGGACGGCGAGATATATTGCGAAAGACAAACGAAATATAACACCGTGACCGAGCCGTTTAAGATTATTCCCGACAGTAAAGAGATGAATCAACTCTTAGCTCAAATATCAAACGCCAAAAACGAGCAAAGCGCTAACGAAAGCGGTATTAACCCAAGCTTCAATCATTTTTCGCACAAACGCAATAAAATCAAGCAGCTTTATCCGATTGTTTGCGGGCAGTACGAAAGAAAAGAACACTCAATATACGGTATGGGCGAGGTTGAAGGGTTGATTCCAAACCAAAAGGCAATCAATTTCAACATCGCGATGAACCTACTGAACGCGCAACAATGCGCGTGGGGCAAATATATCGCCCTGCCAAACGCACTCGGCAACCAAAAAATCTCGAACGTGCCCGGTCAGGTATTGATTGATTTTTCAGGCACGGGCGAGGGAATTAAGAGAATGCCCGAGGGCGAGCTTTCAAGCTCACCAATGAATATAACACTTGCCCTTGAGGAAATGACAAGGACGGTGAGCGGCGCATCAAGCGTTATGACGGGCGATGCGTTTAGCTCAAACCTTTCAGGTGCGGCAATTGCTTACCTACAATCACAGGCGCAAGTGCCGATTGACGAATTAAGAAGCTCGTTTTGGCACACAAAGCGCAAGCAGGGCATGGTTGTCGCACAGTTTTTAAGACATTTTTACTTTAAGCGTGCTTACATCGATAAAGTAAACGTCGAAAACAGCGAAGAATGCTCAAAGTATGATGAATTTTCCTCAAACGAGTACGAAGGCGCGTGCTTCGAGGTTTACGTTGAGGCGGTTGGCGGCACAAAATCATCTCTTGCGTCGGATATTTCATTGCTTGACACCTGCTTAAAGAACGGAAGCATCTCGCTTGAAACCTACATTCGCGCTTATCCCGAGTCCGCAATTACAAATAAAGAAGAAATTCTTAAGCAAATTCGCCGCGAAAAGGAATCAGAGCTTACCTCGCTCAAGGAAGAGCTTGCAAAGCTAAAGGGGCAAACGAGGTACAATGATGCAAGGTAAAGAAAAAATTTCTCAATACACGAAGAATTCAGACACATCAGGCGCAAAAATCGAAGCAATCGATGTCAAAAACGACACAGGTGACACTGAAAATCCTTTGAATTTTCCCAATTCAGGTGAGGAAAAATGCACGTTTGACGATGACACCTCCTCTCAAGCGGAAAAAAAGGCAGAAATCAAGCAAAATAGTATAAATAATACTATTAATTTTACAGACGAAGCAAAACTTTCCAAAATTCAAAAGTCAGACACGTCAACAAATATACTTGACCCCTTGTCTGAAATTGACAATCAACAAAGCGTGGAAAACTCATCGCAATCCACCTTGAGCGAAGACGAAAATTTAGTATTTTCAAGACTATTTCCGAGTGTTTCTTTGAAAAAACTGCGCAAGGATGAGCTTTTCTGCCTGTTTTCAAGCCATAACGGTCAAAATTTATCGATTTCAGACCTTTACACTAATTATTTGCGCCTAATCAACGCAATCGAGGGCGATTTTGCCAAAAAATCCCTCGTTTCGCTGCAAAACAAGCTCGTTTCCCCCGGCTCTCTTGCTTCAAGCGAGAAAACAAGCGAGGTTTTCTTCACAAAAGAGCAGGTTTTGAAAATGAGTGCCGAGCAAATCTCGAAAAATTACGATATTATAAGAAAAAGCCAACAAAAATGGTAATATAAGCGGATTTATTATGATTTTCATGTCATTTAGCAACACGCGCCAGCATTTAGCCAAAAAGTCAGCCCTTTAGGCGTAAATTAAGTTTGTGGCAATAGTTGGCGCCACTCCCTTGCCCTTCGCAAAATTATGCAAGGAGAAAAACATTATGGCATATTCAAATTTCATCCCATCAGTTTGGTCAGAATCAATCAACAGAGAGCTCGAGCGCGCTTGTGTGTTCGTTGAGGACTGCAACCGCCAATACGAGGGCGACGTTTCCAAAAAGGGCGACAGCGTTCACATTCTCGGCGTTGGCAAGCCCACCATTAAATCAATCACGCGTGAAAACGCAAGCGGAGAGATCGACAGTGCCAAGGAGGTAAGCGACACATCCGTTATCTTAAACGTAAATCAAATCAGATACTTCAACTACAAGGTTGGTGACATTGACAAGGCGCAAGCAATCGGCGGCTTGATGGATGCGCTCAGCGCAGAAACAAGCGAGGGTCTTGCAAACGAAATGGACAAGTACATCGCCAATATGGTGCTTGACTCATCCGTTAACGCGCTCACATCAGCGCCAACACTCGTAACCAAGGAGAACGTGCTCTCAATTCTCGACGATGCAATCGAGAAGCTTCAGGAAAACGACGTCAACATGGCAAGCGGTATCACAGTTACGGTTTCACCGCGCTTCTACAAGCTCTTCAAGCAGGCGTACGTGTCAAACGACACAAACAACAGCCAAATGCTCGAAAACGGCAAGATCGCAACCTACGGCAACGTAACGGTAAAGCTTTCAAACAACGTTGCAAAGACCGACTCAGGTGCAGTTGATAATATCATGATCAGAACTAAGCGCGCTATCGCGTTTGTCAACCCACTTACTCACACCGAGGCATACCGCCCCGAGAAATCATTTGCCGATGCAGTTAAGGGCTATGCTCTTTTCGACGGCAAGGTGGTAAGACCTAAGGAAATTATCAACGTAAACGTTAAGTACGCATAAAGCGTCGAGTAAAAAGCTCTCAAGTATCAATATCAGGCGCACAGAAGCCAAATTTAAGGCAAAATCAAGCTTTCGTATGGAATTCCCATATTTATCATCAAACGCCCTTAAATCGCGTTATTTCGCGCCCATAAAGTTAAGCCGCATCCTGCACGAGGGTGCGGCTTTTCGCGTCACACTCGCTAATTCAGAGGTAATATGAAAATTTATTCCATCGTGAAATTTTGCATTTTTTCAAATTCGGTCGACCCTGTGTCTGTAATTCGCATTTTCTTGCAACATCTTTATTGCATATTTATTTATCATTTATGCATACTTATGCAATAGCAATAATTAAAAGAGCATCATTTTGCCCGACCCCTTATCTGTAATTCGATTTTTTGATGATTTTATTTATATTAATAATTATTCGCACAAATTAACAAGAAAACACGCTTTTTTGGCGCATTTTTATCAATTAGCGCGGAAAAAGTGCCACATAGACAACAAAAGCGACAAACGGCGAAAAAACCGCACTGCTAAGCAAAAACGGCGCAAAATAAGGCGTTTTAAGCACATTTTCAAGCTTTTAAACAAATTTCCTTCTCTTTTGGCATTAAAAACCAAAAATAGTGCTTATTTTTGCCCAAAACGCGACAAAAACCTCGAAACAAGGATGTTATTATAATAAATAGGAAGAATTTCCGCAAAATTTAGTAAAAACAAGCAAGGGAGCAAAAATGAAGGAAGAAAAGCAAGAAAACGAACAAATTTTGTATTTAGAGGTTGAAAAAATAACGCCAAACCCTTCCCAACCACGCAAATCCTTTCGTGACGAGGGTATTATAAAGCTTGCCGACAGCATAAGGCATTATGGCATAATTCAGCCGCTTTCAGTGCGTAAAATCGGTGGCGAATACGAGCTTATTTCAGGGGAAAGAAGACTACGTGCCGCCAAGGAAATCGGAATGACACGTGTGCCGTGCGTGGTGGCATCAGCAAGCGAAGAAAAGAGCGCCGAAATGGCAATAATTGAGAACCTAATGCGCGAGGATTTAACCATTTTCGAGGAGGCAGAGGCAATAGAAGCGCTCATAGATATTCACAAGCAAACACAGGAAAAAATTGCGGAAAAGTTGAGCGTTAGCCAATCATACATAGCCAACAAGCTGCGCCTATTGCGCCTATCAAGAGAGGAGCGCGCAATGATTTTAAGAGCCGATTTAAGCGAACGTCACGCAAGAGCACTCTTACGAATAAAAGACGATAATTTGCGCGAAAAGGCGCTTGAAGATATAATCAGTAAGGAGCTAAACGTATCAGAATCGGAAGCACACGTTGACAAGCTACTCTCCAAGGAAAATCCAAGCACAAAGGAAGTTAAAAAGCACACCTTTAAGTCAATTGAGTGCTTTTACGACGCAATAAACCGCGCAATTTCATCCGTTGAAAACAGCGGGATTAAAATAAAGCGGCGCAAGGTAGAGAACGATTCATACACCGAAATAACAATTTTAGTGCCAAAAGGGGAAGAGTTGCAAGTCGCAACCGAAGCACTCAAAAGCAACGGCGGCGAGTGATTAAGTGCAAAAAACATCTTTATTTCCATATTTTTCCATTTTTCGACAAAATCTACGCACTTTTCCACGCGGTTATCAACAAAAGGTTGATAACCAAAACAAAGATTAAAGCATAGAGCAGGTAGATAGCTATGCCTTAACAAAAAAGACCACAAAAATGGCTAAAACCCAATCGCAATCGCGGTTGGGTTTTTTCAATGTTTCACGTGAAACATTTCACAAAACCTCAGTGCATAAATGTAGTAAGGAAAAGGAAACGAGAACAAAACAGGGCATACCGCTAAGAGAGTACAAGAGAGACAAAAACAGGCGTACAGAGGCAACAGAAGAGATTGTAAAAGCAAAAAACGAATCCAGCACACAGAGAGAAGGAGGAAAAAGAGGAGGAACAGGAGCGGCCCCCACCGACAGAACATTATAAAACATACAGCATAAAGCAACGAAAGCAAAACAACATACATTTATATTCATAATCAAGCACAGCAAAGAAGTCGCAATATTCTATTGTTTCACGTGAAACATATTAGCAAGCAAGAGCAGCAGCAGAGGGGGATGGGGCGAAAAGAGGAGAGGATGGTGCGTAAAAAAAGGGAGGGGATTACATTATGGAGCAGACGGGGTCATTTTTATAGGGTAAGATAAAAAAGGGGCAATATGCTGCGCCATTAGGATTGAATGTTTCACGTGAAACACTGCGTTTCAAGCCCTGCAGGTAGTCCATTTCATATCAGAGAACTATATTTGAGGAAAAATTTGCAACGTTTTGATGTGCTCTCCGATATTTCCAATTGGTTAGTAAATTGGTTAGTACACCATTGGTATTATTTACTTTTCTAAAAATTTTCAATAAATTCTATTGATTTTGTGCGAAAATGATGTTATACTTTTATTAGAAAATCACAAACGAAAGGTTGCGTGCTACCGTGCATATCATCTCATTCGCCAATCAAAAGGGCGGGGTTGGTAAAACGACGTCCGCTTTAAGCTGTGCATCATCACTTGGTGCGCTCGGCAAGCGCGTTTTACTTATCGACCTTGACCCACAAGCAAACACAACAAGCTCACTTGGAATTGCCAAAAACGGGCTTAAATATTCGATATACGACGTATTTACAGGCAAGGCAGAGGACATCTCCCTTGCAATAGTTGAAACTAAATACAAAAATCTGTCTATAATTCCTTCAAACATGATGCTTGCAAGCATTGAAGCCGAGCTAACAACAGAGGGTGGTAGAGAATCATATCTAAAAAGAATTTTGTCAAAATTATCAGAAAAAAATCTGTTCGACTACGTTATTATCGATTGTCCGCCATCACTCGGCATGATTACAATTAACGCGCTTGTTGCAAGCACAGGGTTGATTATTCCCACGCAGTGTGAATATTTTGCACTTGAAGGACTCACTCAGCTTATGATGACGGTCAAGGCAATTAAAGCGAGATATAACAAAAACCTCGTTATAACAGGAATTTTGGTAACGATGTTTACCCCTCGCTTCAAGCTATCGAAAGAGGTACTTAGTGAGCTTGAAAATTACTATTTTGGAATGATTTTCGACCAAAAGATTTCAAGGAGCATAGTTATTAGCGAAGCATCAAGCTATGCAGAGCCAATTAACTACTACTCAAAATATTCAAAATCAAGCTTAGAATACCAAAAGGTAGCAAGAGAAATCATAGAAAGAACCGAAGGAATAATATAAAAAAGGAGAAAAGCAAATGAAAAAAGGACTTGGAAGAGGACTCGACTCCATATTCGCAGACAACTACATTGACGTTTCATCATCAAAGGACGACGGAATTCAAACGCTTCGTTTATCACAAATAGAGCCAAAGGCAGACCAACCGAGAAAGCATTTTGACGAGGAAGCACTTTTTGAGCTTTCCGATTCAATCAAACGCCACGGCTTGCTTCAACCAATCATCGTTCGCGAAAGCGAGGATGCACAGGGCTATTATCAAATTATCGCAGGTGAGCGCAGATGGCGCGCATCAAAGCTTGCAGGACTTTCAGAAATTCCCGCAATTATTATGCAAGCGGACGAGCTTGAGGCGGCAGAAATAGCGATTATCGAGAATATTCAACGTCAAGACCTCAATCCATACGAAGAAGCATCAGCTTATAAGGCACTTATCGACCAATACGGCTTAACCCAAGAGGAGGTTAGCGAAAAGGTTGGAAAATCAAGAAGCGCGGTTGCAAACTCAATGCGTTTGCTCGACCTTCCTGATGACGTACTTGAGATGCTCAAAACAGGTGATATTTCAGCAGGCCACGCGCGTGCACTTTTGGGTCTTAAAAACAAGGACAGTATCGTAGATACTGCGGAGCAGATTTTGGTACGTTCACTTTCCGTACGTGACACAGAAGCACTTGTCAAAAAGCTAAACAAGGAATACGAAAAGGGACTTGTCCCCACAGAGGAAAACGAGGGCGAGGAAATCGAGGTTGATTACATAAAGGACCTCGAAAAAAGAGCAATGCATATAACAGGCAAGCGCGTAAAGATTAAGCAAAAGGGCAAGGTTTCAACAGTGGAGATTGATTTCTACGGAAACGACGACCTTGAGGACATCCTCATCAAGCTTTGCGGCAAAGGCATTATCGAAGGTTGAGGCGCTAAATGATTCTATTTGCAGATGCAATTTACGCTTTACCCGTAAATTTAATAATTTGGTCGATTTGCATAGGTGTAAATCTTGGTTTTTTGTATAACTACTTTTCAAACAACGTCGTTGGCGAGGTTGTGCGCCGTTTACTGAATGCAGGTGCAACAAGCGAAGAGAGCGCAAAAACTCTACCTGAGCTTGGCTACACTAAATTCTCATTTTTCCACAAGGTCACCTTGAAGGATTCAAGTAACCTAAGACGTATTATCAGCGTAGTTGGCAACACCATACCGAGAGCCATAAACGTTGAGGGCGTTGAGGGGCCTGATTGGGAGAATGCAAGGTTCTACATTGACGAAGCAAAGCTCCAAAAGGCAAAGTCCGCCTATGGTACACCGCAAAAATGGTTTTATATACCGATTTTTGTTGTCTTGTCAACAATTTTATCAGCTCTAATGGCTGTTTTGATGCCCATGTTTATCGAGGCATTACCGTTGCTTTAATCTCGATGGGTGCAGGGGAAAATCTCCCGCCTACGCTTACAGCGGCAAGGAAAATTCAACATTAAAAAGGACTGACGAAGATGTCAGTCCTTTTGTTTTTAGAATTGTTGTGACGTTTCTGCGCTTATTTAAGGCGTTTTCGGCTTGTTTTATTCAAAGCAAGGAATTTCTCCGCTGAGCCCCGTTATCCTTTAAAATCCGCCCGTCCGTGCCCCAAAACCGCACATAGCTTGCCACTTGGTACAACCGTTTAGAATTTAAATGTAAATTTAGGGAAGGACAAGCTTATATAACAAATGGCTGCCGCGATTTGCGACAGCCATTTTCTTTAGTTGAACAAATCAAACGCCTTCATTATAACGTTTGCCGTTTGGTTTTCACCTTGCTCAATTTCGTATTTTTCCAAGGTGTTCAAAAAAACCACGGGCAAAACGCCGTCAGAGGGCGCAACGTGGTACAAGGAAAAGAAATAGCCAAGGGAGCGTTTATCATTTAGTATGCTGTTGACAAATACATTATTTTGTGGTATGCTTAAATCAGTATTTTTTAATATTGCTACTTAAAAGGAGCTAAAATGAAAAAGAGAGTTTTTTTGTTTTTGACACTTTTAGCGTTGTCACTTTGCATCTTTACCGTTTTTGCAAGTGCGGACAGTATATATGACGATTTTACCGAAGCGGGCAAGGACGGAGAGGACCCGATTTTCAAGTACCTCGGCTACTCAATTTCCGAAAACGGCAATAGCATCGGTATTGGCTACACAGTTGACACTGACGCACTCGCAGCTTACGAGCAAAAAACAGGCGAGGCGCTTAAATACGGTCTTGTTATAACGCTCAAGGACATTCTTGGCGACACCTTGCCGCTTGATGAAAACGGCGACCCAATTGAAGGAAACGACAAGGTTTACGTTATCGGCTTTGAAAATGAATTTTCAAGAATTTCCGCATCGTTTAAGGAAATCCCCGAGGAAAATTTAGACACACACCTTATTATGTCACTTTTCGTTGTTGACCCTGACCTTGGCGTTGCTTACATAGGAAGCGAAACCGCATACGAGGGACCTGAGTCAATTTCACTTACTGATGCAAAAGAGGAAAAGGGTGCAACTCCTGCTGTGCCACCCGTTACCGAGGTTAAAATCGGTAATATGACGTATGCCATAGATGCACTTACCGAGCAAGCATACGACAGAGTTAAGCAGCAAAACGCATCAAACGGCGACTATGACAAGGGTAGCTCACTTAGTAGCTCCCAGCTTACGGGATTTTTGGGAGTTAAGACCATGGCACAGCTTATTGCGGCAGGCGGAAGTCTTATCAATATGCCTATGGCATCAAGCTTAATGAGCCATTATCTTAAGAACACGGGCGCAACCTATAACCTCAACGTTGAAAAGTTTATGGCGGAGGACTCAGGCGCGCTCACTTGCAGAAACAATGCAATTAACAATGCTCTTCGCGCAGCTGAAGCGCTTGCAAGAAAGGGCAAAACCTTAACCGTGGGTCAGCTTAGCGAGGGTCACCCAATGCAATGGGAGCTTGCAACGGACAATTACAGATACGCCCTTGGCTCATACTTCGACGACGTTGACGTAATTAACCTGACCGTTACTGAAATTGACGGCGTAAAGACTTATTCAGCAGACATTAAATACATCGTTATTGATTTTTACAACTGGGACACAAACGATTATAACGACTTTAAGGGAATCGTTTCTCCGCACGAGCTTCATGAGCTTCACAAAGCGGGCATAGCACGCGAGTTTTTAACCTATGGCGAGGTGACCTACGAAAGCATCACCTGGACAGAGGGACAAACGGTTTCTGAAATTGCAGGATTAAATTAAAGCTACTAAAAAGGGAACGGCAAAATGAAGTGAACTAAATGGGGTTCACTTCAAAATAGCTGTTCCCTTTAAATAAACGGAGGATTTATGAAACTAAGTGTTTGGTCAAGCTATTTTTGCCACTTAACTCCCGAGGATGCCTTATCAAAGCTCAAGGCGCGCGGGTATGATTTTTGTGAGCTTTCGTGTGAGCATTCCGAGGTGCTTCTTGACAGAGGAGACCCAAAAATTGTCGGCAAGGAATTCGGCGAGTATGCGCGCAAGCTTGGAGTTGAGCTTTTGCAGGGTCACCTTTTCTTCTACGGCATAAAAATTTGCACACCCGAGCATAGAGAGTTGATTAAAAAGCAGCTTGATTTGTTTTTAGCCATGGGCATTAAAAATGCGGTTTTGCATTGCGACAATTTAGCAAAAGAGGACGGCACAAGGCCGCCACTTGACGTAACAAGAGAAGAAAATATCAAAGCGCTTTCAGATCTTTTGGAGCACGTAAAGGGCACAAGCATCGTTATCTGTCTTGAAAACCTCATCAGCAGTGAAGCTGTAAACTCGGTTGAGGGACTGATGTATTTTATCGACCACTTTAAGAGCGAAAATCTTGGAATTTGCCTTGACACAGGACACCTTAATTTAAAGGACAAGGATCAAGCAAGATTTATAAAAACGGCAGGGAACAACATAAAAGCACTTCACTTAGCTGACAACGAGGGCGAAAGGGATCAACACCTTATGCCGTTTGGCAAGGGAAGCGTGGACTTTTTCACTGTTCTTCGTGAAATGAAAAAGCTCGGCTACGAGGGGCTTTACAACCTCGAAATCCCCGGTGAGCGCCAAGCGCCCGACGTAATTCTCGACTACAAGCTCGACTACATCAAAAAAATGATGGAGTATCTTGACAAGGAAACGAACTAAACAAAAGGGGCAGAAATCTGCCCCTTTCTAAATATAAAGCACTAAATAGAGCCGATAATTCAGCGCGTTGATTTTGCTGAATTATCGGCTTTTTGCTTAGTTTATTTCAAGCACAGTGTAAACGCCGTAGTGGTCGGATGGGTATTTGCCGTCAACCGTTTCGCAAATAAGCTCTAAGTGAAGCGGCTTGATTTTGTCGTTTACAAAGCAGTAGTCAATATGCGCGTTATCAACCGTGCCGTAGCCGTGGTAAGTAGTTCTTCTGTCGTTTGCGGTAACCGCGTTTGCATCGGTAAAATGCTTTACCATCTCCTCGTAGCCACAGCTTGTCGGGAACATATTAAAATCGCCCGTTATAAAGGTCGGATTGTCTGATATTTTCTTTGAATATTCGTACATCAGCTTGGAGCTGTCGGTTTGTCCCTTGTCGCCAAAGCCGTAGTGTGTGTTCATATGGGTAAAAATCTTGCCGCTTTCAATATGCTTCAAAATTACGTACTCGCACATACGCCAGCAGTTATAAAGCTCGTCCCAGCCGCGGCTTTCAACCTCAGGCGTGCTTGATAACCAAAAATTCCCCTTGTCAAGCAGCTCAAATTTGCCCTTTTTCCAAAGAATAGGCGCACCCTCAAGCTCGTTTTTAGAACGGTAAAGGTTGAACATTTCATACTCGGGGAAGAATTTTTGGGTTTCCTTTTCCCACGGCACGGTAAATTCCTGAAATGCAATTATATCGGCATCATATTTTTCCGTTACCTTTTTTAAGCGTGGCGCGCGCTCGCTAATCGAGTGCCCGTCCTTATCGTCACAGCATCTGATGTTAAAGCTAATTACCTTTAATTCCATATTTTTCTCCTTTATATAAGCGTGTGGTACTCCTTACACGGAAATTACCAAATCGCATCTTTGCTTTGCATTTGTTTTTTCAAAATAGGTGTTTTCAAGGGGAATCCATTCCTCGAAAAAACGCCTTGCGTGCTCGGGCGCGTTGCGCTTTTGTATGCGCTCCCTTTGCTTTATTTGGTCAATATCTAAAAAGACCGTAAAATCGTAGTATCCGAAAAGTGCAGGATGCGTTGAGTACGCGCCCTCTACTATTACAAGCTTTTCGGGCTTTACCGCCACGCCTTCCTTAATTTTACACGTTTTGCAGTCGTAAGGACGGTAGTTTACCGCCTCACCCTTACTAAGTGGGATAAGCACCTCACTCTCAAACCGCTCTCTGTCCACGTTGCCGCCAATTTCACTTAGGCGCGCGGGCGTACGCATATTCGGCGTTAAAAAGAAATCGTCCATATGAAAAACGGTTGCGCCGTATTTTTCAAAAAGCAGGGAAGCAAGTGTGGTTTTTCCGCTTGCGCTTCCACCCTCAATGGCAATAATCGATGCGCCATTTTCAAGCAGCGCGTCTATTTTTTCAAAAAGCGGAAAAAATATTTCGTTTTCGTCCGTTTTTGTCAAAACCGCTCTTAAATCATTCATTTAATTTCAATCCTCGTTGGCTTTTTAATATCATAACTAAGACAGGGACAAGTATAATTTGGATTAAAATACCCGGTATTGCACCCGTCAAGGCGCTTGCAATAAACGCGCTAAACGTGTATGAGTTGCCCTTTGCGCACATACAAATTGTCATTGAAATTCCAAATACTATTCTGCCAAGCGTCATTGCGCCCAAAAGAGAAGCGTAGATGAATATTTTCTTCTTTGGCAAAAGCTTATAGGCAAGCCCCGACGCTGCCCCGTAGGTGGCAAGCTCAAGCGCCATACAAAGTGCCATTGGGAAAAATAGCGGCACACCAAGCGTGAGCGAACGAAGAAGCGGAGCTAAAAAGCCAACGCCAAGCCCCCATTGCCAGCCGCAAATAAAGCCGCAAAGCAAAACGGGAATATGCATAGGCAAGAGCATAGAACCGATTTCGGGAATTTGTCCCGTCAAAAAGGGAAGCACGTATGAAAGCGCCAAGCAAAGTGCTGATATAACAAGTCTTAAAATGCTGTTGTGCTTTTTCATACGTTCCCCTTAATTAATTATAAATTGTTATATGCCTTAAGCCACTCGTTTTTGATATATTCGTGGCCTGCCGCCGTCGGATGCACGCCGTCACCGAGCCAATAGCTGTTTTCGGTATTTTTCGCAAGCATATCAAAGCCGTTTTGAAGCGGAATAAACGTCAAATTGTACTTTTCTGCAATCTTCTTTGCCATTTCAGCGCGTTTTTCGGTTTCGGTGCTGAAATATTCCCAAGAGCCCTCAGTTGAGCACGCCTCTAAAACAAACGGCTCCAAAATCATAATTTTGATATTAGGAAGCGCTTCCTTAACCTCCTCGATAAGCATCGAATAAATCTTAAAGAATTTGTCCGCATCTACGCCGTTCGGACTTTCGCCCAATTCGTGCCATACGTCGTTTACACCGATAAGAATGCTCATTACCTCCGGCTGATAATTGATAATATCTCTCTTTATGCGCGCATAAAGGTCAACTATACGGTTGCCGCTGATGCCCTTGTTTACAAAGGTGTGCTTATTTGGCTCACTAAAGCCGAGGGATGCAGAAACAAGATGTGCGTAGCCCCTGCCAAGCAAGGTGTCGTTATTATAATCTCTGCCTGCATCTGTTATTGAATCGCCTTGAAATAAAATTCTCATAATTTACCTCTTTAATTTGTTATACAATCATTTCGTAATGCTCTTTTAATGCGCCGTTTTCGTAAACCACGGTTTTAACCTCGTATTTACCGAAGGTTAAATCAAGGCGCGCGCCGTTTACCGCGATATACGATTTTTCACTGCTTGGAGTGTTGTTAATCAGACGGAATAAAAGCTTGACAGCGTTGCACTAATGCCCTCGGGCAAGTCCCACTGCCATACAGAGTCGATATGCGCGTTGCATATCATATGTATCTTTTTCAAGCTTTTTTCTTCCATTGACCAAAGCTCCTTATAATATTCTAATTACATAATATCACAAACGAATTAACAATGCAATAAAAGCAGAAAAAAGGACAGAAAATTCTGTCCTTTTTTAGGTTATTGATTTTGGAATTTTGTTTCCATCCACCAAAGATGATCGCTTAGCCAGCTTAAGAAGGTGTTTTTTCTTGTGGAAAGTGATTTCACCGACGTGCCAAATCGCAAGTTATCGTATCTTAAAAGCTCCGTGTGTGCTTTTTCGTCAATTCTGGCAAAGGCATCGTTTACGTATTCCTCTAAGCTTTGGCGCGTTTCAAAAAACAGCTCGTTATACCTCTTTTGGAAGGATGGCTTTTTTATCAAATACCGATAATAGAAGGGTGCGCCGTCATAATCCATACGAATTACAGACAAGCCCTCGACGCTTCCCATATAGGAATCAAAATCCCAATTTGGGCCCATACAAAGCTTCGTTTCGTCGGTTGCATCCTTTTTATATAGGAAGATGTTGCAGCCGCCGCCGTCGTTAATGCACAGGTAATCCGAAACGAGTAGCCATTTTACAAAGGAGTCAAGGTCGATGTACTCAAGGTAGGAGTCGTCGTTTTTCTTCAGCGCCTCCTCGAATTTTATAAGGTAATCCCTTAAATAGGTATAGTCGGGCTTTTCATCGGGGTCGGGATATTTAAAGGTAAAATACATAGGCGTGTCCTTTGTAAGCGGAGTACTGAAATAGTAGTCCTCGTTCCACCAATACGCATCGCACTCGAAAACGAAGCCGTCACTGTCCACGTTTACTCGCCACGCCTCATCGCCCTCTCCGTTTCCTTCCTCAACTGCCTCGGACAAAACGTAAAGTCCTCTGTACTCACCGTTTAAATATAAGCTGACGTAGCAGTAATCGGGTGACCACTCCGTGCCGACTGCATCCGCAATTGCATCTCCGCTTATGCGGTAGCCATCGTTTCCGTAATTAAGAAGCACCCAATCTCTGTCGGCGTAGCCGTCCAGTTCACCGCTTCTGCCAATCAAGGGAGCTAACAAGTCAAACTTTTCCTCAAGCTTCAGCTTGTAGGGGTATCTTGCCTTCGATGCATAGCGGGCACTTGTGTTTCCGCGGATTTTCAGCTTTGCGCCGTTATAGTCGTGGCCGTTTTCACCGCCGAGGGAGGATGCATACACAACCTCGTTGTTTTCGTTATATAGCGTCATTATACATTGCTCGTAAAATGCGTTTGTAATGCCTGCGCCCCAACAATCATCGGGAGATGAAACGAAATCACAGCTTGGCCATACGAAATTCTGTGTCGTAATTTCAACGCGCGGGAATTTTACCTCCTTTGGCGCTTTCATATAGCAGCAGGAAATATCGATTTTTTTGCCTATTTCTTTTTTGCCGAGCGCGCTTATCGAAAGGTTGTAAATCTTATTTTCCGTCATTGTAAAAAGCTCTTTTTCGCCTAAGCTTGCATCAATATATTCAGTATGGCTGCCGCTACTATCCGTATATATTATTTCAACGTAGCGAAGGGGAGTATCTTGGCTTTGTTGCCACGTCACCGTCAATTTTCCGTCGTCCGAAATGCCGTAGCCGTAATCCAAAAGCATCTCGCTTTGCGATGAGATAAGCGGCGCGGTATAAACAATTACGTCAAGGTCGGATTTTACGTCGTTTATGCAGTAAACATCTCCGTCATGCTCGGTAAGATATGCAAACTCGCCCTCTATTACAACTCTTGAAACGCGCATATCCTTTAAGGGGGTAAGGGTCAGCCATATATCGCCCGTGCCGTCGCCTGTCGGGGTTGCCCCTGGGGACGTGGCGGAATAGTATATGCCCTCAAGCTCACTCGGCAATGAGGTGCCGCCCGTGTAGGGAGAGTGCTTAACGTATGAGTTTGTGTTTACAGTTGCCACAAAATAGTTAGTTGTCGCGTCATCCCCGTTGCCAACGTCCCCCGAGGTGTCGGTTGATGTGTCACCCGAGCTACCCGTCGAGGTGTCCCCCGAGGTATCCGTCGAGGTAGATGTGTCCTTGTTTATTTCATCCTCGTTTGTTTGTGTCCCGCCGCCTGTATTGACCGTGCCCGTTTGGCAAGCTACCAAAGAAAGCACCGTTAAAGCAAGACAAATAAATAATAAAAGCTTTTTTATTTTCATAAAGCACTCCGTTTATTTTTTCGTTCAATTATATAGTACCATAAAATATAAAATAGTTCAATAAGATTTTTGGCGGCTTGGAAATTAGCATCAATAAAAAAGAGAGAAGCGGCTTTGCCGTCTTTCTCTCTTTTTGAATTTTTATACAGTTTTTTGCCCGAGGGGTGTTTGATTTTTAGTTCTTCGTTAGCCGCTTTGTAATACTTTTTATCTTACGCTTACTGTAAGCGTTGCCGCGCCGTCTTGAACGCTTGTTACCGTAAAGGTATATGAAAGCGGCGTGCCGTAGTCGTCATAAACCGTGGGCATACTTTCGCCCGCTTGGTAAACGTAGTCGTCATTTCCCTTTACAAGCTCAAGAAGGTTATTTTTCGTGCCGTAATCGTCTGAGGGGTCGGTGTTGTTATTATACACGTCGTAATATATCTCGCCCTCGTACTCCTCAAAGAAAAGGGAAGCGTTTACGTGATAGACAACTATTCCCGCTTCATCAAACAAGCCGCCCATTCCCGAGTTAAGCTCGCTTTCGGTATAGTAAACTAAAATATAATATTCCTGATATACGCCAAGGGTTGGGTCCCAATTGTTTGCTAAAATCAGCGTATCTCCGCTTTGCGAAAACGCTTCAAGCGTTACGGTGACGGAGGTGTCAGTCACCACAAGGCGCGACGAGGTAATCCAACCGAGGTTAAACTTTGTGTACGCGTTATGGTCAGCTATCATAGAGTCCATAATATCGTAGCCGTCAAGCGGGGATGAGGCGTACGCGGTATCGTAATAGTCCTCAACGCCGAGAATATGTCCAAACTCGTGAATAAAGGTGTACGGATTTGAAATTGACGTGTCGGAGTAGCCGTCGTTCATATCGTCATATATAAAGGAATAGGATGCCCAAACGTAGTCGTTTGCGCTAACTCCGTCGTATTCGTAGTAGTAATCGTTGCTATCGGTATATATGTTCCAATATCTGTACGCCCAATAAAAATCGGTGTCGGGGTCGATTTCAAGTGACGTCACAAGCACAACTGAGTCTATCCTTCCGTTAGAATCCGAATCGAATTTTGAAAGGTCCATTGTTTTTGCAAGGTACGCAAGCGCCTCGTCCATAATAAGCTGATCGCCTATAAATACGCTTTCACCGTCGTAATTCATTGTGCGCTTGGCGTAATAGGTGCTTGGGTTTGACGGTCTGAACCAACTGTCAACCACGGTAATATCAAGGGTTAATTGACCCATACTTGATATGTAGTAATAATCGTACACGGAGTAGTAGTCGTTTTCGCCGTTTTCATAAAACACGTTCTTTATCTTGTCTATGTCGTAGCCAAGCAAGGACGCGCTTCTGTCGCTGAAATCAACGGGAATAACAAGCACAGCGGGCGCACCCGTTGTTGGGCAGCCGTCAAGATAATAGCCCTGATCGGTCACGTCCTTTACCTTGTCTGCGTCCTTGAAATTCACATCATATATTCCGCTTCCGTTGTCGTTTGGCAAGGATGCGCCTGCGTTTGTGATAACGTTTTCGTCATCCTCGTTGCCGCCGTTACCGCTATTGTCGCCGTTTCCACTGTCACCGTCACCACTGTCGCCGCCGCTTGATTCAAGCCACGCGTCAACGTCAACGTAGTAAGCACCCTCGTATTCGTAGTAGCAAACGTCCACGTAAACGCCGTTTTTGGAATATAAATACCAAGTGTCGCCGTATTCGTCAACGTCTGTGCCGTCGCTTCCGTATGAGGAGAACATCGCAAGATACCAAGTGAAGGACGTTTCACTCTCACAAAGGGCAGAGTAGTAAACACCGCGGTATCCATCCTCGTCGTAGCCCTCTACGGTATATTCATTGTTTGAAAGAAACGGAATTACAAATCCAACGTACTCGTTATACGTGCTTTTTTCGCTTGCTGTAAATTCATAGTAAAGATAGCTTCCTTCGCTGCCGTCGCCGTCATCGTCGCTTCCGCTATCGCCGTTTCCGCCGCCACCGTTTCCGCCGCCACCGTTTCCGCCATTCGACTCGGAATATGCATCAACGTCAACGTAGTAAGCACCCTCGTATTCGTAGTAGCAAACGTCCACGTAAACGCCGTTTTTAGAATATAAGTACCAAGTGTCGCCGTATTCGTCAACGTCCGTGCCGTCACTTACGTATGAGGAGAAGGCGGTAAGATAGCTGTCAAAATCGCTCTTGCTTTGGCAAATGGCAGAGAAGTAAACTCCGCGGTAGCCGTCCTCGTCGTAGCTTTCTATGTAATATTCATTGTTTTTAAAAAACGGAATTACAAATCCAACGTACTCGTTATACGTGCTTTTTTCACTTGCTGTAAAATCGGTGTAAAGATGGCTTCTGTCTCCGCCGTTTTCGTCACCGTCTCCTGTGTCGGGCTTGCTTGGCTCGCTTGGTGTGCCCTGACCTACGTAAATAACCTCTATTTCGGAAACGTAAAGGCGGTCTGATTTTGACGTACCGCTAACGGTAATTGTAATTTCGCTAACACCGCTATTTGCATTTACTGTAATCGTGTCACCGTTGACACTTGGCTTGCTGCCTCCTGAAACGGTGAGCTTGTTGTTTCCCGATTTTGAATCGTCAAAGGTTATAATAACGGTTTTAAGTGTTGTGCCGTTCTTTGCTTTAACTGTAAGCGTGCCGCCGTTTTGATAAATACGAATTGCTTCGCTATACAAAGCGGGCTCGGTGTTGGCAGTGCCCTTGCCAAAGCTAACCGAAATATTGTCATCAAGCTTTATTTCCGCACCGCTTACAATATCACCGTTTCCGCCCTTGCCAATGCTTGTTGCCATTTCGGTGGCGGTTTTAGACACGCTGTTTTCAACGTCCTTTGGCTTTTCGTTTTCGTCAGTGTCCGTGTCACTCGGCTTGTTTTCGTCAGTGTCCGTGTCGCTCGGCTTATTTTCATCGGTGTCCGTGTCACTCGGCTTATTTTCGTCTGTGTCCGTATCGCTTGGCTTATTTTCGCCCGTGTCGGTTGAGGTGTCACTTGAAACGTTATCATTTGTGTCACTATTTGTCCCTCCACCCGTTTCGGTATCAGTTGAGGTATCACTTGATATAACGGGCGCACACGCGCCAACCAACAATACCACTAAAAGAAGCGCAAAAAACGCGCATAAAAGCTTTTTCATAAAACCTCATTTCTGTCAAGCTCGACCGCTTTTCTTTATAATTCAAGTATACAACAATTTTTCCACTAATTCAAGTGAGTTTGATTAATCGTGGCTTACGTATTTTATATTTGCATTACAAAAATAAAAAAGAGCAGGGAATTCTGCTCTTTTAATTATAACAAGTAATACGGTAAATCCCCGCCAAGATTTACGTAGCCATCGCCCTCTCTTTTTTTCGCCTCATCGGTTTTGGCAACAACCTTTTCAAGTGTTTTTACAGGTGCAAGGTCGGGCTCCTTTTCCATGCTCTTTTTGGGTGAGGTGGATGATTTTGGGGCGGTTTTCTTTGGTTCAGCCGCTTTCTTTGGCTCAGCTGCCTTCTTTGGCTCGGCTGTTTTCTTTGGCTCGGCTGTCTTTGCAGCTGCTTTAGGAGCTGCTTTTTTCGCTGTCGGCTTTTTTGGCTCTGTCGCGGTTTTTTCCTCGGCTACAACACTGTTTTCCATATCGGGTGCTTCTGTTTTTACACTCGAGTAGCCGTTATTCGTTACTCTTTTTATCGCATTTTTACCTATTGGCATACTTTAAAATCTCCTTTGCGAGCTTAGTATATTCAAGTGCGCTTCTTGAGTATTTTTTGTAAGCAACAACGGGCTTACTGTTGTCCTGCGACCACTCAACTGCACTGTCAACCCTTACGTAGCCGTCAAAAACTCTTACGTTTTCGCTTTCTCTTAAGGTTTTCAAGGTTTCCTTAAAGTAGGTTTTTCTCTCGTCCGCCTTGGTCACCATAATTCCCATAACCTCAAGGCGAGGGGATATTTCGCTCACCTTACCTATGAAGTCAAACATATTTGCAAGGCCGAAAAGACCCCAAGGGCTTGCCTCCACGGGAATAACAACGAAGTCAGAGGCGCACATAATGTTCATTACCCATCCGCCAAGCGTCGGTGGTGAATCTATAAGTATGTAATCGTAATAGCCGCGAGCTCTTATCGGCTCCAAGCATTTTTTAAGTATAAATTCTCTTTGCCATTTGGAAAAGAGGTCAAACTCAACCGCGCTCATAAGTGAAGTTGACGGTATTATATCAAGCCCCTCGTATTCCGTGGCTACCACGAAATCGGAAAGGTCCTTTTCTTCCTTTATTGCCGTATATATATTTTTTCCGTTGCTTGCATATTCAAGCGCTCTTTCCTCATCGAAGAAGGAAAGCGTCAAATTAAGCTGCATATCTCCGTCAATCAAAAGCACCCTTTTGCCCATAAGCGCAAGTGCGCATCCTATATTGGAGCAGCTTGTGGTTTTTCCGCTTCCGCCCTTGTTATTTGCAAACGCTATTATTTGGGTTCTGCTCATTTTGCATTGCCTCCTATATGCCGATTTATAAACGGTCAAAATCCGTTATCGACGTTAATTTTCTTTGAAATCCTTTTCATCCTCGGCGAGAAATTCTAAAAGCGCGTCAAGCCCCTCGCCTGTATAAGCGCTGACGGGAAATATTTTCTTACAGCCCGCCAAGCGTAGCCATCTTTCAACTCTTTCGGGATTGGCATCGGGCTTGTCTATGCCAGTGATAATGCCAACAACCTCGCGGTTAACCAAGCTTGTAATGCAGGGTGAGAAAATAGAGTACGGCTCGTTTGCCGAAAGCACAAGTCCAACAACGTCCGCTTCATACGAATAAAGCGCGAGTGCGCCGCTTGTTTGCCTAAGCTCCGTATATTCACCGGGGGTGTCTATTATCGAATCAAGATAGTTTATATACTGCGTTTTGTAGTAGTGGATTTTTTCGCCGCTTAACGCTTGAGTTAGGGTGGTTTTGCCCGCCGCAACTCTGCCTATTAAAATAATTTTTTTCATTACGTTCTTGTTATTTCACAGCAAACGTAGGAAAGCTTTGAGGTGAAATATTCTCTTATTGCACCGAATGCGGATTCCACGCTTGATACGCTTCCCGTGATAATTAACGTTCCTGTAAATCTATCAACGAAGCCGATGTCCGCGCCCGATGATTTTATAGCAATATCGGCAGTGATAACCGCACTTTCAGCAGGGGAAACGGTAAGCACGCCTATTGCGCTTCTTGTGTAGTCAGTTTTTGGGTCAAGTCCGAGCTTGGTGTAAAGCACGTCGTCGGGATTTGCGATTATATGGCAAAGAGTTATTTGCTTACCCGGTACTAACTCCTGCACTATTCTCATATTTTCACGTAGTTCCATTGTTATCCTCCAATTTTACATCTAAGCCCCGATGTTTCTGCATAAGACAAAAGATATTCCATTTTTTCCTTGGTCGGCGGCAAAATTTCGGGCAGGGAATATTTTCTGCCAAGCCCTTGGTATTTGTCCGAGCCGAGGCGGTGATAGGGAAGCAGGTGATGCTCCTTTACTCCCGGCAAGGTTTTTGCAAAATGCGAAATTGCTTTTATTTCCTCGGGTGTGTCGTTAAAGCCGGGGATGACGGGCGTTCTTATTATAAGCTCAACTCCGCTTTCGGCTATTTTTCTTGCATTTTCAAGTATGCGCTCGTTGCCAACCGCCGTATATTCCTTGTGCTTTGCGCTGTCCATATGCTTTATGTCCATAAGGTATAAATCAACGTAAGGAAGGATTTTTTCTATTTCAGAAATCGGTGCGGACGCGGCTGACTCCACGGCTGTGTGAAGCCCTGCCTCCTTGCAGGCAATTAATAGCTCCCTTGCAAAATCCGCTTGGCAAAGCACCTCGCCACCTGAAAGGGTAACGCCACCCTCGCTTCTTTTATAGTAGGGAAGGTCGGCTAAAATTTCGGGCATAACGTCAGATACCCTAACGTCGTAGCCAACCGTTTTTTCTCTGCCTTTTTCTATAATCGTTTCAATTTCTTTGTTTTGAGATTCGGGATTACAGCACCACGCACATCTCATATAGCAGCCCTTGAAAAAGACAATTGTTCTTATTCCCGGCCCGTCGTGAATTGAAAAGCGTTGAATATTAAATATTCTGCCTTTTATATCTGACACCGTGGTTTTCCTCCTTCTCATTTTTTATTCGCGCAAGCGTTATAATGCGAGCTTGCGAGCTATAATTCGCGCAAGCGTTATAATGTGCGCAGCACTATATTTCTGTAGAACGTAGCCGAGGGGGACAGATTAAGAGCAGAAATCGTCGATTTTTTTCACGTCGGCGTACTTAGTACGGTAGAGTAAAAATCGGCGATAATAAACCACAATTAAGAAGAAAAACGTAGTTTTTCAACCTTATTTTTCAAGCGGTGACAGAAAAACAAAGTTCATTGTTTTTTGTGGTTTATGTTTGTGCCTTAAGGTGTTTCCCTCTCAGTCTTACCAACCCTGTTCGGTTCTGTTTATAATATCGTCCTGAAGTGAGCGCGAAAGCGTTGTGAACAGTGCGCTATATCCCGCAACTCTTACAACAAGGGTCTTATATTTTTCGGGATTGTTTTGCGCGTCAATCAAGGTTTCCTTAGTTACAACGTTAAACTGAACGTGCATACCCTTTTGGTCAAAGTATGAGCGAATAAGGGCAACGAACTTGGAAAGGCCGCTCATTCCCTCAAGCGCTGACGGATGGAACTTTTGGTTAAGAAGCGTTCCGTTTGATGCAACGCCCTGCTCAAGCTTAGCAACGGAGTTTGCCGTTGCAGTTGGGCCCTTTATATCTCTGCCCGAGGCGGGGCCTATGCCGTCTGCCAAGGGAGTATATGCAAGTCGTCCGTCGGGAGTTGCGCCCGTTGATGCGCCAAGCGGCACGTTAGCCGATACGGGGTAAAGACCCGCTTGGAAAATACCGCCTCTTGGATTTTTATATTTTTCAACTTCCTTTGTGTAGCTGTTGGCTACGTCTCTGGCAAGCATATCAACGTCGTAAATATCGTTTCCGTACTTAGGAGCTTCCTCCTCGATAAGTCGCTTAATTTCCTTATATCTTGATTTTTGCGCTGTCGAGAGTGCGGTTTGGTTTGTCACCTCATCGTAAATTATACGAATTGCATCCTCGTTTACGCTAACGCCCTGTCTTACAAGCTCGGTTGCAATTTCAGTAACAAGCTTTTCCGCGTGCGCCCCTTGCACACCGTAGCCGAAGTTTGCGCTTAACGCTTCCTTAAGCTCTGAAAGGGTAAATCTCTTTTCCTCGAATATGAGCTTTTTAATAGCCGCCAAGCCGTCGGTATTATTTGCTATACCAAAGCCCTGCGGGCCTGTGAAGTTATATATAGCTCCGCCCTCTTGAAGTGATTTTCCTCTGCCGATGCAATCCTCAACCATACAGGATTGGAAGGGAAGTGGGCATCTTACCGCGTGTGCCATATCTATTGCGTTGTTTGCATTTACAAGCAGCTTTATCATATAGCTTTGCTGTGTCTTGTATGCTTCGTAGAACTCCTCAAAGGTCTTCATTTCGGCAACGTCGCCAGTGTCGGGGCCTATTTTTTTGCCCTTGTCGTAGCCGTTTGAGAATACAAGCTCCATTGGGCGGCACATATTGAAGAATGCCGCATCGTGCCATCCGTCGGTTTTTCCTGCCTTTTGCGGCTCTACACAACCGATAATGCAATAATCTCTTGCATCCTCAAGGGTAAGTCCCCTTGCCATAATGGATGGAATAATTATTTCGTCATTATAATATGCAGGCAAGCCAGTGCCAAGACGGGTGAGTGATGCTGCCTTGATAAGTAACGGTTCGGGTGAGCCGTTCCAAACTCTGATTGAAATTGACGGCTGTGGAAGCGGAACGTGCATAGCAGCTTCGATACACATATACGAAAGGTCGTTTGTTGAGTCCATTCCGTGCTCGTTTTGTCCGCCAACGATGAGGTTTTGGAACATTCCGTAGCCCGCAAAGCCGTCTGCTGACGCCGCATCTCTTACCTTATTTATATCATTGAATTTTACCCAAATGCAGTCAAGAAGCTCTTGCGCCTGCTCGTAGGTGATTTTTCCCGCGTCGATATCCTTCTTAAAATAAGGATACATATATTGGTCAAATCTGCCCGGGGAGATTGAGTGTCCGCTTGATTCAACCTGCAAAAGAAGCTGAATAAACCAAAATGACTGGCACGCCTCGTAAAAGCTTGTCGCGGGGGATTCGGGAACTCTTGCACAGTTACGCGCAATCATTTCAAGCTCGCGCTTTCTTTGAGGGCATGCTTCCTTGCTTGCCATATCGCGTGCAAGTGCGCTATATCTGCGCGCATATTCAATTACCGCTTGACAGCTTTCGATAACCGCGTAAAGGAAATTGCTTCTTGAAACGTAATCGCCATCCGACACGTCAAGCTTGCAAAGTGCATCCTCTGCTTCCTTTATAATTCCTCTGTAACCGATTTTAAGCACCTTGCCGTAATCTACGCAAACGTGTCCTATACCGTTATAAAAATAGTTTCCGGGGGTGAACACAGAATGCTCGGTAAACGCCTCGTACGCCTCGGGTGACATATTTGCTTTTGCAAGGTCACTCGTGGTTTTTCCTTGCCACCAAGGATAAATTTCGCGAAGCTCCGATTTTGTTTTTTCACTTATGTAAAACGGGTCAGCAGCTCTTGTTGATACGGTGTCAAGCTCCGAAAGTAGCCACTCGTATGAATATTCGGGGAAAACCTGACATGAGCGCGGAGCAACCGTTGCACTTCCTACAACAAGCTCGCCGTCGCGTATAACTATCGGAATATTTCTTAAAATATGAGCAAATGCGGCGCTTCTGCGCTTGATTATCGGGAGATTTTCAGTCATTTTGTAGCTTTCTGTTACAAGCTTTCCTCTTGATGCTTCAATCTCGGGCATTTTTTCATAAAGATTATCTACTAATTTTTGTATTCTTGAGCTTTTTTCAATTATGAATTTAATGTTTTCCACAGTCACGTTCTCCTTTCCGTGAATTTTTTACATTTGCTTCCAAAGCTCCTTATGCGGAGCCGCAATTACTGTATATGATGAAAGAGTGGAAACGCTCTTTGCATAATTTGCACCTGCCTCAACTGCCGCAGTAACGTCGCCGATTTCACCCGTGAGCATTACTACACCCTTGCCGCCCATACCTCTTGAAACGCGAAGGTCGTATATTTCTACTCTTGCAGTCTTTACCGCTATATCTGCCGCTTTAATCGCGCTTGCCGCGGAGAAGGTTTCAATAAGTCCGAGTGAGCCCTCGCGCTCTCCTGTCTGAGTGCCGAAGAGTGCTTTTATAACCTGCTCCTCAATTCTACCCATAACGCTTGAATCTATAACGTAGCCGTCAAATTTTGACGTAACGTGAGAAACTGCAGCCGTCACGTTTGATATTGAGCCCGTAAGCACAATCTCATATTTACCGGGGCAGGAGGGGTGAGCCGAAACCATTTCAACTCCCGCGCTTTTAAGTGCAGCATCTGCCGCCTCAACGCCCTTTGGTATGCTTTTTAATTCAATAACGCCTATTGCCTTATACATTTCATCTTACCTTATCAATTATTATTTTACCGTTTCCTACGGTTACCATGCCTGAAAGAGAAGCGTGCTGTGGCAAGGAAAGACCGTTCTGTGCCTTTGCAATCAAATCCTTTGAGCTTACGAAATCGCCATCGCTTACCAAAGGAATGCTTGGTGCGCCTATATGGCTTGAAAGTGAAATTTCAACTCTTGAAAAATCATTCATTTCGCCGCCGAAATCAGCAACCTTATCAAATTTAGTCACGCCGAGCGTGCTCATCCATTTTTCGGATGAAATCATTCTATAATCTCTTTCGTTTCTTACTTCATATTCGTCGGAGCCATTAAAGCGAAGCTTGTTTTTTGCAAGAAGCTCCTTATAGTTTGCAATTACCGCCCTTGGAGAAATGCCTTGACTGCAAGCAAGGGACTCGCAAATGCCGCATCCGCAGCAAAGCGACGCGCTTATTACCATCTCGGGCATTATTTCGGCAACACCCATTGCAGTTCTTACCATTTTATGTGGCTCCAAGGGGTAGCCAAGCAAGTTTCTTGGGCACATATCGGTGCATCTTGTGCATTGACAGCAAGCGGTTTCAGCCCTTGCTATCGCCATTTTTTCATTTATTTTTTTAGAAAGAACCGCAGGCGAGTCATCGGGAAGAATTAATATTCCCTTTGTTGTTTTGGTTATCGCGTGCGTTCTTGGATTTACTATTTTACCCATTGAGGGGCCGCCGTCGAGCACGGTGTAGCCATCCTCAACCGTTATATCAAGCATTTTGAAAATATCATCTATTTTTGCGCCAATCGGCACTCTTATTACGGTTGGATTCTTGATATCTCCGCCTACTGTGATATATTTTTTGTTTACGGGCTCAGAAAACTTTTTCGCTCTGCCAAGATTATACATCGTTTCGACGTTATATACTATAACGCCCTCGGTAATCGGCAATTTTCCCGGCTTTACAAGACGTTTCGTTGCTTCGTAGATAAGTCCTATTTCATCACCCGTCGGATACACGTTTGGCAAAACCTTGACAAAAATTTTGTCCGATAACTTTTCGCCGTTTTCAAAGCCGAGCTTTTTTGCCGTGTGCTCCTTTACAGCTAAGACAGCTTTTGGGATGCCCGTATGTAAAAGCACCGTCGAAATTCCGAAAAGAACCATAGTAAGCTCATTTTTCAAAATAACGTAGTCGGTGTATAAAAGCGGCTCACATTCAGAGCCGTTTATAAGGAGGAGGTCTGCCCCCTCCGCAAGCTTAGCGTAAGAGGGGAACCCCGCTCCTCCGGCGCCAACGACGCCAAAATCGCGCATTAAATTCTTAAGTTCCTGCATCTTTTCACTCTTTCAAAATGATTTTCCAAGAATTCGCGCCAAAAATTACCTTCGTAGGGGAGGGGTTCTCCCTCCCGCTTTTCAGGTCACGCGCGGATTCATTTATTTCTTAGTCAACTATACCGACAATAACCGCGTCAGCAGGACTGCTTGTGTTATGTAATGCCAAGCGAGCTGAGCTTCCCGTGGTAATAAGAACGGTCTCACCGATACCCGCGCCAACGGAATCGATAGCTATTATATATTCGTCTGTGAACTGTCCGTTTTTAATAAGCTGAACCTCCATAAACTTGCTGCCTACTAAAGATTCTTGCTTTCTTGTGGAAACGATGTTTCCTCTGATAATTCCCTTTAACATGTTTATTACCTCGCTTTTACTTTACTATATTTACGGTAAACCCGTTGCCTATGCCCGCCGCGTTTGCATCGTCTGTGTCAACGTGCATTTCCAAGCGGAAGTCCTTGTGAACTCTTACCTGAACGTCAAACCATCTCGTTCTGCGCTTGCCGTTTACATCAATATCTACGTAGTCACCGTCCTTAATACCAAACACCTCGGCTTCAGTGGGTGACATATGAATATGTCTGTTTGCAATTATGCATCCCTCGTTAAGCTCAACAACACCCTTCGGGCCGACAATTCTTATAGGAGCCGAGTCCTTTATATTGCCCGATTCTCTTACCGGTGGCTTAACCTTCAAAACGTATGAATCCGTTGCCGAGATTTCAACCTGAGATGCTTTTCTTACAGGGCCAAGCACCCTTACGTTTTCTATTGGGCGCATTGATGGGCCGATAATAGTGAGCACCTCGCGGCAGGCATATTGCCCCGGCTGAGAAAGCTCCTTTATAGGGGTAAGCTCGTAGCCCGCGCCGAAAAGAGTTTCAAGGTCGCCCTTTGACAGATGTATATGTCTGTTTGAAACGCCAATCGGAATTTCGCCCTTTGCATTTTCAATTTTTGCTTCGCCGCTCATTTCAAGAAGCGTGCGTCTTACCATTTCGGCTATTTGTTCTTTAGAAATATCCATTTTTATTTCCTTCCGTATAATGCTTACTTTTGCATATTGCCTCGTACTGCAAAAAAGCTCAACCGTTTTTCTTTAAGCTCTTTTGCAGTACCCAAAGGGCACAAAGCCCTTTGGATACTGAGATTGCCTTCCTTCTATTAATTATTACTTAATAGATGGAAGAAGCTTCTCAACGTCTGCGTGTGGTCTTGGAATTACGTGTGTTGCAATAACCTCACCAAGTGAGTTAGCTGCTGCGCTTCCTGCCTCAACTGCTGCCTTAACTGCGCCAACGTCGCCACGAACCATAACGCTTACAAGTCCGCTACCGATCTTTTCGCTACCGATAAGAACTACGTTAGCCGCCTTTACCATAGCGTCTGCCGCCTCGATTGCAGCTACAAGACCTCTTGTTTCAACCATTCCGAGTGCTTCCATTTGAAAATCCTCCTGTTTTATTGTTATTTTTTATTTTTTGTTTTGTTTATTTCAAAGCCGAAGCTTTAAAAATCTTAATTGCTTGCCAAATATGGCATATTAGCCCGTTGTTAAAAATCTCATAACATCGGGGTGTGGGCGAGCGATAACCTCGCAACACTTAACGTTTCCTACTTTAGCAGCTTCGATGGCACCTGCCTCGAGCGCCGCCTTCACCGCGGAAACCTCGCCTTCAACGACAACTGTTACAAGTCTGCCGCCGAGGCGCTTTTCCACGTGAATGAGCTTTACGTCTGCTGCCTTTACCATAGCGTCAAGTCCTGCTATTGCGGCTACCATTGCCTGCACTTCAAGTAACGCTATTGCCTTCATACTATAAAATCCTCAAATTATTTTATAATAGGAAGAAGCTTTTCAACGTCTGCGTGCGGTCTTGGGATTACGTGTGTTGCAATAACCTCGCCAAGTGAGTTAGCAGCTGCGCTTCCTGCTTCAACTGCTGCCTTAACTGCACCAACGTCACCGCGAACCATAACGCTTACAAGTCCGCTACCGATCTTTTCGCTGCCGATAAGAACTACGTTAGCTGCCTTTACCATTGCGTCTGCTGCTTCAATTGCAGCAACGAGACCTCTTGTCTCTACCATTCCGAGTGCTTCCATCATTGTTTTTATTCTCCTTTTAATTATTATTATCTAAGTTTATCGTGACCGAGGGCAGAGAGGTGTGCAAACCACTCAATATCCTCGCTCTGTCTTGCTATCACCTTATGGGTGATATAAAGCTCTCTTTTGTCTGCCTCTGCCTTGCCGACTAATATAGCCGCCTCTACTGCAGCAGCAGAGCCCTCAATTTTTATAGCCATAACGAGGGGCACCTTTGCCGAGTCACCGCCCGCGGGCTTGTTTTTATCAATGGCAACGACCTTTACGTCCGCCGCCTTAGCCATAGCGTCAGCCACCACTATTGCAGTAGCAAAGCCATAAACCTCAATCATTCCAAGAGCCATAAGCTAACTCCTTATTCAGCAACGTAGCAAATCTTGATGCCCGCTTGAGATACGTTAACCTCCATCGCCTCGTTAAGCTGATCGAGTGGGAAGGTGTGAGTGATAAGCTCCTTAATAGGAATATTCATCTCTCTTGCCTGACGAAGGAATGCCATTGTTGTTGGGTAGTCGTCAGCACTGTAATCCCAAGAGCCGACAATATTAATTTCCTTGTTGCACATAGCGAAGTGTGGGTTTACTGTATATTCTCCGTTGTTTACGAAGAAGCCCATTTCGCACATTCCGCCGCCACGACGGATGTATTCGTAGATGTCCTTTGCCGCCATAGGCACGCCTGTGCATTGGAATGCAAAGTCAACGCCTACGCCGTTTGAAACGCTTTTAACAAGGTTAACTCTTTCCTCAAGTGAGGCAATTTCCTTGAAGCTGATAACTGTTTTAGCACCGAGCTTCTTTGCCATTTCAAGGCGCTTAGGTGTTCCGTCAATTGCTACGATATGGTTTACACCCGCTGCACGAAGCACGCTTATCATAACAAGTCCAACAGGGCCAAGTCCTTGAACGAGAACCTTTGAGTTGAAGTTAATTAAGCCCGTGGTATTTGCTCTTTTAAGTGCATGCACGCAAACGCAAGCAAGCTCAAGGAGCATTCTTTCTTTAAGGTCAAGGTCGTTTACAACGAAATAGGTTGAGCCCTTTCCGCTGATAAGAAGATGTGAAGCAAACCAACCTGTTAACGGATTTGCATCACTGTGTGGAATAAGTCCGAACACGCCCTGCTTGTCGCAAAGGTTAGTGTTTGCGGGCTTGTTACGGCAAACGAAGCATTCGCCGCAGCTGATAACTGAGGTAACGATTTTGTCGCCAACCTTTATAGGATTTCCTGCTGTATCTGCCTTTACGTTTTTACCGAGAGCAACTATCTCACCCGTTCCCTCGTGACCGAGAGTAACAGGAATTATACCGAAAGGATCGCCCTTCCATTCGTGAACGTCAGTTCCGCAAACGCCGCATCCCTCAACCTTTACGAGAATATCGTTGTCACCAACGGTTGGAATTGGAAATTCCTTAACCTCGATTTTTTTAGGAGCGGTGAGCATTGCAACCTTAGCGGTCTTTGGAACCTTAGCGCCCGATACACCGCTTGCGGGTGACATCTCGCCAAGAATTTTGCGAACTATGCTCTCTACCTGTGATGATGAAATGTTCATTTCTTTGTCCCTTCTTAGATTATTCTGAAGCTTTCAGAGAGAACGCAGCGGCGTTGTCTTGTAAAGCTTTTTGCGCTTGTGATGCCCTCGCCCGTAGGTCCTGCAATTGTAAAGGTTGTGTGTCCCTCTCCGCCAAAGCCGATGCCTGCATAGGATGGGGCGTTCTTTACGAAAATAGTTGTTTCAACGGCTCTTGCAAATCTTGTTAAATTGTCAAGATTTTTAGAGTGCATATGCGCTGTATGACGGTTACCGTGCTCAGCTTTTACAGCAAGCTCGATTGCCTTGTCAATATTATCAACTCTTACAATAGGAAGAATAGGCATCATAAGCTCCTCTTGAACGAAATCGTGCATAAAGTCTGTTTCACAGATGATACAACGAACGTCGTCACCTACGTAAATGCCGATTTTTTCAAGTAAAACCTTTGCATCTCTGCCAACGCAATCACGGTTGACAACCTTTGTGCTTATGCCTGTTTTTGGGTTTGTTTTTTCAACGAGAACCACGCTTGCAAGCTTATTTGCTTGAGCGGTGGTTATAAGATACGCGCCGTTTGCTTTCATTGCATCGATAAGCTCGTCTGCGATATTAGCAAGTGCGAATACCTCCTTTTCTGCAATGCAGGGAAGATTGTTATCAAAGGTGCATCCGTCGATAATGTCCTTGCCCGCCTTCTTAATGTCAGCTGTGTCGTCAACGATAACTGGTGGGTTGCCCGCACCTGCGCCTATCGCCTTTTTGCCGCTTGACAAAACGCTCTTAACAACACCCGGGCCACCTGTACAAACAAGAAGCTTAATTCTTGGGTCCTTGTACATAACGGATGCGGTATCAAGCGTTGGCTTTGCAACTGAGGTAACAAGAACCTTAGGGCCGCCTGCTAATGCGCTTGCGCGGTTGATAAGATCTACTGCATAGTTAGAGGTTGCAATAGCGTTGGGGTGTGGGTTAAATACAACACCGTTGCCCGCGGCTATCATTCCTATACTGTTACAAATAACGGTTTCGGACGGGTTTGTGCTTGGAGTAATGCTTCCAACAACTCCAAAGGGAGCCATTTCAGTAAGCGTAAGACCGTAGTCACCCGTTTTCACCTGCGCGGCAATATCGCTTGTGCCGGGAGTTTTGTCGGCAACGAGCATATGCTTGGCGGTTTTATGGTCAACTCTGCCCATTTTGGTCTCACTTACACCAAGTGATGCCATTGTCGGAGCTTCCTTACGGCAAAGGTCGCGAACTTGCCAAATAACCTTTTCCCTCTCCTCAAGTGACATTGCACGAATTGCCTTATAACCAAGCTCGGCAGCATCTATTGCTTCGTTCATATCGTCGTAAACGCCGATATATTTTTTGCCGTTATAAGAAGCGCCGTCGTATTTACACCTTGGAGCAGGGGAGTCGCCCTTAAGTCCCTTCATAACAGATGCAACGATTTCTTCAATTTGCGCGTCTGTCCAATTTATAGCCATATTAAATCTCCTTTTTTATTTTATATCAGGAGAAAATTATTTGCCGAGAGCCGCGATAACTCTACGTGTGATTTCAGCAACAAGCTCCTCGTTTGCGCCGCACTTGCATTCTGCTTCACCGTAATCAATACCGGGGTGACGGCCAGGGATGTTCATCTTCTTACGAAGCTCCATAAGCTTCTTTAACTGATCGTTAGGAATTTCGTGAACTGCACCAAGCTCCATAGCGTACTTGCAAATCTTTGCGTTGAACTCAACCTCTTCCATAACGAACATTGCCTTTTGGAGACTGAAGCCAACTGTCAAAGCGCCGTGGTTTTGGAGAAGGAAAGCGTCGTGGTTTTCGATGTATGGCTCGAGTGAGTCAGGAATTTCCATAGTTGAAGGAGTTCCGTATGCGCAGGTTGGAACCTCGCCGATTGTAAGAACTGCCTCAGGCAAGATGTATTGGTCAAGGTCGATGCCTGCAATTGTGAATGCAGTTGCAATCGGTGGATGTGCGTGAACTACCGCGCCAACGTCAGGACGCTTTTGGTAAACGCGCATGTGCATCTTGATTTCTGATGATGGATTGAGCTTGCCCTCAATCTTGTTTCCGTTTCTGTCAACCTTGATAATCATATCAGGGGTAAGCGCACCCTTTGATACGCCTGTTGGTGTGCAGTAGTACTCATTTTCGCTAACCTTAACGGAGATATTACCGTCGTTTGCGGCAACGAAGCCGAGGTGATAGAGCGCGTGGCCAACTTCACAGATTTCCTTTTTAATTTCGTAAGCTGATTTCATTTTGTTTTTTTCCTTTCGATTTGTATATAAATTTTTTTAATAATCATTTTGTTAGGGCATACGTGTCAAGAGCAATCATATATTCCTCGTTTGTAGGAAGCACGAACGTTCTTACCTTAGCCCCTGCCTTTGTAAGCTCAACGTCCTCGCCGCGTGGGCAAGTCATATTAAGCTCCTCGTCAATCTCTATTCCGAGATAAGACATATTTTTGCATACCTGTTCTCTTACGTATCTGTCGTTTTCACCGATGCCCGCTGTAAACACAAGTGCATCAATTCCGTTCATTTCAGCAACGTATGAGCCGATAATCTTTTTAATATAATGAACCAAAACGTCCATTGCAAGCTCCGCACGCTTGTTTCCTTGCTCCTTTGCCTCGGTAATATCTCTGCAGTCGCTTGAGACGCCCGAAATGCCAAGAAGTCCCGATTTTGAATTAAGAAGCTTTTCAACCTCCTCGGGTGAAATTCCTTCCTTTTTCATTATATAAGAAACAACCGTTGGGTCGATGGTTCCGCTTCTTGTTCCCATAGGCACGCCCTCTTGTGGGGTGAAGCCCATTGATGTGTCAACCGCTTTTCCTTGTGCGCTTGCCGTTATTGACGAGCCGTTGCCAAGGTGGCAGGTTACTATTTTTGCATCCTTATTACCTATAAGCTCAGCGGCCTTTTGGCACACAAATCTGTGTGAGGTGCCGTGGAAGCCGTAACGGCGAATCTTATGCTTTTGGTAAAGCTCGTAGGGAATAGGGTATATGTACGCTTTTTCTTCCATAGTTGAATAATAAGAGGTGTCAAATACGCCAACGTGCTTTATGTTTGGCATTACACTCTTACACGCCTTGAATCCGCTTATCGCAGGCGGACCGTGTAACGGGTTGATTTCAACTATGCTTTCAAGATATTCAAGCTCCTTTTCGCCAAGGATGCTTGACTGACGGATTTTTTCGCCGCCGTGGGCAAATCTGTGTCCGACAGCACCGATTTCGTGAGCGCCTGATATAACGCCGAGCTCTTTGTCACAAAGAAGCTTAAGCACAAGCTCAATAGCTGCCTTGTGGTCACCAAGACTTGCTTCTGACTTGTAGTCCTCTTTGCCTGGACGCTTGTGGGTGATGACTCCGTCAATGCCAATTCTCTCACACAAGCCCTTTGCAAGAACCGCGCCGGATTCCATATCAAAAAGCTGATATTTAAGTGATGAGCTTCCGGCATTTACAACGAGAATTTTCATTTTTACTCTCCTTTTAAATTATTCTATTATACGCTTGGATTGAAGCTCTGCTTCGCTTTCGCCAACGCTGTGCGCTCTTGCAGAGTTTTGATAAACGATTTTGTAGCACAAGGCGTCGATAACGACTAACCTTGAGATGTGGGAATTAAGCCCTAAGGTGCTGTGCCTTGTTTCCTCGGTATCTGTGAGCAAAAGAATATCGCTTTGCCTTGCTATCGGTGAGCGCTCCTTTGAGGTAATCGAGATTGTCGTTGCCCCGTGCGCCCTTGCCATCTTCATTGATTCTACAATATCCTTAGATGAGCCCGATTGAGATATTCCGATAACCACGTCGCCCGCCTTCAGCTGAGAAACTGCAATTGCCTGCATATGTGTGTCGGCATATGCACTTGAGTTACAGCCCGCGCGCAGAAGCTTGTTGCTCGCATCCTCCGCAACCTGTGCAGACGTACCAAGTCCTATAAGAACCACCCTCCTTGCCTCCGATATTGCAATCGTTGCTTTTGTCATGCTCTCCGCAGAAAGAGTTTTCTTTGTGCGCTCAAGTGACATATATGCGTCGTTGCATACCTTTTCGAAAATAGCGAAGCAATCGTCCCCGCTTGTTATCATAGGAACGATAACCTTCTTTTCGTGCTCCTTGGCAAGAGTGATTTTTAAATCCTGATAGCCCGAACAGCCGAGTCGCTTTGAAAAACGAACTATGGTTGCCTCACTGCTTTGACATTTAGAGGCAAGATCGGTTATGGAATAGGGAAGCAGCTCACCAGAGTGAGAAAACAACCAGTCAGCGACCTTCTTTTCGGAACGGCCCATGTCGTTATACAAGAGCTGTGCCTGCAGTAAAGTCCTGTTCAAATACTTGCCTCCTTTCAATGTTTTGAAAATTATTTTCATTTTTTAGAATTATTTTCGTATTTATTTTGATTTTTTGAAAATTCTTTCCAAATATAATAAAAATTACTTTCACAATTCCGATTTTAGCACACAATTTCCGTTTTGTCAACAATTTCCGCAAAATTTTCAAAATACTGTAATATTTTATATAGTTAATCACTCATATTTCATTTTTCAATTTGAAAATTTTTTTCACTTTTTCGACAACTTTGTTGAAAATCCGTTTCAAAAGTCAATTTTCACAGTTCACATTTTAGAAATACTTTTTTGAAAATTATTTTCATTTGCTTACTCTTTTGGTAACAAGTGCAATTTTCAGCCGCAAAAGCTTTAAAACGAAAAGGGAACAAGCCGAAGCTTATTCCCTTTAGTAATTATTCAAAATACCATTCCTTTTTATAGTTCAAGGAAATAGTGTGGTTGTCGTTAAATTCTATCGGCAACCAAACGTATGAGCTTTTTAGAAAATTTGAGGTATTGTGTCTTTCAAGCATTATAATTTGAGTGCTTGTGCCCTCGACAGAAAAAACGTTGGTGCTTTGGGTGTTAAAGGTTGTATGGGTAAAATCATCTACGCAGGGGTCGCCTACGTCCTCCCACTCGTCAAGCAAGCTCCTTGTCCTAAACGATTTTGCTTGATTGGTTTCCCAGCCGGTAAGCCCTGAGGTTACAATATAATAATATCCGTTATTGTAGGCAATGGCAGGCGCCTCTCGCCAAGCGGCAGATTCTATTCTTTTGTACGTGCTTGTAAAGGATAAATAATCATCGCTCAGCTTCACCACGTGAAGGCATCTATCAGCGCTCGGGTTTTCCACGTGTCTGTCGTAAATTAAATATGCTTGGCCGTCTATATCCTTATAAACGGTCATATCGCGCACCCAACCGTTATCAATAGGTCTATCAAAGCCGAGCCACTTGTATTTTCCGTTAACGGAGTCGCACACGGCAAGTCCCATTTCGCACTCGCCCTCGTTTTTTCCGTGATTACCGGGGTATTTTACATAATGGCACCATAAAACAAACTGCTTTGTTTTATCGTTATAGATAATCTTAGGTCTTTCAAATCGCATAGGGCCATAAAGCTCGCTTGTCGGGTCATCGCTCACCTCTAAAATAACGCCCTCGTATTTCCAATTAAGTAGGTCAGTTGACTCATACATCACAACGCCGACGTCCGTCATTTGTCCGCCGTTTGGGCCGCTTAAAAAGGGAAGCGGACGAAACGCCATTCCGTACCAATGATATTTTCCGTTTACGTATATAATTCCGCCGTCGCTTGCATTTATTATATTTCCGTCGGTATCGTGCCAATCAATAAATTCGTTTATTTCACCGTGACAAAAAGATTTCATTTTTATCTCCTTATTTTAGGTCAATAAGTATTGCGCGGCAGGGCGCACCGTCCGCACCCGATAAATTAAGAGGTGATGCGTTTAATAAATAAACGCCCTCGTCTACGTTTTCCAAGCGAATTCCCTCAAGCAAAGCCGCACCCGCACCCAAAAGCTCCTTATGCACCGCCATCGGCGCATCCTTTGGGCCAACCGTTTGTGATTCGTTTCCCAAAAGCAATATTCCACTCAAGGCAAATTCCCTTGCCGCATCTAAGGAAACCTCAAGCTCTCCCTTGAGTAAAATTCTTTTTGATGCCTCGCCGCAAAGCCCCTTCGCCTTTTCTATTATTTTCGCAGCGTTGGATGCTAAAACCGTGCCGCGATGCTCCGCTACGTAAGCCATCCCCACGAAAACATCCAAGCAAATTTCATCCACGCCCTTGCCGCCGTTTATAAAATGAAGCGGCGCATCTATATGTGTGCCGTTGTGCGCGCACATGCTAAACGCGGTCAAATTGCAAGCATCTCCCCTTGCAATAGAGCAAATTTCCGTCTTTTCGGGCGCAGGATCACTGGGGTAAACCGAGCATGAAAAAACCTCTTGTGAGATATCGTATATTTTCATCGTGACGTCTCCTAAAATATCGTTAAATTGATTATAGCATAATTTCGCCGCAAAATTCTGCTTTTTTATTATAATTTTTGCAAAGCCGCCCGTTTTTTAAGACGTTTTTTCTTATTCGGGCTTGTATTTTCTGTATTTGGACGGCGATTTGCCTATATATTGCTTGAATATTCTTGTAAAATAATTGAAATTATCATAGCCGCACATAAAGCTGATTTCCTTTATTGAGATATTACTTGTTTCAAGAAGCTCTATTGCAAGCTGCATTCGCAGACTTATTATATGATTTATTGGAGATTTGCCGAATTGCTTTTTGAACGCCTTATTGTACGCGGTCATGCACATATTTTCCATTTTTGCAAGATCCGTTATTCTTATTTCGGTAGTATAATTTTCATTTATATATCTAACTGATTTTGACAGCGGTGTTTTATCGTTTTCCTTGTTTTTTATTCCTCTTGCAATTTCAATAAAAAGCCGTTCCAAAAGATTGGCTAATTCCTCGCCAAGGTATTCGTCCTCCTGCGAAAAAGCATCAAAAATCGACTTGAATCTTTTTTGCACTTGATTGTCAGCACTCAATTTATTCACGCTCGGAAATATGGATATTCCGTATTTTTTTAATTTTTCCGCCGCCTGCGACCCCGTAAAATGCACACACAAAAAATACACCATATCATCTGCATAGCAGTCAATGCAATACCATTGTTTAGGCGGCATAACCACAAGCTCTCCCGCCTTTATCGTTGCTTCGCCGCTTGGATTTTTCCCCTTTAGCTCGCCCTGAATTACATATATAAGATAGTAATCGTTTCTGCCGATTTTATTTAGATTTCGATGATTGTACGGCGCGTTTATGCATCCTGCTATATTGACTATAAGCGGCGCTTCGTTAGACTCTATGCTACCGTAATTCACGTCAGTATATTTTGTATGTCTGTTCAATTTTTGTGAATGATATATGTTACTTTTCAACACACTCGCTCACCCCCTTGTGTCAAAATGTGCTATTATTTTGTTAAAATGTAGTATGAAATATCTTATATATATTGTATCATAAAATTGACGTTATGTCAAATTCTATAAAATTAAGGAGATTTTTATGAAGGCAAAGCTTTTAATCACAGCTCTTTTTTCGTTTATGCTTATTTGCATTTTTGCATTTGGCATCAGCGCGGCTACCTGCACGGGCGAGCATAGCTATGAATATCAGGTAGAGCTTAGTGAAGAGGGCTTTTTTGGTGAAATTACGTTAAACGGCGTATGTACTTCATCAAAGTGTTACTCAAAAACACAGGAAACGGTTAGCCCTATTTTCATTTACCGTGGCTATTCCTTCGACGAAAGCGGCTACACACAAAGCTATATCGTTAACCGTCAATCACTTGCAAGATACGAGGAAATTTCAGGCGACAGCTTGGAGTTTGGCGCGGTTATATCAACGGTTAACGTAATAGGCGAGGGCAACCCGCTTGACAGCGACGGAAAGCCCGTTTCAAGCAAGGTAAAAACGTATGATTTTACAGATACGGATTTTGCATTTATCAACGTATGTGTAAAAGCAATCCCCGAGGATAACAGGGATGCGGATATTATCTGCTCACTTTACGTAAAATCGCGCGGCAAAATTTCATATCTTGACAACGCTGTTGAAAAAACGTATCGCGGTGCAAGCTCGCATAGCGACGTTATGGCAGGCGTGCCCAAGGAGGAAGTGCCAACACGCGAAAACGTTACGGTAATCGACGGTGTAAGCTACCGTCAGCTTGATATGTCCTTTGCAAAGGGTGCTTATTGGTCAAGCGGCACTCTTTCTGCAGGCGGATGGGATCTAAACAAGAAGTTCTGGGCTTCAGCAGTTTCACTTTCACCCGAGGACCTTCCCGTTGGCTCTTTGATTATTCTCGATAGTGAAAACTACTGGCAATACAGAATTGATAAGGACGCCACGCGCGGCACATACACAAAGCAATCCGTTCTTAAAATCGACGAAAATTGGTGGGGAAGTGCAAAAACCGCATCCTTCACCCTTGCGATGCACAAAACGGAAAACACGTCCTCAAGTCCAAGCGTTGACCTTTCCGCTTACACGGAAAATGACCTAAAAAACGCACTCAAAATTTATGTACCCGCGACAGATGTGGTTGTTGAAGAAAACACCTACACCAAGCAAAATTGGAACGACGACGGCGCATTAAAGGTGCTTATGATTGGCAATAGCTTTTCACAGGACACCTGCTATCTTTCATACCAAGCGGCAAAGGCAATGGGAATTGAAAACGTTGAAATTTCAAATCTTTATATCGGTGCAGGAAGCATAAGCGACCATATTTACAGACACAAGCAGGGAGCAACAGCCAACCTCCAAACAGTATCATCGAGCGGAAACTGGACGAGTAAAAATGCTACTCTTGAAGAAACTGTAAAGAGCAAAAACTGGGACTTTATCGTGCTTCAACAGGTTAGCCCACTTAGCGGTGAGGTTTACTCCTTCGAGTCAGTAAACGCGCTTATCGATATTGTCGAGCCAATGTGTCCGTCAGCGCGCTTGGCTTGGAATATGACGTGGGCATATCAAAGCGATTTTAACGATTCTCGCTTTGACAGATACGAAAGGGATCAAGCAAAAATGTACGGTGCTATCATTTCTGCAACGAAAGAAAAGATTGTGCCAAACGACAAGCTTGAAATCATCGTTCCCACAGGTACGGTAATTCAAAACGTAAGAACCTCATATATAGGTGACACGTTAACACGAGACGGCTACCACTTAAACGAATCAATCGGCAGACAAATTGCTTCATTGGCTTTAGTGTATGCATTAACAGGCGTAGAAATTGACGGCGTTAATACAACGAATTATAATAAGATAAATGACGACAAGGCCCTTACAGTCGGAATTGAAGCAATTAAAAATGCAATTATAACACCTTTTGCGGTGACAGAATCGCAATATAAGGACAGCGGTGAAATCACACCTCCACAAACCCCCGACGTTGGCGAGGGCGGTGACAACACAGGCGACGGTACAGGCGGTGACAACGCAGGAGGAAACGAGGGCGGAGAAGTTGGCGGAGATGGCTCGGGAGATAACGAGAATGTGCCCGACGCACCAAGCACGGAAATTGATGGCTACAAGCAGCTTACCGTCAGTGAAATGGAAGTAACAAGAAATCAATACTACAATACAAGCAACGGAACGATCTCAAAGGGCACAAACGTATGCTACCCGGGCTTCTATACAGTAAAGAAATTCACAAAGGAAACCTTACCCGTCGGCTCTAAGATTTTCTTGGCGGCGGGCTGGCAATACAGATTGATTGTCAAAAATGCAGAAGGAAAATATTCCAACAGCTACGTTAAAACAAACGAGGATACTTTCATTGAGATCACAGAGGAATGGTGGAGCGGCAAAAGCGAGGTATGCTTTACCGTTTCCACAAAGGACCACGCATACGATAAGGTGCCGACAACTGACTTAACAGCTGAAGAGGTTGGCACAAGCAAGTTTATCATTTACACACCTGTTTACAAGGACTAAGGAGGAAAGAACAATGAAAAAGTATATTAAGCCAAGCATTGATTTTATTGAGCTTCAGGTTGCCGACGTTATTCTCACCTCCGGTATAACCGAAAACGGTGAATCATCCTATACCGACGAAAAGGGCAACACCATCTTCGGCAAGGAAGGCACGTTTGGCTCTTTCTTTGAAAGCATTTTCTGATAAGCTTACAATCATAAAATACACTTTGTCATACTTGACAAAAAGGGAACAAGCTCGGCTTGTTCCCTTTTTACATTAAAATAAAAAGATTTCAACCCGAGTGACGTTTCCATCGAGTTCCCATAAACAAAGTATGGGCATTGGCTGAAATCTTGCTGCTATTATAGACCACAAAGACGTATTTGTCAAGAGAAAAAGAAAAAGAACTCTAAAAGAGCTCCCCAAAGACGATTTTCATTTGTTATGCAATATAATTATATACTAATCATTTTGAAATGTCAACCTAAAATAAAAAGGGCAGAGAAGCCTGCCCTTATATGTTCAAAGTCATTTTTATAAAAGAATTTTCTTCTTAAAATTTAACCTTTTTAATTATCTTGTGCAAATTCTTGGCAAGTAAAAGGCAGCCGTATTCATTCGGGTGTATTTTGTCGCAAAAGCATTCTTCTACGTTTGGCACAAGGGTGTAGCCGTCAACGAAGGTTATGCTTTCGTATTTCTCGCATTCCCTTTTTATGGTGCTCCTGCACCAATCAAACCTTTTCCTGTCTATATCGTCGCCGCGCCAAAGGGGAGAAACGGCAATTATTTGCTTGCCCTTATATAGCTCGGTGAGCTTTTTGTAGTAATCGACGGTTGCTTTTTCGTAATCGTAGCACTCGGGGCTGTTGTACCAGTTTGTGCCAAGGAACGTAATTACCTTGTCGGGCATAAAGCCGTCGATGTAGTCGAGCTCCTCAGGTTCACAGCGGTAGCCGCCGATGCCTTGATTTAGCATATTGTACCCCGTCAACCTTTGCAGCTCGCTAACGTATGAGCCGCTTGAAAACGAAGAACCAAAGCCGTTTGTAATGGAGTCGCCTATGACGAGCACTCTTTGCCCCTTGTCCTTAACCGATTTATACTGTCCGTCAATGGTAAAGCATTTAAGGGAAAGCATACAGTAATTGGGCAGATAAATTTTTACAAGCTTTTCCCCCTCGGGCAAAGGAATTGATACCTTGCCGCTGGGACTATTTACGTCGGTAACGGAATAAAGGATGCCGTCAACCCAAGTATCAAGGGTCTTGCTCCTGCCGCCAACCTGACAATCTCCAAAATACGCCTTATAATTAAATGAAATATTCTTAGCGTTTGTTTTAAGCTCCAGGCGTATACCACCCGAAAAAAGAACCCTGTTGCGCCACGCCTCGTCGTAGCCATCCCTTTTGGTCATATCAATCTGTCTTTTAGAGAACCGAAACGGTGTCAAATATCCGCCGTCCTCTTCAAAATAACAAGCGCCCTTTACAAACTTCTTTAGTGAATTTGCTGAAAATCTCATAGCCCTCTCCAAATCGTCAATATACTCACATTTTACCACCAATCAAGTATTTTGTCAACACATCCCCCGCGCCGTTAAAAGGAATAGTTATTATAATATAAAGCAGAAATAAAAAGAACCGACTCTATTTAAAGAGTCGGAGTTTCTTATTCCTTTAGGTCTTTTAATTCAGGGTATCTTTTGAAATAATATTTTAATTGAGATTCATTCAGTACACTTTTTAATTCCTCTAATTTTACAAATGGAACAAAATTCTTAACTTTCATTCCGGCAATAACTGCCATTATTGCAGATTGAGAATCGGCTGTGTATGTATCAACAGAACCAATGCCACCAGCAGTTCTATTTATCAAAAAAAGACCTTCCATAGATTTTACTATTTTTTGTTCCAATTTATATGGAGAGATAGACTTAATATAAAATATTCTTGTTGTATCAAGTGCACCAAAACAATCAATAGAAAGTATTGAATTCAAAACATCACCAAAAATCAATCGTTCTAATGATTTTGTTCTGTTCCAATGATTTTGAATACGTGCTTTAATATCAGTTGATATTCCAATATATACTTGCTTGTATTTGCCAAGAACCATCATATATAAGCCACCCACACCAGATAGTTCTTTTAAATCAAAACACTCCTTGAATTTGTGCTTTTTACAACTGCTATCTAAAAATTTATTAAAAGCATTTTCATCAAGTGCTTCAAAAAAACGCATATTCAAATCATAATTCAAACTTGCTTTCATTCTTTGTGCTGGGTAATTTTCCTCTTTCCACCCACGCATACCTTCAGGCTTAGCTAACAAATATGTTTCTTTATTGATATAATTTGTGGGTTTTTCTTTAATTTGTATTCCAAAATGTAAAATACTCATTTTCGTTAACCTTGCTCCTTTTCTTTTAACATGTTTGATATGCTCATATACCTTTCAAACTCTTCAACTGTTTCCTTTGGTGCACCTTCTTTTAAATGCCAACCATTGTCATCAACATAAAAGAAGGGGCTATCTAAAAAATCAGGTCTTTCACCACACATTTCTGTTTTTTCCTTTCATCAATTCACTCAAATTGCGTTCATACTCACTGGCTTTTTCATCTGTTATTGCTTTCATTGGTACAAATAAAGACTTTGCATATTCATTCATATCATCAAAATAATAATCTACACAAAAACCTTCCACTTCAAAATGAGCAATCAAATTATAATTATGATTTTCTACTTTTTCAGCTAATACAAACTGTATATCTTTGTAATCACAGTTCTGACAGTTGAAATCTGAAAAATCAGCAAACCCATCTAAAATATATTCAAGCAAACATTCTGTTGATTTTGCAAATCGTTCTATATTTTCAACAAGCTTTTGGTGTCTTCCGTTTTCTTCATCATATGAAGAATACGCACATATTTCGCCATATGTATTTTGATAAATATTTACGCATATATTTGCCTTCATTTTATTTTACCTCTAACAAACAATAGTTGAAAACACCACTTCCCATATTTACTGATACATCACTAAAAGGCAACCAATTTATTTGATATTGTCCACTTAAATGAAATGAATCTCTACCTCTTGTAGTTCCAATTCCTGCACCTTCTCCCCACGACAATGTTCCTGTAATATTTCTGCCTTCATATATTCTAAACGCAGAATCTATTGTGTCTTTATAAACAGGCGGGTTCCAATACCCAGAATCATTTGTTAATATAATTGCATAACCTGAAACAAATTTTGGGTCAAGACTTTTCATTTTTTCTACTCGGTTTACATCAAGCAAATAATCATATCTGCCTATATCTTGAGCTCCATGATTTTTTAAATCAAACACCTCAAAATTATCAGTTGCAATAGTTCTTTTTGTTTTATATTTTAATTCAATAGGAAAGCTTCCTTGCTCATCTAAAACATAAATATCAATGTGCATATCAGGAGCAAAGGCAGGGCAGTATTCAAGTCTTATTTTTGCATTTGGTAAAATTCTTTGAAGCTGCCAAGCCAAAGAAAATTGAAAGTCAGCTTCTGAATGAAAAATCTTTTGTGTATTTTTAAGTTGTTCTATCGCATATTTTACATTCTCTGTTGTCATAAATCTACCTCTAATAAAACTCTTTTTTTATTATTATACCATCACTAAAACAATTTGTAAAGTTTCACATGTCTCAAAATCTTGACACTTAGTAAAGCCTGTATAACTTCTCACACAGGTAGATAGTGTTTAGTAAACTCGACACACATTTAAATTGTGTGTTTTTATTTTTCACTTTAAGTATCTATAGAACTACACAGAAAGATATAATTACGGCACAAAAATTCTGTTAGAAAAGTCGGCTCGAAAGTCTTTTGATTTATGATATAATTTTTCCATAATTTAAATTTCCATATTTGGAGCTTTTTCAAAAATCGCGCCCTTAAAAATCCCATAAAAATTTCATGTTTTTGTAAAAAAGCATAACAAAAAAGGGAACAAGTCAAGCTCATTCCCTCTTATGTATTAAGTTCTACAAACCCTTGTGTTGTAAGGCTTCGTGGCATTATTTGAAGTATCTATTAAGAAGTCCTTCAAATGCCTTGCCCATTGCCTTCCCCAGTGGGGGAAGGGGGACCGCTCTTGGCGGTGTATGAGGTGACTCGGAAAAAGGGAGTACCTACGCACTCCCTTTATGTACTTTATTTAAAGTAGCGGTTGAGCAAACCTTCGAATGCTTTTCCGTGTCTTGCCTCGTCGCCAGCAATTTATGCTATTGTGGTTCTTGTCTTACCTACAACGAGCTCTATTTCAATGTCTTTTTCAAAGGATTTTTCAAAATGTTTAAATCTTTTTAAAATCTCTATCATTTTGTCAACTGTTTCCTCGCCAAATCTGTTTTTTATGTTTTCAAGCCCTAAAATCTCAATGTGAATTAGCTCTCCATACATATCTGTTAAGCAATCCCAAAGCGCTGACCAATTACAGCCGTAATAATCAGGAAGGTCAAGCGCTTCCTTTATGACAAAATGCATTTCTAAAAAATTCTTTACATTTGTAAAATCTATTGTGTATTTTTCTTTGTGCTGAGACATATTATACCTCCTTATGCTGTAATTTCGTAAAATGTTTGATAGTGGTCGTATGTAACGAAAATCAATCCATCATTTGAATATAAAATTCTTTGGCGGTTTCTTTTGCCTTTGGTATAATTAATATCTGCCTCGTACCATGTTCTTCCTGGTGCACTTGGTAATTTTGAATCATCATTTTTGTACAGATCTCCACCAAGCATTTTATTAGGCAGTGCTTTGTCTAAATGCTTATATTGCGTTTTCCAGCCAAATCTAAAAGCGGTAGTTTTGTCAATATAGTAATCTGGTAATATTCTTTGATAGAACAAAGAATAGTCAGCACCTTTTATTCCCATATCCGTTGCAGTTCCTACTGCTTTGGTTCGCATACAAACCCAGAAGCACCTACAGTTTTCATGTTCATCTACTGCCTTTTCAAATTCTCCTTCTAAAATAGACGCTGGAGCTATTGTTCCGTGTCCTTCTACACAATCTTGACAGGTTGTTATAGACAGTATAGACATCCAATTTGCCCACTTTTCACTAAAACCTCTAATGTTTCGGTCTTGTCATAAATTATTTATAAGTTTTTCTATAACATTCTCTTCCATTGTTCTCCTTTATTATACTTTCTTTTTCATAAATTGTCAATTATCTTCCCACCCACACAAATTGCAACAGCTATCCCTCTTGCCAATTCTATTTTAACACATAAAAACCGGCAATGACCGGTACACTTTTTATAAAATACTTTCCATAATTTTAATTTCCATATTTTGAGCTTTTTTCAAAAACAGAACATCCAATTTTCCATAAATTTTCCATGTTTTGTGGAAAAATAAGCAAATTAAGCAAACAAAAAGGGCAGAAAATTCTGCCCTTTTATCGCTTTTTATCTGTCAAGGTCGATTTCGTAAATTCCGTAGCCGAGGTCGTTTCTTACTACCTCGATGCTGATTTCGAAAGCAACGCCGTCAACTATTACGTTCATTTCAAGCTCAAAATCGCTTCCGTCAACCTCGCTATCGTATACAGAGGATGAATATTCTGTATAGCGCTTTATCTCAATGCCCTTTTGGAAATCCACGCCTGCGCGCGCTTCCTTTTCGTTAAAGTATTTTTCTATGTCAAAAGGTCTTTCGGGGTGCAAATATGTTTCTGCTTTTTCAAAATTGCCCGATGCAACTGCACCCAAAAACGCCTCTGCCGTTTCCTTTGCCTCGTTCTTTTTAATTCCTGCTCCGCATCCTACAAGGGAAATAGCAAATATTAAAACTAATAAAATTGAAATTATCGCCTTAATTTTCACGGTGTACCTCCTTATATAATTCAAAAAGCCACCGCGCAAGGCGATGGCTTTAGGTGTTTTTTCGCCTAAGTCAATTTATCTTATTACGAGCCTGCGAGTAACAAGGTTCTGCGTAGCAGGTTCTTATTTCTTAAAGTATCTGTTAAGAAGTCCTTCAAATGCTTTGCCCCGCCTCCTTTGTGCAAAGGGAGGTGTCGCCCAAGCGACGGAGGGATTGTTAATTACTTCTTAAAATAACGGTTGAGCAAACCTTCGAAAGCTTTTCCGTGTCTTGCCTCGTCGCGAGCCATTTCGTGAACTGTGTCGTGGATAGCGTCGAGGTTGAGCTCCTTTGCGCGCTTTGCAAGGTCGAACTTGCCCATTGTCGCGCCGTTTTCTGCTTCAACTCTCATTTCGAGGTTCTTCTTTCTTGAGTCAGTTACAACCTCGCCGAGGAGCTCTGCAAACTTAGCTGCGTGCTCAGCTTCCTCCCAAGCTTCCTTTTCCCAATAAAGACCGATTTCAGGGTAGCCCTCACGGTGTGCAACTCTTGCCATTGCAAGGTACATACCAACCTCTGTGCATTCGCCCATATAGTTAGCGCGAAGGTCCATAATGATGTCCTCACGTGCGCCTTGAGCAACACCTACAACGTGCTCAGCCGCCCAATAGCGGTTTTCCTCTACAACCTCGTTGAATTTTTCAGCGGGAACCTTGCATTGTGGGCATCTTTCAGGTGCATTGTCTCCCTCGTGAACGTAACCGCAAACAGAACATACAAACTTTTTCATAATTTTTTCTCCTCTTTATTTAAATAAAATTTTTAACTTTGTTATTGTGCTTTTTTTGCACAGTCGCTACATAAGCCGTAGCAAACAAGCCGCTCGGAATTTACCGAAAAGCCCATTTTTTTCATTTCCGCCGTCATTCCCGCCGGCATATCAAAATCGAAAATGCCCTTGCATCCATGACAGACAAAGTGCGCGTGATCAGCTATAAATCCATCGTAGAAAACGCATTTATCGCTCGTTTCGACGGAAATAATCTCTCCGCTTTCTATTAGCGCCCCAAGGTTCCTATACACCGTGCCAAGTGAGATGTTTGGAATTTTTTCCCTGACCGCATCATATATTTGAATTGCACTGTGATGCTGACGCTTGGAACGAAGAAATTCGAGTATAGCCGTCTTTTGCTTTGTTTCTCTCATTTTCGTTCACCATCCTTATCAGTAATGATTACTATTATCATTATAGCAGAAAAATTTCATTTGTCAATACCTTTTTTAAAATTTTTTTAATTTTTTAAAAAATCGAAATTTGTCGCAATTTTTTCGTAATTATATATTGAAAATTTGCGCTTTTATATGATATAATTAACGTAGAGCAGTGGCGCCCACCCGCTGCGATATACGGCGTATTCTCAAAATATATATTTAAAGGAGCACGCCGTGCCCCTATTTTTTAACTAAGGAGCAAATTAATGGCAAAAAACATGAATTCCAAGGGCTTTTTTATTGCTTGGGTTTTACTCGTTGGAGTATGGGCGAGCATAATTAGCGCAATTATCGGCACGCTTTGCTGTCTTTCAATTATCGGCATTCCGTTTGGAATTAAGCATTTCAAGCTTATTCCCATAATATTTATGCCGAGCGGCAAAACCGTTGTATATAGACCAACGCCAAAGCGCAGAGTAATTAACGTTATTTGGTCGCTTTTCGGTGGATACAGTGCGAGAATTTGCTACTCAATTCTTGCATTTATTTTAAGAATTACCGTCATCGGTGTTCCGCTTGCACTTCAAATTGACCGTATTTACGCCTACTTAAAGGGCCCGTACGGTGCGGAGATTGTCGAATACGGCAAATACACACCGCAAAGAAACACAATGTACGACTACACAATTCTTCAGCGTAAGATTTGCAAAAACCCCGATATTACGATTTTTGACGATACCAAGGGTCGCACAGTTACCGTAAAGAAATACCTTTCTCGCATTGAGGAGGAAATTTTCACAATCAAGCGCAATTCACAAATTGCAATGTTCTTATCTGTTGCACTTGCACTTTTCGGCATTGCAAGCTTAGCCATCAATCCTATTCTCGGTGCAATTCTTATCGCGTTTGGCGCGACGGTTTGTATCGTTATGGCGGAATACCGCTCCTGGCAATATCAAAGGTTTTACGATAAGCATATGCGTCGCCTTTTCAAGCTTTACCCTGAGGAAGCGGAGTACGACCCGTTGCCCGCAGGAATTAAGCCGTATTATGCTTTTGAATATCTTTCTAAGCTAAGAGAGCAGAAAAAACGCCGCTCAATTGCCTCCGCCGCTGAACGTGCAAACAAAAAGCGCGAGCTTGAGGAAGCAAAGAAAAAGGAAGACGAAAAGCTAAAAAAGAATAAATAAATTTAGCCCTGAGCGAAAACCGCCTCAGGGCTTTATCATTTTTTTGCTTCTGCATATAATAAATAATGTAGCTTTTTGCGAGGTTACCAAATATTTTTAAGCAGGGGATTACTATGGGTAAATATTTTGGCACTGACGGCTTTCGCGGTATGGCAGGGGTAGAGCTTACCGCTATTCACGCATACAAAATAGGCAGGTTTTTGGGCGCAGAATTACAGGGGCGCGGCAAAATTGCAATTGGCAAGGACACGCGCCGCTCGTCGTACATTTTTGAATATGCAGCCGCTGCGGGTATTGCAAGCACAGGGTGCGAGGTGCATTTATTGCACGTGACAACAACGCCGTGTGTTTCGTATATAGTATTAAATGAAGGGTTTGACTTTGGAATTATGATTTCGGCAAGCCATAACCCGTACACCGACAACGGAATTAAGGTTTTAAATAAGGACGGCGAGAAAATCAGCGACGAGCTGACGGAAAAAATTGAAGCATACCTTGATTTACCGTGTGACAACGTAAAAAATGCAACAGGCGCGGACATTGGCAAAATTATCGACTATTATGAGGGGCGCGAAAGGTATAAAAATTACCTTATTTCGTGCGCAAAGCAACGTCTTGACGGCTTGAAGGTCGGCATTGATGCATCAAACGGAAGCGCGTGGGAGATTGCAGGGGCGGTTTTCGACGCGCTCGGAGCTAAAACATATTTGATAGGCGCGGAGCCAAACGGCACGAATATAAACGAGGGGTGCGGCTCAACACACCCAGAGCGTCTTAGCAAGCTTGTACGTGCGCGCGGACTTGACGTTGGCTTTGCCTACGACGGTGATGCGGACAGATGTATCGCGGTTGGCAGAAGCGGTGAGGTAATTGACGGTGACAAAATTCTTTATATTCTTGCAAACGAGTTAAACGAAAGGAAGGAATTAAAGAAAAATACGGTGGTCACAACCGTGACGTCAAACTGTGGCCTTAAAAAATCACTTCTCGAAAACGGAATTTTAACCGTGGAAACCAAGGTTGGTGACCGCTTTGTTTACGAGGAAATAAAAAAAGGCGGCTACTCACTCGGTGGCGAGGAATCAGGACATATAATAATCACAAAATATGCAAGCACGGGTGACGGAGTTTTAACCTCGGTAAAGCTTGCTGAGCTTGCAATGAAAAACGGCAGAGAGCTTGACGCGCTGACAAGCGGACTTTCCCTTTTTCCGCAAATAAGCAGAAGCATTAAGGTGAACAGTAAAGCATTGGTTTTGGCGGATGAAAGATTGAAGGCGGCGAAGGAAAAATGCGAAAAAACGCTTAGAAGTGGACGAATTTTAATACGTGCGAGCGGAACGGAGCCGAAAATCCGCATTTTGGTTGAGTGCGAAAACATAGACACGTGCGGCGAAATAGCAAGCTATCTTGAAAAGGTTGTTTTGGAGTGTGACGTATGAAAGATAAGCTACTAACCAAGGAATTTTTCCAAAACGGCACATCAATTGCATTTGATGAAATTTGCAAGCACAAATACGTGTGGCAGGCGGTTGCAAAAATAAAGGAAATTGTACGTGACGTAATCCTAAATTTAGACGGTGATTTTGAAGAAATAGGCGGGGGAGTGTACGTTTTTCGCGGTGTGAAGATTCCAAAAAGTGCGGAAATTATAGGCCCTGCGGTAATTTGCGAGGGTGTCGAGATACGCCACGGGGCTTATATTCGCGGCAACGTTATAGTAGGGCGCGGATGTGTTGTCGGCAATAGCTGTGAAATAAAGGACTCGATTCTTTTTGACAATGCGACAGTACCTCATTTTAACTACGTCGGAAACTCAATCCTCGGCACGTATTGCCACCTTGGCGCAGGGGCGATAATTTCCAATTTAAAGGGCGATAAATCAAACGTAAAAATCCGCCACAAAAACGAAATTATCGACACAGGGTTAAGAAAATTCGGCGCAGTTATAGGAAATGGCGTCGAGGTTGGCTGCGGCACGGTCCTAAACCCCGGCACAGTTATATTAAAGGGCGCACAAATTTACCCTCTTTCCTCTGTGCGCGGAATAGTTGACGAAAGCGTGATTTATAAGTCACACACGGAAATTATCCTACGGAAATGAATTGATGCAAAGCATCATAAATTGACACTCCGTGTCATAAATTGTTTCTCCGAAACATGAATTGGCTTCGCCATGTAGCGCGCTATATTATTCTTGTGTCATTTTGAGCGAGCAACGCAATTTATATTATTAATCCCTCGGCTACGCTCGGGATGACGTAACTAAGGATTTTTTTCTAATTCTATAATTTTGTTTTTTGACCAAGGGCAAATCCGTAATAAAACGCCTCGTTCTCGCAAGCCGAGCAATATTCACTATATAATTCATCAAGGTTAAGAAGCATTTTTACAAGATCCCTTGGCAGTTTCTTTTCAAAGTCCTCAATAAAAGCTGTCAAATTACCGTTAATTTCGTGCATTTTTTGGTTTAATTCCTTAGACCTTAGGTAGTTTCCTATACGTGCCTCTCTCATTTCTATTATAGTTTTTTCTACTGTTTTCATCTTTTTTCTCCTCGCTGTTTGTGCTTTAATTTTATTTTAGCATATGTTTGTATGCATTTTACCAACATACATTCATTTGAATGATAAAATTCTTTTAACGAGAGGAGAACGACTATGTTTTACTACCAACGTATAAAAGATTTAAGAGAAGACAGTGACAAAACACAGGCAGAAATCGCCAAGGTTTTAAATATTACTGCTCAACAATATCAGCTTTATGAAAGCGGAAAAAGAGAAATGCCAATGCACTATTTCAAGTGCTTAGCCAAATATTATAATGTTTCGCTCGACTACCTGTCGGGAATTATACAAGCGCCGCGCAAATTGAATTAAAAAAACGGACACGTCTGTGTCCGTTTTTAATATAGTTCGTCATTTTTACAATTTTTTTGAAATTCATTTTCTATATTACAAAATAAAAAGACCCCTTGAAAAAGAGGTCTTTTTGGTTTTATTCCATTGTGCCGAAGGTCAAAACGTCCTTTGCGGGTCTTGTTTTGTATGCGCCGCGGGTGAAGTCAGGGATTTGCATTGGCTTGCCGCCTTCCTTGATTGACTCCTCGCTAAGGCAGGAAACAACCATCCAAGCTGCCGCATCGTAAACGTCACAAAGCATCTCGCCGCCGTCCTTTACGCGGTCAACAAACTCGCGAAGCTCAACGTAGTCCATGCCGCCGTGGCCTGCTTCAAGCGCTTCCTTGGTGATAATTTTCCACTCGTGTGGGAGAAGGTCCTTAAACTCTTCCGCACTATTTACGTACTTGTTAATATAGTCAATGCTTGACCAAAATTCGGGCTGACCGTCGAAATATACGCTATTTGAAATTTGCTCGTACATACCCTTCGTGCCGCGAATTGTAAATTCTCTGTTATATGAGCGTGGAAGTGAGGTGTCAAGACGAAGAAGCATTGTTTCGCCGTTTTCGCAGGTGATAATTGTGTTTACAACGTCGCCCTGTGCAAAATTAACGCCGATAAGATCCTTGTTTACAATCGTGTCCTTTTTGCCCTCAACGTATGCTTCCATACCGAAAGAGCCGCTTGCAACGGAAACAAGTGAGGTCATACGGTTGCCGCGGTTGATGTTAAGCACCTTAGCCATAGGGCCAAGCTCGTGAGTTGGGTAGTTTTCGCAGTTTCTTGTGAGATATTCGTTTAAGCGGTAGTGTCTGTTTTCCTTGCCGCCCGTTACCTCACCGCGAAGGTCGTGTGCATATGCGCCGCTTAAATGTACAATTCTGCCAAACTTGCCCGTACGTGCAATAGCGGTAGCCAAAAGCTCATCACGGTTGTAGCAGCAGTTTTCCATAAACATAAACGGTGTACCGGTTTTTTCAACAGCGTCAACAAGCGCCCAGCAATCCTCAACTGAGTAAGCGCCGCCAACCTCAAGTGCGGTTGCCTTGCCTGCATAAATTGCATCGATTGCAATAGGGAAGTGCATATTCCAGTCAGTCGCGATATAAACCGCGTCAACGTAATCAAGCGCTAAAAGCTCCTTATAATTCGTTGTGCCAAAGGGAATGTTTCCGCGTTTTGCTTCAACTCTTTTCTTCGCGTTTTCAACTCTGTCCTCGTATTTATCACAAACTGCCACGATTTCTACGTCCTCAAAGCCGAGCAAAATCTCGTTCATTCCGTATGCGCGACAGCCAAATCCAATTAAACCAATTCTTACCTTTTCCATTTTGTCCTCCAAGTGAAGCTAAATTTACTTACATTCTACCAAAAAACGCGCTCAAAGTCAACGGAAAAAATAAAATATTG
>JAZREL010000061.1:0-33358 GCA_045660785.1 Eubacteriales bacterium | reverse complement strand
GACCGCTTGGCCTCCGACTTTCCGCCATCGGGGTTGCCACAGTCGGGCTCATTCCAAATTTCCCAATATTCAATGTCCATAAAGAAGCCGTTTGCCCAGCCCTCGGTATAGTGTCTTATGATATGCTCGCAAATCCTTGCCCATTTGAGATTGTCGGACGGCGGAATTGTTCCGCACTTTTCGTAGTGCTCTATGTTACAGCCAAGGCGGTAAAAGGTTTTTGTGCCTGCCGCCTCGATAGTTTTAAGGTATCCGTCGGTTGATTTAAAGCTATATGATGCAGGGTCGTTTTCGTCTTTGCTAAAATCTCTGAAAATTCTATGAACGTCAACGGTAAACTCACCGCCGTATGCCGAGAAAAATGACGAGTCGTGAGTTCTTGCATACGGAATTCTTGCCGCCTTGTACGCATCAAAGTTGTCAAAATTGCGCACGCTTCTGAAGGGGCCGTTGTTTACGCTATTCATATTTTTGATTTTGCCGCTTCTGTTATTAACATCAATAAAAATCTTTTCCATTATATTCTTGCAACTCCTGTTTTTCTTGCAACCTCCATTACCGCCTCGGCAACCACACAAGATACGCGCTTGTCAAGTGCTGACGGAATTATATTTTCCTCGCTAAGCTCGCTTTCTGGAATTAAGCTTGCAAGTGCATATGAGGTGGCAAGCTTCATTTCCTCGTTTATCGTTGTCGCGCGACAGTCAAGCGCACCGCGGAAAATTCCCGGGAACGCAAGGACGTTGTTGATTTGGTTTGGAAAATCGCTTCTGCCCGTGCCGACAATTCTTGCCCCTGCCGCCTTTGCAATATCGGGCATAATTTCGGGCGTTGGGTTTGCCATTGGGAAAACTATGGCATCATTCGCCATTGATTTTATCATATCACGTGTTACAATATTAGGTGCGCTAACTCCGATAAAGACGTCCGCCCCTACCATCGCGTCAGCAAGCTTGCCAACCTTGCGCGACTTATTTGTCACCTCGGCAATTTCCTTTTGCGCAGGGTTTAGGTTGACGTCGCCCTTGCAGATAATGCCGCGTGAATCAAGCATCGTCACGTTCCTTACACCAAGGTTGAAAAGGTGCTTGCAGATTGCAATTCCTGCCGAGCCCGCACCGCAAATAACAACCTCGATTTTATCTATTTCCTTTTTAACTATTTTAAGCGCGTTTATAAGCGCGGCACCAACGACAATGGCTGTGCCGTGTTGGTCATCGTGGAAAACGGGGATGTCGCACACCTCTTTTAAGCGGCGCTCGATTTCAAAGCAGCGCGGAGCTGAAATGTCCTCAAGATTAATTCCGCCAAACGAGCCCGAAATAAGCTCGACGGTGCGCACAATTTCGTCCACGTCCTTGCTTTTTACACAAATTGGGAACGCGTCAACGTCGGCAAACTCCTTGAAAAGCGCGCACTTGCCCTCCATAACGGGCATGCCTGCCAACGGGCCGATGTCGCCAAGGCCCAAAACCGCTGTGCCGTCGGTAATAACGGCAACCAAGCTTGAGCGGCGCGTAAGCTCCCAGGATTTATTTTCGTCCTTGTTTATTTCAAGGCACGGCTCGGCAACGCCGGGGGTGTATGCCAAGGATAAATCCTCTTTTGTTTCGATTTTCGCACGGGAAACGACCTCGATTTTGCCCTTCCACTCGTAATGCTTTTTTAGTGATTCTTCTCTTATATTCATATCATTTCCTCGGGGTGAAAATACTTATCGAACTCGTCACTTGTCAAGTAGCCAAGTGTCAAGCACGCTTCCTTTAAGGTCAGGTTCTCCTTGTGTGCAAGCTGAACCACCTTGGCACTCTTTTCGTAGCCGATGCGTGGAGAAAGCGCTGTTGCAAGCATTAAGGAATTATTTAAGTTGTCCTTCATTTTTTCGCGGTTGGCTTTAATTCCGTTTACACAGTTTATAGTAAAGGAGACGATAGCATCGGAAAGCAAATTTACGGACTGTAAGAAATTGTTTATAATTACGGGCATAAATACGTTAAGCTCAAAATTGCCCTGAGATGCGCCGATGCCAATGGCTGTATCGTTGCCCATAACCTGCACGGCAACCATAGTAACCGCTTCGCACTGCGTTGGGTTTACCTTGCCCGGCATAATTGACGAGCCCGGCTCATTTTCGGGAATTGTAATTTCGCCAAGACCGAGGCGTGGGCCTGAGGCGAGCCATCTTATATCGTTTGCAATTTTCATAAGGTCGCAAGCGAGCGCTTTTAATGCACCGTGAGAGGCAACAAGCTCACACTTTGAGGTAAGGGCGTGGAATTTATTATTCTCCGTTCTGAAATCAATGCCCGTTAAGTGTGCAATTTCACCGGCAACCGCGATGTCGTAGCCCTTCGGCGCGTTTATGCCCGTGCCAACGGCGGTTGCACCGAGTGCAAGATTTTTGAGCGGCTCAAGGGAAGCTTCAATCATTTCAAAATCACGCTCCACCGATGCGCGCCAACCGCTTATTTCTTGGCTAAACGAAATAGGCGTTGCGTCCTGAAGGTGTGTTCTTCCGCTTTTTATCGCATCCTTGTTTTTTTCCTCAAGCGTTTGGAATGATTTGATAAGGAGTGAAATAGCAGGTAAAAGCTTATCGTGTATAGCTGAAACCGCCGCAATATGCATAGCGGTTGGGAAGGTATCGTTTGAGGACTGTGACATATTCACGTCATCGTTTGGGTGAAGGAGCTTTTTGCCCGCAAGCTCGTTTGCATATCCCGCGATAACCTCGTTTACGTTCATATTTGACTGTGTGCCGCTGCCCGTTTGGTAAACTACTAAGGGGAAATGGCTGTACATTTTTCCGCTCATTATCTCGTATGCGGCTTTTTCAATATATTCAAGCTTTTCATTTGTCATACGGCTTGGCAAAAGTGTGCGGTTTACCCTCGCCGCCGCGAGCTTTAACACCGCAAAGGCGTCAATTATCTCCTTTGGCATTTTGTCCTCGCCTATTTTAAAATTCTGACGGCTTCTTTCCGTTTGCGCGCCCCAATATTTATTTACAGGCACACTAACCTCGCCCATAGAATCATATTCTATACGGTATTCCATATTTTGCCCTCCGCTAAATGATTTTCTTATTATAATTTTATCATATAATATATATATTTTCAAGTTTACTCGGAAATTTTTTATTTAGTATCTTCCAATTTGGCTATAATAATGATATAATTATTTCGAGGTGATGGTATGAAGATTACTTTAAACCCCGATGAAGCGGTTGTAAAAACCGTAAAGGAGGGGCTGAAGAGCAAGGATGGATTTTGTCCCTGCAAGCTTGGCAAGCTTCCCGAAAACAAATGTATGTGCAAGGAATTCAAGGCGCAAATTGACGACCCTGACTTTGAGGGCTTTTGCCATTGCAGATTGTATTACAAATCAAAATGAGGTGAATTTATGGTAGTTAATAAATCGAATTACGAAAAAGAGGTTATTGAATATAGCGGCACTGTCATCGTTGACTTTTACGCGGATTGGTGCGGCCCTTGCAAAATGATTGCCCCTATTCTTGACGAAATTGTTTCCGAGGCAGGTGGCGAAATCAAGCTTTGCAAGGTAAACTGCGACACCGACGGTGAGCTTGCTATGGGCTTTGGAATTGCAAGCATACCAACGCTTCTTATTTATAAAAGCGGTGAGATAACAAGCCGCGTGGTTGGTTACCGCACAAAAGACGAAATATTAAAATTACTTTAATATAAATTTAAATTTAAGGAGAAAAGCATGAAAAAGTACACTTGTAAAATTTGCAAAGCGACATTTGAGGTAGATGACGGCGTTATAGAGCCCGTATGTCCTGTATGCAAGGCAACGGGTGGTGCTTTGGAGGTAGTTATGGAAGACAAGAAGAACAAGTACACAGGCACTCAAACCGAGAAAAATTTGGAGGCGGCTTTTGCAGGCGAGAGCCAAGCAAGAAACAAGTACACCTACTTTGCATCCGTTGCAAAGAAGGAGGGCTATGAGCAGATTTCCGCACTTTTCTTAAAGACGGCAGACAACGAAAAGGAACACGCGAAGATGTGGTTCAAGGAGCTTGGCGGTCTTGGAAATACTGCTGACAATCTTCTTTCCGCTGCTGAGGGTGAAAGCTACGAATGGACAGATATGTACGCTGAGTTTGCACGCGTGGCAGACGAGGAGGGCTTCGGCGAGCTTGCAAACAAGTTCCGTTTGGTAGCCGCTATTGAAAAGGAGCACGAGGAAAGATACCGCGCGCTTCTTAAGAACGTTGAAACCAAGCAGGTATTTGAAAAGAGCGAGGTTAAGGTTTGGGAATGCCGCAACTGCGGTCACATCGTAGTTGGCACAAAAGCCCCCGAGCTTTGCCCAACCTGCGCACACCCACAGGCATACTTTGAGGTTAACGCAAAGAATTATTAATATAAAACGGGACGCCGAGGCGTCGTCCCCTACAAAAATAAAATATAATCCATTAAAAAAGAAGTGGGACTCAACCCACTTCTTTTTGTATTTGGCTAATCAATAATTCAATGTTTTCTGAACCAAGAAATGCATAACGACGTTTTCTGACATTTCGTGCTCTATTAAGTTTTTGGGGATTTCCACGAAATATATCGTAGGTGTCAGAGCTGGCGACGAATTATTCACCGTAATTATTTTCTCGCAGGTTATATATACGTTTTTACCGTCGGTATAAAAATCACTAAAACCGATATAGTCATCGATATATGAGTCCGAATAAAATGCCAAAACGTAAATATCCTCGTCTCCAAAATAAAACCACGGCTCGTATTTGCAATATTGCTTGCTAAATTCCTTTAATTCCTCGCTGTTCTTTATAATCCAAGCGTTTGTGCAGTTTAATTCACTTGCTTTTTCCGTCAAAACCTCTTCTACTTCAAATGTGTACCAATCTCTGCTTTCATATACGATTGTTATTTCTTTAACCGAATCATCAACGGATAATATTTTATTTTTAGGCACTGCAATGCAATCTTTGGTGTTTTTTATATAAGAGCCCTCAGGACACGGTTTGTTTGCGTAAAAATAACTGCTTGATGTGATATAAGCATTTTGCGCCTCGGGAATTGCCATATCTCGATAACCTATAAAGGTTGAATAATCATAGGTTTCGTAATGCTCGTATATGATCACCGCATAATAATCGTTAAAAAACGTCTGCCTTATTTCTTCCGTGGTGCTAAACTGCTCACTAAATTCCTCATAAGTCTTTATTACCTTATAATAGCAGCCGTACTCCTCGGGAAAATCATCCCATAAGTATCTTCCGTAAATTTGTTCGTAATACGGTTGGTTCAGCTGAGTAACAAAATTTATTTGACTGTTTTCCGTATCTTGTGGATTATCGAGATTTACATTGTCGCCGATTTCGTCACCGTTATCAGTATCGTTTGTGTCACTGCTCGTTTTGTACGCACAAGAACATATCACAAAAGCAGAAATGAGTATTACAATTAAAATGAGTATGCTTTTTTTCATTGTTTTATTCTCCGTTTATATAATTATGTAATAAAATCTCATTGAAAAGTCATATTTTTCTTTATTTCTTCCTATACACAACAAATTCGACAAATAAAGATTACGTTTTCTTAGCAATTATAAAATTGCCCATAATAAAGTATTCCATATATACCACCTCTTCGAAAATAAGCAAAAATAGCACATAACCGGTTTTTGCCGTTTATATGCTATCAATTTCTTTATTTAGTAAAATCAATGTTGATAACGTTAAACGTGCATTGTCCTACTATTTTGCTTTTCTAATTTAATTATACAGTAATATTGCCTCGGTTGTCAACGGCTTTGATGAATTTTCAGGACGCTATCACATTATTATCAAAATCATACAATATTTTCACAGAATTCAAAGCGTGAATTTCAGCGCGCCCCTTTTTTCTTTGGAATATACCTGCCGCTGATATAGTAAATTGTAAACACAAAAAAGAGGACTAAATTGTGCAAAATCATACACGCCCAGGCAGATATTAGCCCATAGGAGCAGATTTGGGTTAGGATAAACGTGCCTAAAATACGCACGCACCACATACCGAGAATGTTTGTGATAAACGGCATTTTCGTCTTGCCCATTCCCTGCATCATTCCCTCGATTACTATTGAAATTCCGTAAAACGGCTCCGAAAGGGCAACCATACGAAGCACGGTTGTGCCAAGAGAAATTACCGCCTCATCGTGTGAAAAAATGGAAACCAAGTAAGGCGCGAAAACGAAAAGGAGTGAGCCAGACAGTATCATAAGTGCGCCTTCAATGAAAATTATCATTCTTGAAAGCTGCTTGATTTTCTTTCTGTCGTCAGCACCGAGGGCGTTGCCCGCTAAGGTGGCAGAGGCACTTTGCATACCGTACCCGGGAACGTAAAATGCACTTTCAACCGTATTTGCAACGGTGTGCGCCGCGGTTGCAATTCCGCCAAGGGAGTTTATCATCGTGGCAAAAACGACGTAGCCAAGCGAGGTGCCGAACCTTTGCAGCGCATTCGGAAACGCCACGCGAAGACATTCCTTCAAAATTTCCTTATTCGGCTTTATTTTCTGTCCTCTCGGTGAAATTTCGCCATGAATATAAAGGGCGCGCGTAATTATAATACCGCCAACTGCGAAGGAAATCGCACTCGCAAGAGCAGCACCTATAACGCCAAGACCTGCGCCCGGCACAAAGATAAAGAGGTCGAAAACGTATATAATTCTTGTTTCAAAAATCAGGAAAAAGTTAAGAACTACGTTGATGATATTTACCAAAATTCCGACACGCATCGGGGTTTTTGTGTCCCCTGCCGAGCGAAGCACCGCGCCGAAAATTATGCTTGCCGCACGAAAAAGCATCGGCGTATAAAGAATAAAAAAGTAAGTGCCCGAGATTTTTCTAAGCTCGGGGTCAACGCGCATTAGCGTGGGCACAAACGGACTTAGTGCAAGGGTGACAACGGTAAAGACCGTGCCGACAACCAAAACGGCAAAAACCGCCTGCGCACTACCCTGTCTTGCTTTTTCGTCGTTTTTCGCTCCGCGCGACTGAGAAATAAACGCAAGGAAGCCAACGCCTATTGCCGAAACCGTGCTTCCGACAAGCCAATTGACGGTTGTTGTTGAGCCAACCGCCGCTGTTGCCGCAGTTCCAAGAGAGCCGACCATTGCCGTATCAACGTACTGAACGGCGGTATGAAGCAGCTGCTCAAGCATTGTTGGCCAAGCAAGGGCGAATATAACGGGAAAAAGCTTCCACGGTAAACGCTTAAAAAGCTTTATCATTTTTGTTTTTCCCCTTGAATTATAATTTTACATTTTGATTTTTGTAAGTCATTTATTATTTCGTCAACGCCAAGACAAGAAATTTTGCCCTTTTTGGGGTTCTTTATGCTGACAACCTTAGTAGTTACCGTTGCGACAACCTCGCTTTTTTCAAATGCAAGGTCGCAATCGTGCATTTCGCAGTTTATAAGCTTCAGCCCCTTGGCGTAGCAAAACGGTTGAGTGCCTATTATCACACAGTTTTCAAGCGTGAGATTTTTTGAATACCAACCGAGGTATTCACCCTTGACGTAGCAGTTTTTAACAGTGACGTTTTCCGCGTGCCAAAAAGCATCCTTGGTATCAAGGCGGCAATTTTCAAGCTTTGCTTTTTTTACGTACTGAAACGAGTATTTACCCGAAAACTCGCTATCTGTCATACAAACGTTTTTTGAGCCGAGCATAAAATATTCGCCCGATAATTGCGATTTTTTTATTGTAACTCCGTAGCACTCCCAGCCAAACTCGCTTGATGCAACTTGCGAGCCGTCAATATATACGTTTTTACATTCGCGCAATGCTTTTGGGGATTTTATTTCGGTATTGTAAATTTCCACGGTGCTTGAATACCAAAGCGGTGCGCGTGCACTTTCTTCAAGCTTGCAATCCGTAATTTTTGCATACTTGTCGTGCCAAAACGGGTATCTAAGCTTAAAAATGCAATTTTTCGCTTCTATCTTTTCACTTTCCTTCAAGGCACTTTCGCCGTCCGCCTCGCCCTCAAAGGTGCAACGGTTTAGAATTATTCCGTCGCTTCCGTACAGTGCGCGCTCGTAATCAAAGCTTTTATTTTCAATAAGTTTCATAGTAACCCCACAGTAGTTTTTTGCTGTTTCCATACGATTATATCATAAAATATAAATCTTTGCAATAATTGTCGTTATTTATTGAAATTTTAAGAATAAGGTGGTAAAATATATATAGATTCAAAACGTCACACCAAAGGGAGGTAAAATGTCAGTTTCAGTTACTAAGCAAGCCATCACGCTCGCGTTTTTCAAGCTTTTAGAGACAAAGCCGTACAAAAAAATAACGGTTTCGGACGTTACCGCATTGGCAGGGGTAAACCGAATGACCTTTTACTATCATTTTAAGGATATAGATGACCTTGTGCTTAAATGCATTGAGGAAAAATTTATTGATATTTGCAAAAGTGCATCTCTTACAGCTGACGTTTCCTCCGCTTACCTAAACGTATATTTAATGGTTGCGCGCCACGGTGAGCTTGCCAAAAAAATCTATCCCGAGTTTGATATGCATCGCCTCGTTTCCTTTTTATCCCCTCTTGCATTTAAGCTTGCCGCTTATTTGGTTAAGCACAAGGTTACAAAGCCGATTTCAAAGGAAATGAAGGAAATTATTGTTCATTCGCTCAGCTGCTGTATGGTTGGCTCGTTTATCGAATGGCTCAACAGCGATATGAAAAAGGACCCGCACGAGCTTGTGCGCGGACAAGGTGCGCTTTTCGAGGCGACAATTAACGGTATTACTAAAAAATAATAAAAATATAAGAGGAATAGCCGCACGGTTACTCCTCTTTTTTGTTTAATTTTTACTTTCGCTCATTTCCTTGCGCTTTTCGTCGGCAAGGTTTTTCAGTGCTGATTTGTTCGGGTAAAATTTATTGTGCCTGCAAAGCTTTTCGGTGCAGTTTTTGCACTGAAGGCGCTCGTTTGTGTTCTCGCCAAAGCGCTCTGGGTGGCGGCGGTAGGTAATTTCCCAAATAAGCAAAACCGCGCACGAGAGTGCAAGAAGGACGTAGTGTAAAACGGGTGCGGGCTTGAAAACAAGGAACAAAAGTGGGGTGAACATCATCGGATAATCCCAATTGTAAATACGGCAGGTGGCACAGCATTTGTTTTTCATCATCCACGCCTGGAACGGGCAGAAGAACATAATGCAAATTAAGTCACACACGCTGTAAGCAAGTGAAATTAAAACCATGATATCAGCCGAGAAAACGCCGAGAAAATAAAGAGTGCCAAAAACGAGATTGAGCGATGCCCACGCGCCAAAAACAAGAAGCGTGCGCTTGGGGCTTTGCTTTATCGGACTTTTCCTTTGGACGTCCTTCGCCTCCATATAATGCGCCTTGAACATCTTTTGGTTTCCGATTGGCTCGTGCTTAGTTGCAAAGAAGCGCAAAATCATCTCACCGCCGAAAATCAAGGTCATTAAAATAAGAAACACGGGAATTGTGTCAATGTCACCAAATAAGACGTTGCCGTCACGGTAGCTTGCGCCTAAAATCAAAAAAACCACGTAGTATATAAGTGCCGAAAGAAAAAGCACGGCCCTATATATTAGCTTAATAAGAAGCGATTTTGACATTTTTGTCCATTTTTGCTTAGCCATACTTCCTCCAAATTGCTGTTTTTCAGACACAGGGTGCCTTGAATTTATCTAAATGAGATATCCTTAATATCAATTATGCCCTCACCCTCGTAAAGGAAATATACGGGGTAGGTGCCGTTTTTAACGCTAACCGAGGCAAATTCCCAAGTCCAGGTGTCAGCGCCGTCAATCTTAATTTCGCCAACGGGTGCGCCATCAAAATCAAGCTTGATATAAACCTTACCGCTTGGTGCCCTTTTGCCGCTACGGTAATTTATACCGATTTCTTTAACGCCGTCGAAGCTGAAATACTTAAAGCCCATTACAGTGCCCCCGTGTATCTCACTTGCAAAGCGGTCATCACCCTCGCTTGTTAGGTGTGGACATTCAAAATCATAAGTGCCGTGTGGCAATTTACCGTCGGTTAAATTACAGGAAATAAATGCGGAAAACTCGCCATTTGCGACAAGGGGTCCGCCATTTAAGCCGCACGAGGTCATTTCAACCTGCGGAATTGAGCCGTTTTCCAATATCTCAATTTTCTCTGCGCACGCCTGACGTGAAAATTCATTTTTTCTTGTCTGACGGTGATAGAAAACGTACCACTCGCCGTTTATATTTTCAATTCCGCCGTGTGTATTGCCTGTTCTTGATAAGCGATCCTTTGGCAGTCTGCCATGATAGCCGATATCGCCGTTTGAAATTATAACACCGCCGAATTTGAAATCTCTGTCGTGGTAATCGCTTACCGCATATGCAAGCTCGTGATTTTTAATCGTTGAATAAATAAAATAATATTTATCGCCAACCTTCCTCATCGAGCTTCCCTCAAAGAAGGGGTGATCCTTAAATTCAGTATCGTAATACGTAAGTGGGAAAATGTGATACGGCTTGTGCTTTATAGTCATCATATCGTTTTCAAGCTCAACCACAACAGGTCCTTGAACGCCGCCCGGGGTGCTTTCAACTTCCTTACGCGTTTTTTTGTAAAGCTCCATTTGCTTCTTTATGCTTTCTTCCCTTGTTATACTTGGGTTTTCGTCAAAATCGTACCACATGCCGTAATACATATAAATATGACCGTTATCGTTTATAAGTCCGGGGTCGAAAATTGCAAAATCCTGAAGCGGAGTGCCATCGGGATTTTTGACAAATCCGAGGTATTCAAACGGACCCGCGGGTGAATCCGCCACGGCAACGCTCATAATATAGCTGCAATTTGGGTACTGCTCCGCCATTGAGTAGTAAAGGTAGTACTTACCGTCGTTTCCGCGCACAACGTCAGGTGCAAACATATAGTGGTAATCCTTGTAAAGCGGGTCCTGGCTCGCCTTGAAAATAACGCCCTCGTATCTCCAACTTGTAAGGTCGTCGATAGGTGCTGAATACGTAACGTAGTCAAGCATACAGAAGGTGTCGCCACCCTCCTTATCGTGAGAGCCGTAGATATAAACTCTGTCGCCGAAAACGTGCGGCTCGGCGTCGGGAATATATTCATTTATAGGAGTGTAAGGGTTAAAAGCTTGCTTCATATTTTCTCCTTTTAGTTAAAAATCAGACACAGTGTCCGCTGTTTTTGAAATTTTGGATTTATCAAAGACCTAATGCCGCGTCTGCACACATCTTGCGGTATGCATCGTTTGCTTCAGGTGTTAAGTCGCAGTGGTCACGGTCGTTAACCACGGTAAATCCGATGTTTTTTCCGAGCTTTTGCATTTTCTCAACGAAAACGCGCGAGTGCTTATCAATATTTACCGCGCCGTCCTTATCACAGTGGAAAAGGTGGTACTTTACGTTTGGCATATTTTCTGCCAAGTGATATGGGGAATATTTTGCGAGAACCTCATCAAGGGAGCCGTCCTCATAATAAAACGCGCTATACAGCGTTCTTGGCAAGTCAACTCTTTCAGTAAAGTGGAAAACGAGGTCGCAAACAGGACAGTTTGTAATGCAAGCAACGGGTGTGCGCTTCGCGTATTTTGTATAAACGAGTGCGCTTTGACCGCCCATGCTGCCGCCGCTTGAAACAACGCGTGTATTCTCGGGCAAGTTATATTTTTCGAAAAGCAAGTCAAGAATTTCGTCGGTATATGAAACGGCTTGCTTGTTCATCCACGCCCAGGGGTTGTTATATGGCACAACGAAAAGGACGTTTCGACTTGCTAAATATTTGCCGAAATCAGTTTCGTCCCAGTACATTGCTTGACAGCCAAGACCGAAGAAATCAAGCACGATGCCCTTAATTTCCCCCTCAATAATTTTATCGTTAACGTATGCGAAATTTCTTAAATTTTCGTATTTGATTACTTTTTCCATAAGTGCCTCCGCCTTATAATTTATTATATTTTAAGTATATCATACGCGCGCGTGAAAATCAATATTTATCTTAATGCTTCTATAAATTAAGTTTTGGTAATTTCGCGCCCTTTGTTTTTTGCTTTTTCCCTTAAAAAGCAAAAAAAGAGCGACCACGTGTCGCTCTTTCTTAGTTTTTATGCTTCTGAATTTTCAAGCTGTTTTTTTAATTTTTCTTGCTTCTTTTCAAGCTTTGCAAGCTGCTTCTCTTTTTTCGCATTTTGATAAGTTGTTGATTTGTTCGATATAAGAGATATCAAAACGAACGCTGCGCCAAAAAGTGCGGCAAGTGCATATACGTAATTGTCAAGCTTCCACAAATTAAATCTTGTAAACATTATAATAAGGGAAAAATTATTGTATACTACCGTTTCCTTAACAAAATAAATAAATGTTCTTATCCAAACTGCGCTGTCAACAACGCCGAGAACAAGATTACTTGCAAAAATCCCAATGAAGGAAATAATCAAAATAATCTTACCGGCCGTTTTAACCTTGTTCCCAATTTTAGGAATCACAAAGGAGAGTAAAATGAGCGCAAGTGAAAGAAATCCAAGCATAACGGAAGCGTCGCTTACAAAATTGGCAAATCCTGAAACAGTGGATGCAATAAAGCAAAGTGCAAAGCTTTCAAGATACGATTGATTGTTAAATAAGTTCAACCTTAAATCTTCATCATAATATGAATGGATGTGTGCGGTGTGACCTTGGTAATAAACGTGATATCTTTGAAAAAAGTCGCCCATGTCAATAGAGTCTATTATCCCCGCTACACGTACGAGCATATCATATGCAAGATAAGAAACCATAAACAGAGCGATAATTAAAAGCAAAGCCGCGAGTGCGACTGATACAATTTTTTTAGCCATAAGTATTCTCCTTAAAATATGATAATTTAATGTTATCACATTGGAAAAATTTTGTCAAGAATAATCGCCCCTAATCTCTCTTTTTCAAACAAAAAGCACCCGTTGGGTGCTTTCTTTGTTATCTTAATTCGGCAAGGTCAAGAATTAATCTTTCGGTTTTCTCCCAACCGAGGCACGGGTCGGTGATTGACTGACCGTAGGTGCAGCCGTCGGGCTTTTGCGCGCCGTCCTCAATGTAGGACTCAATCATAAGACCCTTAACGAGTTTACGTACGTCCTCGTTGTGACGGGTTGAATGAAGAATTTCCTTTGCAATTCTAATTTGCTCAAGATATTTTTTGCCTGAGTTTGCATGGTTGGTATCAACTATAACGCCCGGATTTACAAGGTTTGTTTTTTGGTACGCCTCGGCAAGAGACGCCAAATCCTCGTAGTGGTAATTTGGAAGCGACTGTCCGTGCTTATTAACGTAACCTCTTAAAATCGCGTGAGTGAGCGGATTGCCCTCGGTGGAAACCTCCCAACCGCGGTAAATGAAGGTGTGCTTATGTTGTCCTGCGGTGATTGAATTCATCATAACGGAAATATCGCCGCTTGTTGGATTTTTCATACCAACAGGAATGTCAAGGCCGCTCGCGGTCAATCTGTGCTCTTGGTTTTCAACGGAGCGCGCACCAACCGCCACGTAGGAAAGCAGGTCGTTTAAATATCTATGATTGTATGGGTAAAGCATTTCGTCAGCGCAGGTAAAGCCCGTTTCCTCAATGGCTCTTATGTGGAGCTTACGAATTGCGATAAGTCCGTTTAGCATATCGGGCTCCTCGCTTGGATCTGGTTGGTGAAGCATACCCTTGTAGCCGTCGCCTGTTGTCCTTGGCTTGTTGGTGTAGATGCGGGGGATGATAATAATTTTGTCCTTAACCTTTTCCTGAACCCCTCTTAAGCGGCAGATGTAGTCAAGAACCGAGTCCTCTCGGTCTGCAGAACAAGGACCAATGACAAGAACAAGCTTATCACTTTCGCCCGTAAAGACACTTGCAATCTCCTTGTCGTTTTGTTCTTTTGTCGCTAACATTTTTTCCGTGATAGGATACATTTCTTTGATTTCCTGCGGAATTGGTAGCTTACGTTTGAAATTCATGTTCATGTCGATTTCTCCTTTTCTTTATTTTTGCCTTTCGGCTATTTTTCGCCCGTGGGCGTTTTATTTTTTGTCAAAATATGCGCGGCGCTCGGTCGAGGTACGCATAATTTCCTTCATTTTTTCCTTGTCCTCGCACTCAATTGCGCATCTTAGCTCCTTGAATTTATTAGTAAACAAATCCATTTGCGAAAGAAGCTCGCACTTATTAAGCAGGAACAGCTCCGTCCACATATCTTCGTTGATTTTTGCAATTCTTGTCAGGTCACGGAAGGAGTCACCCGTGTAGTTTACAAGCTCCCTTGATTCCTTACAAGTCATAAGTGAAACCGCGATACAGTGAGTAAGCTGCGATAAAAAGCCAATCATCTCGTCGTGCTTTTCGGGGCTAAGCTCCGTGACGGTTTTGAAGCCGAGAATTTTGCCAAGCTCTCGGCAGCAGTTTATTCCCTCGGGAGTGTTTTTCTCTGTCGGGGTGACAATATAGTTTGCGTTTCTGAAAATATTTTTGTCCGCGTTTTCAACGCCGTAAACCTCTTTACCCGCCATGGGGTGCGCACCGATAAATTCAATTTCGGGACGAAGCATTTCTTGAATTTTATAAACTATTGGTGTTTTAACGCCGGTTACGTCAGTAAGCACCGCGCCGTCCTTAATATAATTTTGATATTTTTCAAGCCAACGGCACAAAACGTTGGGGTAAAGTGCAAAGATAATTACGTCAAAGCGGCTAACGTACTCACTTGTTACCTCAGTTGTGCCGCTTGAAATTATGTTTTTTTCAGTTGCATAATCAATTGTGTGCTTCGACGTGTCAATTGCGCCAACCTCGTAGCCAAGGTCGCTAAGCGCTTCGGCGTAGCTGCCGCCGATAAGTCCAAGGCCGACTACTAAAAACTTTACGTCCTTAATGATTTTCATAAATTTCCTCCCATTTTATACCAAGACGTCTTAATTCCTCGAAGAAGCTGGGATAGCTTTTTTTGACACACTCGCAGCCGATAAGCGTGCCGCCGCACGTTGAAAGAACGATGGCAAGCGACATGGCAATACGGTGGTCGATATGGCAATATAGCTCTTGATTTTCCTTTAGCGACGTGATTTTTGAAACGGTAATTTCATTTTCACCAATTATTACCTCACCGCCGAGCTTTTTAAGCTCAGATGCCATTGATTCTCCGCGGTCACTTTCCTTAATCGAGAGACGTTTTGTGCCCGTGAAGCGCGCACCGTTTTTAAGCGCGGCAAGAGAAAAGCAAATTGGACCAAGGTCAGGGCAATTTGAAATATCAAGCGTAGGAGTTGAGCTTTCAAGCTCCTTGAAATAGTCCTTATAGACAAAATCGCCTTGGCGGGTGTTGGAATTTACGCCTAAAACAGACACGTCCCCGCCTAAAAGGTTAAATGCATCTAAGAAAGAGGCGTTTGAAGCATCACCCTCAACTGACAAATCAAGACATTTAAATTCTTGATTTCCCTTTATATAAAACTCGTTTTCTTTTCTTTCAATTTTAATTCCAAAGCGGCAAAGGGCGTCAAGCGTTATATTTACGTAGGACTCACTTTGAAGCTCGGTCGTTATGACAATTTTTGAATCGCCGTTTAAGCAGGGCAAGGCAAAAAGCATACCCGTGATAAACTGACTGCTTATATCGCCGCGCATATAAAACGTGCTCGGCTTTAACTTACCCTTGAAGGTTAGCTTTTCCTGTGATTTTTCAATTTCGATGAATTGATTTTTGAAAATTTCCTCATAAACCGAGATTCCGCGCGACATTAATTTTTCCGTGCCGACAAACACCCCACCGTTTCCAAGGGCTAATGCAATCGGAATGAAAAATCGGAGTGTGCTTCCACTTTCAAAGCAGTTAAAAGCACCAAAGGATTTGTCAAAATTTCCGCCAAAAACAGACACAGAGTCGCCATTTTTCTCAAATTTCACACCCAAAGCTCTAAGCGCGTTTAAGGTTGCTTCCATATCGGCGCTATCACTTATACCGTCTATTTTGCTCTTGCCCTTTGCAAGCGCGGCACCGATTAAAAAGCGGTGGGCATAGCTTTTCGAGGGCGGTGCTTCAATTTGACCGCTTGCTATGCTTTTGTATATTTTTACGTTCATTTTAAGTAGTCCCTCAAAAATTCAAGCGCTAAAACGTAGCCGCAAAGACCCTTGCCCGTTACGGTTTTTATACAAGCTGAGCGCACATAGCTTATCTGTCTGAACGATTCGCGCTCCTCAACCTTGGAAATATGAACCTCGACGGTTGGGATGCCAACCGATTTCAGCGCATCAAGAAGCGCAATGCTTGTATGGGTGTAGGCGGCGGGATTGAAAATTATTCCGTCAACGCCGTCAAAATATGCTTTTTGGATGGCGCTTACAAGCTCACCCTCGCAGTTTGACTGAAAAAATTCAATTTCGTCCGAAGCTTTGTTTGCCAAAACTAAGCTTTTTAGGTCCTCGTAGGTGTCAGCGCCGTAAATTTCGGGCTCACGAATACCGAGCATATTTATATTTGGGCCGTTTAATACTAAAAATTTCATTTCAAATAATCCTTCAAAATCATATCAGCCACATCGCTTGGCGCTCCGTTTGCTAAAACCGTGCAGTCGGCTGATGCTTTGTATATTTCGTATCTTTCGTTATATCTTTTGGTAATTGATTCCTTGTCACTTGAAAGCGGACGGTTGCTCGTTGGCACAAGAAGCGAAAGGTCGCGGTCAAGGAAATATAAAGCGCCGTTTTGCCTAAGCGCTTGCACGTTTTCCTCGCGCAAGACAGCACCGCCGCCTGTTGCAATAACCAAGCCGTTTAATTTAGACACGTCCCCAACTGTTTTTGCTTCAAGGCTTCTAAAATAAGCTTCACCATTTTCCAAAAAAATAGTGGGAACGTCGGCACCATATGAGCTTACAATTTCTTCATCGGTGTCAACAAATCGCTTACCTAATTTTTCGGCAAGAAGCTTGCCAACCGTTGTTTTACCCGAGGACGGCATACCGATAAGCACAACGTTGCTTTTTTCGAGTATTAGCTCGTTATATATTTTATCGGTCAGCTCGTTTGGTGCTTTTTCGCCGAGAAAGCAGCCGTGTGCGCACACCGCTTGGAAAACAAGCATATAAAGCCCACCGTAGGCGGGGATTTTGCGCGCGCGTGCATCTAAAATCAGCTTAGTTTTAAGCGGATTGTAAACCGCATCCAAAACAAGTGATAGGTTTTTAAATTTATCAAGGTCGATTGGGGAATTTTCATTGTTTGGGTACATTCCGACGGGGGACGTGTTTATAATTACGTCTGTGTCGGGGTGTTTTTTATATAGCTCATCGTAGGTTATAGCGCCGTCCTTTTCCTTGTAGGAAACGAAAATTATCTCCCTTGAATGCATATCGGAAAAAACCGCAAATGCAGTTTTGGACGTGCCGCCCGTGCCAAGGATTGCAACCTTTTTGCCTTTTACGTCAACGCCCGATTTTAAAATGAGCGCTTGCATACCGAAATAGTCGGTGTTGCAGCCGTGAAGCTTTCCGTTTCTGTTTACAACCGTATTGACCGCGCCGATTTTTTGCGCGCTTTCGTCAATTGTATCAAGTAAAGGAAGAACCTTTTCCTTGTAGGGGATTGTTACGTTTATTGCGCAAAATTCGCGAGCTTTTATAAAGCTTTCAAGTCTTTCGGGGGAAATTTCGCAAATTTCGTACACGTAGTCGCCTATTTTTTCGTGAATTTCCTTGGAAAAGCTATGTCCAAGATGCTCACCGATAAGCCCGTATTTCATTTTTGTCCCCCTTTACTAAATTTTATTTCTTACTTATTTTGATTAATTCCGTTCAGAAAAACGTCCGTGCCGTATCTCATAGCAAGCATATCGCACACACAAAGCGCAAGCACACTGTCAACGACAACCGCGGCGCGGCGCACAATTGCAGGGTCATGTCTGCCCTTGATTTCAAGTGTGGTGTTTTCCATTTTGTTTAGGTCAACGCTTGCTTGTGGCTTTGCAATTGAAGGTGTTGGCTTAATAGCGCATCTTACAATTATCGGCATTGAATTTGTAATGCCACCGTTTATTCCACCGCTGTGGTTCGTTTTCGTTACTATTTTTCCGTTTGATATTTCAAGCTCGTCGTTTGCTTCGCTTCCTCGCATTTTTGCAAGGTCAAAGCCGCCGCCAAACTCAACACCCTTTACTCCGCCTATTGAGAAAAGCGCGTGTGAAATAATACTCTCAACGCTGTCAAACCACGGCTCACCAACGCCTGCGGGCATACCGACAATTGCACTTTCAAGTATTCCGCCAACGCTATCACCATCAAGGCGTGCCTTTTCAATTTCTTCAAGCATTTCCTTGTCTCTATCACTTATAGTTGGGAACTGCTTGTCCTTTAATGCTTCAAGCTCTTTTTCAATGCTTGAAAATGATGTGTCCTTTATTTTTGCGCACTCTAAAACGTGAGTGCCAATCTTAATTCCGATTTTTTCAAGTGCAGGGAGCAAAATTCCGCCTGCGGCAACAAGCGCCGCTGTAATTCTGCCCGAGAAATGTCCGCCACCGCGATAGTCCTCGTATCCGTGATATTTTTGGCTTGCCGAAAAGTCCGCGTGGGACGGGCGAGGTGCGCCTCTTTGGTAATCCGCGCTTCTTACTTCTTCATTTGGAATAATAATAGTTAAAGGAGTTCCTGTGGTTTTGCCCTCAAAAATGCCGCTGATGATTTCAAATTTATCACCTTCGCGTCTTTTTGTGTCACATATGAGCGAGGGGCGACGCTTTGCAAGCTGTTTTTCAATTATGCAGGTATTTATCTCTATCCCCGGGCAAATTCCGTCAATCACAGCACCAATATGGCTACCGTGGCTTTCACCGAAAAGTGTAAGGGCAACTGACGTGCCAAACGTATTTTTCATATTACTCCTCCCCCTTTATGTAGTTTTTGATTTCTTCTATTTTGATTTTTCTAAGCTCAAAGCTTCCAATTTTAGGAACGAACGCCACGGTGATATCATCGCCGCTTGATTTTTTGTCTTTTCTTATATATGATAGCAAAATATCGGTTGACGTGTCTGTTTTTGTTGGCAAATTATACTTTTCAAGCACCGCTTTTATACGCGCACTTGCTTCCTTTTCTGCCATTGAAAGCATACCGATGGCGACACATTCGCCGTGCAAAAGCTCACCAAGACCCGCGCTTGATTCAACCGCGTGGCCAATGGTGTGACCGAAGTTTAATACCTTACGTAAATTCATTTCGTACGGGTCGTTTTCTACAACGTATTTTTTGATTTTAAGACCGCTGAGGATAACGTCCTCTAAAATAGGGTCAAGCTCGGGCGCGTTTTCAAGAAGGGCAAACATATTTTCGTCCATTGTAGCAAACATTTTTACTCCCTCGGCAAGGCCTGCCATTTTTTGCCTTTGGTCAAGTGTTTTTAAGGTTTCGGGGTCAATAACCACCTTTTTGGGCTGATAGAATGCGCCGACACAGTTTTTTATTCCCGAAAGGTCAATTGCAACCTTGCCACCGATAGAGGAGTCAAGCTGAGATAAAAGTGTGGTTGGTACGTTATAAAAATCGATACCGCGCATATAGCTTGATGCAACAAAGCCACCGAGGTCACCGACAACGCCACCGCCAACGCAAACGACACAGTCTGTGCGCGTAAAATCATTCTTTAGCATAAAGGAAAGAATTTTTTCGTAATTATCAAAGGACTTGCTTGCTTCACCCGCTTTGATTACGTAAATATACGGATTGCGACAAGCGCGCGTAACCGCCTCGGCGTACTCGAATGGCACGCCCGAATCAGTAAGAATAAGCACCTTGCGGTCAAGATTTAAATACTCACCTATTTTTGAAAGGGCTCCGTTTTCAATTATAATATCATAGGATTTTTCACCCATATTTATTGGCAAAATCATCTTTTCCCCTCCCCTGTGTCTGTTTTTGGTGTTTTATTTGCGTTCTGTTTTATCGCAACTAAATTATGAACGGTAAGTGCCGACAAGCTTTAGCATATCACAGGTGGCTGAAAGCTCCCTTAGCATATCCTTGCCGTTTTGGGTGTTTATGTTGCCGTCCGCTTCAACGAAGAAATAGTAGCTCCAAAGAAGCTCCTTCATTGGGCGAGAACGAAGATTTCTCATATTAAAGCGGTGTGCGCCTATTATGTCAATTGTTTTTGCAAGCGCGCCTGCCTCGTTTTTAACAGTAAACACAAGCATAAAATGTTCATTTGAATGGTGCTTACCGTCGCTTTGCAAAAGATTTTGTGTGCGAGAGAATGCAACAAAGCGCGTTGTATTTGTGCGGCTTTCGTTAATTTTTTTGTCTATAATTTCAAGGTCAAAGATTTCAGCAGTTTCCTCTGAGGCAATTGCCGCAACCTCTCTTTTGCCGAGCTCCTTGACCGCTTTTGCCGAGGCGGCGGTATTTTGCGTGCTTATAATCTCAAAGCCACGCTCCTTTATGTATTTATCGCATTGCATAAGCGCTTGTGGATGGCTCATAACCGTTTTAATGTCGCCAAGTGATGCCCCCTTGACGCCAAGTAAGCAATGGTTGATGTCAAGGTCGATAACGCTGTTTACGTAAAGAGTGCCGGAAAAAAGCAAATCCATAACTGTGGAAACGTCACCTGCAAAGCTGTTTTCAATTGGCAAAACGGCCGCATCACACTCACCGTTTTCAGCTGCACGGTATGCGCTTTCAAAATCGGAGTATGGAACTAAAATCGCTTCCGGGTACATTTTTTTAGCGGCGATATAGGCAAACGCGCCCTCAACGCCTGAATATGCAACCTTCATCCCCTCATTTATTCTTGCTTGGTAAGCGCGAGAAAGTATCATATTGTTTTTTAGAAAATCAACGTAGTATTCGCAAATTACGGGATCAGTAACAACCTGTGCGCTTGCTTTTATAAGCTCGTTTTCTCTTTTTTCGTCAAGAATAGGCAATGCGTGCGCTTTTTTATAAGCAGCGACCTCTTTTGCAGCATTCATTCTTTTTTCAAAAAGACGCGCCATTTCCTTGTCTATTTCGCTTATTTCTTTTCTTATTTCGTCAAGATTTTTCACGCTGATACCTCCATTTGCGATATGCCACAATAGGCAAAACCCATCGTGGCATAAAGTCATTATATTAAATATATTATAAACCTATTATTTTTCAATGTCAATACTTTGATGATTTTTTCTTTATCACGCTAAAATATTTTCTGATTGGAAAATGATAAAAAAGCGCGTGCCGAAGCACGCGCTTTTAATGTTTTATTTAACTGTTACGTAGTAAGAAACAGTAGCTGCTGTTGATGCCTTGATTGAGATTGAGCCAACCTCGCCCTCGATTTCAGTAATATCAACTACGCAGGAGCCAGTTGCGCCTGTAACAACGTTAATCTTACCGATGTCTGTGCCATCGTCAATTACGTCGTATGTTGCGATAACCTGACCAAGCTTGTTGAACACCTTAATTTCATAAGTTGTTCCTGATTCACCCTTAAGCTCGATAAGTGCAGCGCCTTTATCAAACGTTGTGATATCAGCTGCGCCTGCTGTGAGTGCCTTAGGAGCGTCAGGTGTCTTTGTACCTGTAATGATTACACCGATACCGCATGTTTCGCATGTTTCGCCGTCAGCGTGTGTGCAAAGCTTTTGGTTTTCTGTGTAGATTACTGTTGTTTCATTGATGTATTTTGCTGAGCAAACCTCACATACGATTGTGCCGTCCTCAGTAGGAGCTGTGAAGGTATGACCTGCTCTTGCAACGTAGTCTCTTCTTTGAGTTTCAACGCAAGTAGCATCAGCTGAGCAGTGGTATGTTGTGTAACCGTACTCTGAGCAGATTGGAGCAGTTGTGTCGCCTGTTATGCTATAAACGTGGTTGCCGTGTGCGTTAGCAGCTGTATCCTCAGCATATGCATTGAATACTGTTTCGCAGTTTGCGCAGTAGTACTTACCGCGTGAGATACAAGTTGGTTCAACGCTTTGTGCGTGGCTAAAGTCACCCATGGTGTAGCCCTCGTGTCTTGCGCCGTTGTTTTCTTCACCATTGAAGTTAACTGTTGTGTAATCACATCTTACGCAGTGGTATGGGTAGTCACCGTTTGTCTTACATGTTGGCTCGCCATTTGTAAGGAGTGATTCTGTAAGAACTAAGTCATTGTGACCGATTTGTGTAACGAAGTCTCTGTTTTCTGTTGCAACACAAGCGCCGTCAACTGAGCAGCCCCAGATTGTGTAGCCGTCTACTAAGCAGAGAGGAGCAACAATTTCCTTTTGAACGTCGTATACGTGTTCACCTGTTGGAGCAATTGCCTGACGGTATGCATCAACGTTAGGTGTTTCGTCGTCTGCTGTGCAATATTCACAGTCATCGCAAATTACCCACTCGTAGCCCTCTGTGATACATGTTGGGTCAAGAACTACAGCATAATTGTAATCTGCTTCTACAACGTTTGATCTTTGATATGTGTGACCAAGTGCTTCTGTTGAAGCGATCTCATATGTTTCGCCACAGTTGTTAGCACAGGAGTTAATTGTGTAACCGCCAACAAGACATACAGGATCAACGTGCTCAGCAAGAACTGAGAAGTTATGGCCGATTGCTTGAAGTGTTGCTGCAAGCTCGGTTTCGCCATTTTCAAGAAGCTGCTCGTATGTGTATTCAACTGAAAAACCGCAGCCCTCTTCAGTACATGTGTAAATGATTGAACCGTTTTCTACACATTTTGGCTCGTTTATATCAACGCCTGTTACACCGTCAAAGCCTTCTCTTTCATAGGTGTGTCCGAGTGGCTTGAGTGTTTCACGGTTACCGTCGCCTGCGCCGCAAAGAGTACAGGTGTTATCTGTATAACCGGATGTTGTACAGGTTGGTTTCTTTTCCTCAGGTAAATAATCGTGACCTGCAGGTGAGAAGTCGATATTTGTTTGGTTACGTTGTTCGGATGCATCGCATCTTGTACATTCGTAAAGGTCGTAGCCACCTGCAATACAGGATGCCTTTACTGTTTCTGTGCGCTCCCACTCGTGACCGAGGGCAGCAGCCGCTTTTTCTGATGTTGCGCCACAAAGTGAGCAAGTCATTGGTGTTGTGCCTGCCGCTTCACATGTAGCAGTTGTATCTCCGTCCACCCAGTTGTGTGTGCATGGGTCTTCACCACAGGCAGCTAAAACACAAATGAGCATTGAAACTACAACGAGTGCAATAAGTAATTTCTTTTTCATCATTTTCTCCTTAAAATCAATTTTTTTCACATCATTATTATATAATAATACTGTTAAACTGTCAAGGTGGTTGTACGTTTTTTGTTTATTTGACCAATTAAAGGGGGTGCTTTTTGTGCATTTTAACTATAAATTCAGCAGTGGTGCATTGTTGTACAACCGCATTGCAAGAAAAGATGACAAACTTTTTATCCTTTCATAATAAAATAATATAAAAAGGTGCAGAATTTTCGTCTGCACCTTGTTTATTTTATATTGAATGCGAAAATTACTCCTCGCTTTTGTTTTCATCCTCGTTGTTTTCATCCGCGCCATCACCGTTTTGACTTGGCTCGTTTGATTCAGCTTCGTTTGATTCCCTTGAATCTTGCTCGCGTAGAAGCTCCTCTTCGGTAATTGTCACCTCGTTTTGAGATATAACGGGCTCCTCGGATGCTTCGCTTTGCGCATCGTCAATAAGACCGAGCTCGCGCTCAAGGCGCTTTCTTTCCGCCTCGGCTTCTTCCTTCGCCTTTTGAATTTCAAGGGCGCGGCGCTTGTTTTCCTCCTCGCTCCTTCTCTTCTTTTCGGTCATTAAGGATTCAACCTCGTCCATAGTTACGCCCTCTTGCATAGCAAGGACAAACTGCTCGTCATCCATAATTTCGTTGCGCATCAAGAACTCTGTAATAAAGTCGAGCTTTTCGCGCTTTTCTGTGAGAATTTGCATAGCCATATTATATGACTCGTCAACGATTTTCTTAATTTCCGCATCGATTTTAGCGGCAGTTGCATCGGAGTAGTCGGGATTTTGTGAGAAATCTCTACCAAGGAACACCTCGCCTGCCCCGTGGGACGAGCCGTAGTGAATTGTACCAAGCTCCTCACTCATACCGTAAACGGTAACCATTTTTCTTGCAACCTCGGTTGCGCGCATAATATCGTTAGATGCGCCGCCTGTGTAGTCGCCAAAGACGATTTGCTCCGCAACGCGTCCGCCGAGCATCATAGCGATTCTTTCCTTCATTTCCTGCTTTGATTCGCTATATTTGTCTTCAGTTGGTGGAGTCAAGGTATAGCCGAGTGCGCGTCCGCTTGGAATAATTGAAATTTGGCGCACAGGGTCCTGCGATGGCAAAACGTGTGAAAGAATTGCGTGGCCTGCCTCGTGGTATGCCGTGTTGCGTCTTTCCTTCTCGTTCATTCTTCTTGCCTTCTTTTGAGTACCTACGGTAATTTTAATCATAGAGTCCTCAATTTCAGCCATACCGATAAGCGTTTTTGAGCGGCGTGCCGCCAAGAGCGCACTTTCATTAAGAAGGTTAGCAAGGTCAGCACCCGTGAAGCCAACCGTCGTTTGCGCAACCTTGTGTAGGTCAACGCTTTCCTCAAGCGGCTTATTCTTTGAGTGAACCTTCAAAATTTCCTCTCTGCCCTTGATGTCGGGGTAGCCAATTGTAACCTGACGGTCAAATCTGCCCGGACGAAGGAGCGCGGAGTCAAGAATATCAGGGCGGTTTGTTGCCGCCATAACTATAATGCCTGAATGGCCGTCAAAGCCGTCCATTTCAACAAGGAGTTGGTTGAGCGTTTGCTCTCTTTCGTGGTGTCCGCCGCCAAGACCTGCGCCTCTTTGAGGTCCAACGGCGTCTATTTCGTCAATAAAGATAATTGCCGCGGGGGATTTTCTTGCATTATCAAACAAATCTCTTACACGGGATGCACCAACGCCGACGTACATTTCAACGAAGTCGGAGCCGGACATTGAATAGAACGGAACGCCCGCCTCGCCCGCAACAGCTTTGGCAAGAAGCGTTTTACCCGTACCCGGAGGGCCAACCAAAAGCACACCGTGTGGGATTTTTGCGCCGAGATGTGTAAATTTTGATGGGTTTTTGAGGTATTCAACACATTCCTTTAATTCTTCCTTTTCCTCATCAGCGCCCGCAACGTCAGCGAAGGTAACCTTCTTGTCACCCTCAGTAACGGTTCTCGCCTTGGACTTTCCAAAGCCGCCCATGCCGTCCTTTTTTGACTGGCGCATAATGAAGATAACGAACACAACAATGCCTGCAAACATAAGAACTGTTGGCAAGAATGAAAGAAGCGTTGACCAATTGAAGTTCTTGTAAGCGACAACCTTAATTTCCTCGTTGCCCTTTAAGTTCCAATCAGCGCGGCTTGACCACTCTTTTCTAATTCTTTCGTATTCGGAATTGTCCTTGTCGTACGGTGAGAAGAAGAAATCCGCCTCGCGAGAGCTGAGCTTGCAGCTGACTAACGCGTCCTCTCCCTCCTCGTTCTTTATTTTAATTGTTATTTTACCATTATTTTCGTTATATTGCCAATCGTACACCTGGTTATTTTCAAGGTAGTCGATAAGCTCGCTATAGGTGCAGGTTTGCGCTTTGCCGTAGCCGTTAAAGATAGAAACTATGGAAGCTATCAAAACGGCAATTATAACAAGGTAAAATATAATTGCGCCTATGTTAATTTTTTTCTTCATTTATTTCCTCCGTGTATGATGCTTTGCGCGGATGAGTACCGCGTAATAAGCTTTACGATATGTAATTATTTAGTATAAACCTCGGGCTTCAAAATTGCCACGTATGGGAGTGTGCGGTAGTTCTCCGCGTAGTCAAGGCCGTAGCCGACAACGAACTCGTCAGGGATAACCGCGCCTGTGTAGTCGGGGGTGAATTTAACCTCGCGGCGGCTTGGCTTATCAAGAAGCGTAATTGTCTTTACACTCTTTGCGCCTGCAAGTGAGAGATACTCGGCAAGATACGAAAGTGTTCTGCCGCTGTCGATAATGTCCTCGACAATTAAAATATCAAGCTCGGTCAAGTCACTTCTGTGCAGGTCGAGAATGATATTTATTTTGCCCGTTGTTTTGGTGGACGCGCCGTATGACGAAACCTTCATAAAATCTATTTGCATAGGAAGGTTGATTTTTTTCATAAGGTCGGACATAAACACCACGCTTCCCTTAAGTATACCCAAAAGAAGGAGGTTTTTGTCACGGTAATCGTTTTCTATTTTTTCGGCAAGCTCGCTGACGATTTTGTCAAGGTCGCTTTCGCTTAAAAGAACTTTTTCTACGTCTTTAATCATTTTCGGTTCCTCTTTCATAAATTGTGATAATGTAGTCCTTGCCACCGTATCCGTCCGCTATGCAAATTTCGGGCACTGCAATTATATTGCCGCCGCTAAGAATAAGCGGAATTTTATCGCGCAAATGCGACGGGATAGATCTATCGACGAAAAGCTTTTTGAGCTTTTTGGTCATACCGCCGTGCTTTACAGTGTCACCCATTCTACGCGAGCGCACAGTAAGCGGAGCTTTGATTTTTTCGCCGTTTAATGAAATTTTGTATTTGGGGAGGTAGCCGTTTGGCGCTTCCTTTCCGTTTACCGACACGTAAAAATCGGGCACGGCTAAATAGGTAAGGTCGTCGGTTAGCTCATATGAATACGAAAGCGGCTCAAGCATATCAAGTGAAATAAAATGTGCGTATCCGCGCTCGATTTTAAAAGCCGTTTCTTTACGAAGGCAAATATAAGAGCCGACCTCGCCACGCTTGCCAAGCTCAATTATCGCGTTTTGTGCGGTGAAATCAAGTGTGTCGCCAAAGAGCTTAACGAGTAAGCGAGAAAGAATCGGGGATTTAAGCTTGTTAAAAAGCTCAAGCGGAATATTATCGCGCGTAACACCCGTACTAATAACCTCGTCAACCTCGCTATCAAAATATTCCTCGTCGCGCCTTAAAATCTCACCGAGGCGCAAGCAGGAATCAAGCACTGCGGGATTGAGCTTTTTAAGCTCGGGAATTATATTGTGTCTTATATGATTTCTTGTGTATTTTGTATCGTCGTTTGTCGAATCCGTCACGTAAGGAATTTTGTTTTCCTCGCAGAAGGAAAGGACCTCATCCTTTGAAACCTCGATAAGCGGACGGCGAATCTTGCCCTGAACCGCGCGGATTCCCACAATGCCGCGTGGGCCCGTGCCTCTTGCGAGGTTAAAAATAACAGTTTCCAAATTATCATCGGAGTTGTGCGCGGTGACAATACATTTATATTCGGGGTTTTCATTTAAAAGACGGTAAAAAATTTCGTAGCGCGCATCGCGTGCGGCTTCCTCAAGTCCCTTGCCCGATTTCTTGGCAATTTCAGGAATATTAAGCTTGAAGGAAAGGAATTTTACACCGTACTCACGGCAAATTGCCTCGGCGTGCGCTTCGTCCCTGTCTGCCTCATCCCCTCTTATCATATGGTTGATATGAACACAAAGAAGGTTTTTTGTGCGGTCCTTCAAAAAATGAAGCAGCGCACTTGAATCAGCACCACCCGAAAAGCCAAGGATAGCGCCGTCGTATATTTCCCCAATACGGTACTTCTCTACCGTTTGTTCGATTTTCTTTAGCACCTTTTTTCTCCTTGATTTTTGTCGGGCGCACACAATAGACAAGCACACCTTTTTCGGTGCTTCATATTATTATGCACAATTTATTTAATATTACATTATTTTTTGCCAAAAAGCAATAGCTAATAATAAAAAATATAGATTTTCATATTACGTTCACTTATTTAACATCTACTGAAAGCGCATCATTTGGAAAATATTGTTCGTTGAAGCAAAGGGTGGGGATGGTGTAAAATATAATTGTAAAAGAGAACGAGGAGGTGAAAAAATGAAAATACCCGAAATCGAATGGGAAATGCGACTGTTTAAGCTTTTCTCAATTACTCTTATCCTCTTTGCGCTTTTGGTTTTGAAGGTGGCGCTCGGGCTTGGCGAGCAGGGTTCAATTTTTATGCAGGCGGAAGTGCCGTCAATGTGTCTTTCGCTTGTCTGCGCGCTTATTATTTTGACGGTTGAGTTTTCGCTTTGGTACATATTCAGAATAAAACGTGTAAAAATCAGCGAGTTAAAAGGGATAATAAGTTAAAATAGTCATTTTTAGAATAACCGCCAAGGGTGTTTTAGTGCTTTAATGCGCTAAAAGAAAAAATAGCAAAAGTCCTTATTCTACAAGACCTTTGTGCAATTTAGACAAAAAATATATCAATCAGAATGAATAAACACCGTGTTTTTTGCATATTTCTTGTCAAGTGGAAAATTGTAAATTTATTTTTTTCTACACCGCTCATTTTCGACAGTTGAGTAAAACAAACGGTCATTTTCCACTTTTCCACCCCCTCGATGCGTGGAAAAGTGGAAACTCAACACGATTTTGCTGGAGTTTTGCACTTTTTCCACTAAGTTTTCCACACCCTGAATTAAGTTTCCACACATTTGTTGTTATCGCTTTATAATAGACAAGTGTAAAATATATTTGTGCAAAACAAACAAAACTTGTTAGTCAACTAATTAATAAAATTTTGGGAAAATACACAAAAAATTCTACGTTTTGCCCAAAATATGAATATCGGCAAAAGCCAAAAATGAATATTTCCCTATTTTTGCACTGATTTTTTTAAGGTTCAATTTGCATAATTTCGACGGATTTTTTCCTTTTTCGCGCACTGTTTTTTTCTCTTTTATTATTTTTTTGAGAACTAAGAATCAAAAAAATGAAAAAACGTGTGATAACACCGCATTTTTTATTGATTTTTTCTTTCCGATATACAAAAAATCGCGCCGTTTGACGCGATTTTTTGTTTGATTAATTTGAATTATTCCTCTGTTGAGTCTTCACCTGCGGAAGCGAAAATCTTATCGTAGGAAACTGATACCGCTGCGCTTGTCACCGCTTGACCAACGTAGTAAACGTCCTCGCCATCGATTACAAATGCATTGCAATATATATCCTTTGCCTTAAATTCGTCTGTTGTAATGCCCGTTACCTTTACTGTAAAGAGCTCATAGCTTGTTTCAGTGAAAATTGAGGTAAATACGCTATCTGTTGCGCCTTCACCGTTTTGGTTTACGATTGCACCGGCGTCACCCTCAGTAATCTTACCTGCAACGAAGCCGTAGGTAAAGGTTGCGCCCATTTTTTCCTCGTAAAGTGCGATTGCTTCCTTGTTAAAGCTGATGCCGAAGCTGAAGCCGTCGCCTGTGTCCTCAATTGAGTAGCCCTTGTTCATAAAGAGCTTGCCATAGCTTACTGTTTGCTTGTTGTCACAGTTTACGCAGCCGTCAAACTTGCAGAATTCAGCGTTATATTTATCCTCGCCGTTAAAGCCGTACGTTGTTGCATTTTCGTGCGCGCCGTCAAAGAACGCCTCGCAGTAGTTGTAGCCGTATACGATGTATGCTTGCTTTGTTGCATTGTCGTAGGTTTCCTTATCAAGCAAATAAGTGTCATAAGAAATAACCTGTGATGCTTTAAAGCCACCGTTGCAATAGTTTTGAGTATTATCTCTCATATTGATAGCATCCGCCTCCGTGCCTGTGAAAAACACAAGGTACTGATTTGGTGTATCGCGGAACGCTTCCTCGCCAAAGCCGATTGCAAAGTGCGCGGGAACTATAATTTTTTCAAGCTGCTTACAGTTTCTCCATGTTTGGTACCACTTTTGGCAGGTATTGAACGTAGAAACAGGGCTCATATAATAGGTCTTTATTTGTGAGTTTTGAACGGTAATCGGTGCAGCGTCAACTGTTTGTGGGCACTTAAATACACCGTTTGTTGCCTCTTGGGTAAGAGTTGAGGTGGTTGCAAAATTAGAATTGTTTATGTAGAAAAGCTGTGTATTTTCAAGATTCCAAATTTGAACGAGCTTAGTGTTTGTAAAGCCCTCTTGACCTATACCCTTAAGTGTGCTTGGCAAAAAGATACCGCGCATTTTTGTACAGCATCCGTTTTTGTTACCCCAAAGCCAACCGTTCAAGGCGTCAACGTCAAGCTTTTCCATATTGAAAAGGACAAGCGCTGAATTTATGCCTGAGCATTCGATTTGAACGCCGTTGTCGTAAATATCAATGTCCTTGAGTGTTTTCTCGGGTGAAAAAACGCTTGCATTAAAGCCGCTTCCACCTGCGGAAATAGAATACTTAACGTAAACAGGTTGTGTTGCATCCGTTTGGTCAGCCCTTACGTACTTCAACTCCTCGCCGTTCATATACCAAATGAGTGGGTTGCCGTCCGTATCTCTGATTGCTAATTTTGTTACGCCGTCTGCGGCGTAAATCCATTCTCCATCCTTGTAGCTTGGTTCAGCCGCACTTGCACAAAGCATAAATGCGCAAACGAGTAAGGAAAGAGTTAAAAGCGTAAATAAAATCTTTTTCATCGTTATTCTCCTTAAATTTTTTTACATTTATATTATATCATAATATTAAAGTCGTTTTCAAGATGGCTTTTTGCACAAAAAACGGAGGGGACTTTTGGTCAACAAATACAAAAACCGCACACGTGGTGCGGTTTTTGGTATGATTTTTAATGAATTATTCCTCTTTGCCGCTTGGGTATTTTGTAAGAAGAATTTCGTGTGAAATTGTTTCTGCAACCTCGTTTACAGCGTCGTGACCGAGGTATGAAACTACGCCGTTATCTACACAGTAAGCAGACATATGAAGCTCAGTTGTAGCACCAACGTTAGTTAATTTAGCGGTGATAATTGAATATGCAACGGAGGTATTTTGGAATTCAATTGCTATCGTTTTGTCGTCGTGTGAAATTGCGCCGTCTGCATATGAAATCGGTGTGCCGCTTACGTTTGCGCTAACAACAATACCGTAAAGAAGTGCTTCGTTATACGCCTTGATTGCTTCTGCATTTACGTAAACTGTATATGAGAAGGTTGTTGAGTCGTACTGTGAGTAGGAATAACCCTTCTTTGTAAAGAGTGCTGTGCCGTATACTGTGCCGTATACTGTCGCGTCACAGCGAGTGCAGCTATGCTCCGTTACCATATCGTTATAGTAATCAAGTGTGCCGTTTACCGACGCAAAGTATTTTGCAAGGAGCTCGTTTTCTTCGTGGCCGAGTGCAGGGACAACCTCAGCGGTGTCGCTTGCCTTACCGCAGAAGCATTCATATCCCTTAACACCGTCTAAAAGACAGGTTGGGGCGGTGTTTGCTTCTACCAAATATAAATGCTCGGTGTTGCCATCAGCGTTACAGAAAACGTATTTTCCTGAAAGACCTGCGATTGTAACGTTGCTTGTGGATTTGTCGCTTTCATTTGCGAAATATACCTTACCGGTGAGCTTCCACCAAGAGCCGCCTCCACTTGATGAAACCTTTTCCATATTACCAAGGAAAACTATATTTTCGAGTGTTGGGTTGTTAATGCCCGCCTCAAACGCCCAAGAGTTTTCAATAGACGTTAAGCTTTCGGGGAAAACAAGAGTCTTGTTAAGACCTTGGCAGAGCTTGAAGGTTTCACCTGTAACCGTTGCAAGTCCACTTGGGAAATAATAAACGTCGGGCTTGCTTGGAAGATTGTCAAGATCGGATGGGTCAAACGTCTCGTTAACAAAATATAAGTTTGTGCATCTTGCAAACGTAGCGTGATCCTGTGCGCCGGAGTTGATTGCTGTCAAGGTTGATGGGAGATAAACAGGACCCATGCTTGAGCAGTTGAGGAACATTCTTGACGAAAGTGAAGTAATTCCCTCAGGGATAACGAACGACTTAAGCGCAGAGCAGCCATCGAACATATAGGTTGGGAAGGTAGTAAAGGTTGGGTCAACCGCGTCAATTTTAACAACCTCAAGTCCTATACAGTTTGTAAAGTTGTTATGTGTGGTTGCCTTAAGCTTAGTGCCGAGGTAAACCTCCTTTAAGCCCGTTGAGTAGCTGAATACGTGCGCATCGCCGCTTGTGCCACCGAGAGTTTCAATAACGGGGAACTCGAGAATCAATTCGCAGCCCTCGTTCTTTGCGCAGTTTCTAAACGCGTATGAATCAATTACAGTAACCTTATCAAAAACAATTCTTCCCGTCAAGGATGGGCAATTGTCGAACGCTCTGTGGTTAACCTTTGTGATATTGTTGTTTGGATCAATAGTTACGGTTTTAAGCGCAAGACAGTCACCAAAGCTTGCTGTGCCAACTGCGGCAAGCTTGCTTCCGCGAAGATCAATGCTTTCAAGCGTTTTGCAATTATAGAAAGCGCGCTCGCCAAGTGTTGAAAGGTGCGTCGGGAGCTGTACGTCTTTAAGTGAAGTGCAGTTTTGGAACGCGCCATAGTCAATTGTGAGAGTAGCTTCCTCATTTAAGCTATCCTCAAAAATAACGCTTTCAAGTGCTGAAAGGTTGCCAAAGCATCCCCTGTGAAGGATGAAAACAGTGCTCGGAATCGATATGCTTTTAAGCGATGTCATCAAGGTTGTTTTGGTGTAGTTTGAGGAAATGCCCGTAAATGCCTCGGGAATTTCAAGACGAATGATGCTTGCCTCGTTATATGCAAGACCCGTTGCATTTATAAGATATTTCATATTGAGCTGTGGCTGATAGCCGCTTGCGCCGTCGTTTCTTGCATCAAAAATGTAGTGTGCGGGATAAGTTAAATAGGTTTCGGTTTCAGGCACCTTAACCACTACCCTTGCTGTGTCGCCGTCTGAGTAGCCATAATCGTCCTTCGCATTGATTGCATCGTTATCAGTGATAAGCGAAATTTCGCCAAAAGCATCACTTGATGACGGCTCTGCGGCAAAAACGGTCAAGCCGAAAAGACATACAAGCACAGTGGATATCAAAAGAGCAAGTAAAATTTTTCTTTTCATTGTTTTTCTCCTTAGAAATTTTTATACGTATATATTATATCATAATATTATAGTCGCTTGCAAGGTGGCTATTTGCACAAAAAACGGAGGAGATTTTTGGTAAACAAATACAAAAACCGCACACGTAGTGCGGTTTTTGGTGTGATTTTTAAGAAAATTGCTCTTCCTTACAGCTAAGCATCAAAGCTCTTTTTGAGAGCTATGGCTTTTGGAATTTTTAACGCCACCTACGGTTGTAGCCATAAAATTTCTTCATTATTATATATAGCTTATTAAAAAAAGCCGCGCAAATGCGCGGCTTTTTTGTGAAACTATTTTTTGGGCTTGAAGATGCTTGATGCGTTGATGATGAAGTCTGCAACTCCGTCTGCAACGTTTTCTACCTTAACGTCTTCCTCAGCTTCTTGGGAGGCGGAAAGGATGTCCTCTACCTCAATATTCATTTTTTCATATTCAGGGGAAACGTATCTCATTT
>JAZREL010000060.1:0-23771 GCA_045660785.1 Eubacteriales bacterium | reverse complement strand
AAAAGAAGGGAAAAGAACGATATTATTATGTTGATGCTCAAAAGGAGCTTTACATAAGAGGTATCACCTTGGATTTTTTACAAAGATACCACGCCGGTTCGTTTGTTAAAATGATGGATTTGGTATATGGAAAGAACTCGTTATCTTCAAAAGAGCTTGATGAGATGTTAAGATGGTTGCAAGAGCAATATTGATTTGCTTCCGGTGTTTTATTCGTTTTATATTCGGTGAAGAAAATTTTTTCTTCACCGAAGTGCGAATTTTTAATTTTTGGACCTAATTAGAGGTCTTTTTTATTTTTTTATTTATTTTTGAATTATTATGTGTTATAATAAATGTGTTTAAATTCAAATTAACACCGCTCACACTTGGCAATTCTCTGAAAATTTTTGATTTTCACACATTACTAATAGCTCGGTTGACAATATAGCGGCCGACAGACACGTTTATTATAATTTTGATTGGAGTGCTTTATGAAAAAACTATTTTCGCAACTCTCAGAAAAATTTAATCTATCACACAGTGCTGATACCTCTGCAATTTTGCTTTGCGCAGGAGAATCGACGAGATTTTCCCAAGGCAGATCAAGCAAGCAAATGGCAAACGTTCTGGGCAAGCCCGTAATTGCGAGAACAATTGAAGCGTTTGAGGAAGCACCGTCTATAAAAGAAATTGTTTTGGTTGTAAAAAAGGATGAAGCAGATGAATATAACAAAATGATTTGCGCATCTTCATATAAAAAAATATCTTGTATCGTTGTTGGCGGTGATACAAGACAAATTTCCGCAATGCGCGGTTTTAAGCATATTTCAGAAAAAGCAAAGCTTGTTGCAATTCACGACGGTGCAAGATGCTTAGTTACAGCTGAAATTATAGAGTCGGTTATTGCAGAAGCGCGTTCAAACAGCGCGGCTGCTGCGGCATGCAAGGTAACTGATACTGTAAAAATCGCCGATGACGATAATGTTATTTCGAGAACCGTTAGCCGCGAAAATATGTGGACCGTTCAAACTCCGCAGGTTTTTGAGCATCAATTATACAGAAACTGCATTGAAAACGCAAAGGAAAAGGGAATTGGTGCAACTGATGACTGTATGCTTGCAGAGGCGTATGGACAAAAGGTTAAGCTTGTTGAAACAGGCAGAGAAAACATTAAAATTACTTATAAAGAAGATCTTTTGCTTGCTGAAGCAATTATTAAATCAAGAGGTGACAAATGATTAGAATAGGTCACGGATACGACGTTCACCGCTTTTGTGACGGAGATTTTATTGTAATTGGCGGAGTAAAGATTCCACACGAAAAAAAGCTTCTTGCACACTCTGACGGTGACGTTTTAATTCACGCAATTGCTGATGCACTTTTAGGCGCGGCAGCACTTGGCGATATTGGGTATCATTTTCCCGACACCGATATATCATATGAAAACATTGACAGTATGATTTTGCTTTCAAGAGTTAAGGATTTACTCGCATCTAAAGGATATATCGTAGGCAACGTTGATTCAACAATTGTTGCGCAAGCACCTAAAATGATGAATTACATTCAAAATATGCGACAAAATATTGCGCGCGTTCTTGAAATTTCGGTTGATTCCGTTAACGTTAAAGCAACGACCGAGGAAAAGCTTGGATTTACAGGAAGAAAAGAGGGAATTAGCGCACACGCGGTTTGCTTAATTATGGAAAAGCGTGAGAATTAATTATCATACTTCCTTTATTTTAAGCTCCCATCTCACGCATTCCCATTTGTTTTCTTTTACCATTTTACACAAAATTACATTTTTTGACACATTATTTAAGGAGAATAAATATGAAAACCTTGGCACCGTCAATTCTTGCCGCAAATATGCTTAATTTAGGCGAGGAAATTAAAAAAATTGAAAAGTCCGGTGCAAAATACGTTCATATTGACGTAATGGACGGCTCTTTTGTGCCAAACATAAGCTTTGGTATGCCTATCATTTCCGCCGCAAGAAACGCAACGGATTTGGTTTTAGACGTTCACGCTATGATAATAAACCCTGATAAGTATATTGATGATTTTATTGACTCTGGCGCAGATATCCTTACTTTCCATATTGAAGCACTTGATAACGAAAGAATTTTAGCGGCAATAGAAAAAATTCATAAAAGAGGCAAAAAGGTAGGAATTTCACTTAAACCCGCAACTGATGCTAAGGATATTTTCCCTTACTTAGAGCTGATAGACATGGTTCTTGTTATGACAGTGGAGCCGGGCTTTGGCGGTCAAAGCTTTATGTACGGTATGATGGATAAGGTTAGTGCCATTAAAAACGAAATTGAAAGCAAATCTCTGAAGGTTGACATACAGGTTGACGGAGGAATTAATGGTGAAACCATCAAAATCGCTAACGATAGCGGTGCAAACATCTTCGTTCTTGGTACTGCTTTTTTCAAAAGCGATGTGCCTATGAGATTGGAGAGCTTGATCGGTGAGTAAGCAATCTAAAATTTTAGCCGTTATCTTTTCTTGGCTTGCAGTCTTAATCACGATGTGTGTTATCGCGCGATTTTCGCTTCAAGATTCAAGCGATTCATCTGCAACAAGCGAAGGAATACTTAAATTAATTCCGTTTTACGATAAGCTGCCGGAGCAGTGGCTTGGTATTATTCACACGCTAATTAGAAAAGCTGCGCATCTAACAATATATATGCTTCTCGGATTTACCGCGTTTAATGCATTCAATCTTTCAATAAGGATTAAGAGTCTATGGATTGGTTTAATTTCCGTTGGGCTTGCTTCTAATTATGCAATTATCGATGAATTTGTTTTTCAAGCTATTTCTCCCGGACGCGCGCCGATGCTTTTAGACGTATGTATTGATACAATCGGTGCGATAATTGGCTCGCTTTTAATGCTATTACTTACGGTTATTATTAAATTAATTAAAAATAAGGAAATCTCAAAATGAGGTTTCCTTATTTTTTTATACTAAGCTCGTTTATTGCATCGATTAACTGATAAACGTCGCTTCGTGAATTGTAAATTCCAAAGCTAACTCGAACGGCGCCGCCTTCTCCCGTTTTCAAAATTTTATGCGCGAGAGGAGAGCAGTGAAATCCGCTTCTTACATAAATTCCTTTTTTATTAAGAAATTCGCCAACCTTGCTTGAACCAACACCCTTGACGTTAAATAAAAGCGTGTTGCCCGAATATTCATTCATAAAATATGGAATTACTCGCTTGTTTTCCTTTAATAAAGCGGCGGTAAGGTCGTATAAATCCTCCTCGTGCGCTTTTATTTTCGTTAAATCAAGAGAAATTATCCATTTTAAAGCTTCGCACCAACCGGCAATAGTGGGTGTTGGCAAGGTTCCTGCCTCGAAAAGCTCGGGTAAAAAATCAGGCATATTTTCCTCTAATGAGTTTACACCTGTTCCGCCTTCAATTACCGAACGCTCGAATTTTGTTGTATTGAATATAACCGCGCCCGCGCCCTGAGGTCCGTATAGCCCCTTGTGCGAGGGAATACAAAGTGCATCTATATTCATGCTCTTTACTGAAATCTTATATACTCCTGCGCTTTGTGCGCCGTCAACGATTAAGGTTATACCCCTATCCTTGCAAAGAAGACCGATTTTTTCAATTGGTAACCTTCTTACACCCACGTTTGACTGATGATTTGCAACTATCATTGACGTGTTCGGCTTTAATTTTGAAATAATATTATCTACGATTTCGTCGTCCGTTCCGCTTGTTGAAAAAATATCAAAGGTGCAAAGCTTTTCCTTGCTCAATTTGTAAATAGGGCGAAAAACGGAATTATGCTCCATATCGCTGATTAATACGTGGGTAGAGTATTTAAGAAGCGATTTTATAGCTATATTCAGCGCGTAAGTGGTATTTAAAGTAAAAACTACGTTTTCCTCGTCCGCTTCAAACATTTTCGCAAGCAAGGAGCGCGCCTCGTAAATTTTCTCTGCCGTTTTTATTGATAAGACATGAGCGCTTCTGCCGGGATTTCCGCAATATTTTTTTATACACCTTGTTATTTCATCGGTAACGCAAAGCGGCTTTGGAAATGTTGTTGCGGCATTATCTAAATAAATCATAAATTAACTTGTAAAGATTTGATTATATTTTATATTATGGCTTTTTAACGCGTTTTCAGCCGCATAAAGACTTGCGCAATCGAATTTTACACCGTATGCGCACCCTGCCTTTGATTTGCTTGAATCAAGCTTAATTAGCTCTGAATTTATATAGTAAGATTCAAGCGCGCGCTTTGCTTTTAAGGCGTACGTCATTGATTTTACTGATGCTATACACATTTTATCATCTCCTTTTTACCATAATATGCAAAAAAGACCGTTTTGAAACGGTCTTTTGTTTATGATAATATTGCAAATGCGATGCCGAAATAAATAAGAAGTGATAAAACGTCAACAATTGTTGTAATAAATGGGCTTGCCATTACCGCAGGGTCGAAGCCGAGACGCTTTGCAAGCACGGGCAAAATACAGCCAACAAGCTTAGATGCAATAATTGTAACGAGCAAGGTCAAGCTAACCACAAAGCAGACAAGCATAGCTTGAGGGAAGTCACCTGTAATATTTTTAAGCATCAGCCAATCAATTAAAAGCATTTTTGCAAAGGTTGCAACGGAAAGGGTCACACCGCAGAGAAGTGAAACGCGAAGCTCCTTGAATAAAATTCTAAAGATATCTCTCATTTTGATTTCTTCAAGTGCAAGACCGCGAATGATAGTAACTGAGGTTTGACCGCCTGCATTACCGCCTGTACCCATTATCATAGGGATAAATGCAATCAAAACCGTTCCCATAGCCGTTGTAACAAGCTTATCCTCAAACGAGGTGATAACCAAGCTAGTAAACGTGGCAGAGAGCATAAGCAAAATAAGCCATGGAATTCTTTTGCGCCAAATTTCAAATGGAGAGGTGGCAAGATACGGCTTGTCAGATGGGATAATAGCCGCCATTTTCTCAATATCCTCTGTTGCCTCTTCTTCAATAACGTCGATAGCGTCATCGACTGTGATAATGCCGACTAAGCGGTTTTCGCGATCGACAACAGGCAAGGCAAGAAGGTCGTACTTACTCATTTCCTTAGCAACAACCTCTTTGTCCTCATTTGTGTGTGCAAAAATTACGCTTGTGTCCATAATATCGGAAATTATCATTTCGTCATCGGACAAAAGAAGTGTTTTTGCAGTAACGTAGCCAAGTAAGGTTCTGTCAGGGCGAGTAACGTAGCAGGTGTAGATTGTTTCCTTGTCAACACCCGTTCTTCTAATTCTTTTTAAAGCATCCTCAACGGTAATGTCCTCATCAAGACTAACGTATTCCGTTGTCATAATGCTGCCTGCAGAGTCATCAGGATATTTTAATATTTCGTTTATAGTTTTGCGCGTTTCGGAGTCAGCGTTTTTAAGAATACGCTTTACAACGTTTGCGGGCATTTCTTCAATAATATCAACTGTATCGTCAATATAAAGCTCCTGCATAACCTCTTTTAGCTCGTTATCTGTAAAAGAAGAGAGAAGAGTTTCTTGATAATCAGTTTCCATTTCGACAAAGCATTCCGCCGCTAAGTCCTTGGGTAGAAGTCTAAATAGCGTTCCTATCTTGTTTGGGAATTCCTGCAAAATGAGCGATAGGTCAGCCGGTTCGATATCCTTAAGAAGCGTTTTGATTTCATAATAATTACGATTATCAATCAGCTCGTCAAGGTGCTCAAGTATTTCTTTGAAATTTTCCATAATTACCTCCTTTTCTAAATAAGGAGGGGCAACTTAAAGTGTCGAATTATGCGACACAAGATTTACTATTAAATTGCACCCTCGAGGGACTGATATACTACTCGTGTCCATATAATACTCCTTTAAGTTTTTTATTACTATATTATTATAAAATATTTTATCGAAAAAATCAACACTCAATTTATTTTTATTATAAAAAAATATCTTGATCTTGCTTGAATACCCGCGAATTGCTATTTTACAATTGTCTAATATAACTTAAAGCTTAGACTTGATTTAAAAGCTTGTTGAAAATTATAGCCGAATAAATCCTTATAATACAGGCACTTTGAGTTTTTTACAAATGTAAAATTTACTCTTTCCATCTCGATATGTATTTATATTGAATTGTATTCATAAATTTTAATAACAACATATAAGAAGGTGTTTTTTATGAAGAAAAAAATTGTACGTCAGGTGATTTCTGATATGTTTGATATACCTCTTGAGGGGATTGCAAGCGTGCCTAATGCTCAAATAATCGGGAATAATATACTTAATATTGATGGCTGTGTAAGTGTCAAAAAATACGACAAGGGGGAAATCATTTTAAGCTCAAAGGAGTATCTGATGATAATTAAAGGAAATGAGCTTTCAATGTCAAGCTTTGCGGAAGGACGGGTGAGTGTACGCGGCGAAATGCTTTCTTACGAGGTCGTACGGTGCTAAAATGAAATTTATGTTGTTTCCACACACTAAAGTTGCTATCGAAAAAAGATATAGCGAAATTATCTTAAATGCGTTGAGTTTGTCTAATATAAGATACAAATCAAGGATCATTGGTGAACACTTGGAAATTATAGTTGCTTCCAAAAAGTTTCCTGACGTTAAAGAAATACTCGAAAATAAAAAAATTGAGATGCTGCAAATGAAAGAGGTTGGATTTTTGACAAAGCTTAGGTTATTTAAGCGTGTCGGCTTGTTATTTGGTGTGGCATTGATATTTTTTTCTGTCTTTTTTAGCTCAAAGATTGTTTGGCAAATAAACATTGAGGGGAATGAACATTTAACAAATAGCGAAATAGCAGAAATGTTATCAAGCTCGGGCTTTTACTGCGGTAAATTTATTCCAAACGTTAATTATGATAAGCTTCATAATGAAATTTTGTTAAAAAATAAAGAAATTTCTTGGGTGTCAATAAATATTGACGGCAACGTGGCAAACGTATTAGTGAAGGAGAACGAAACAAGATACGCCGAAAGTGAGTATTATTCAAATATTGTTGCAAAAAGCGATGCTCAAATTTTAGGTATAAAGGTCGAAAACGGTGAGCAGATTGTTAAAATAAGTGACGTAGTAAAGGAGGGCGAGATTCTTATTTCAGGGGTTATCGATTCTCAGTCCCAAGGAGTTAGATATGAAAAGGCGAAAGGTGAGATAATTGCGCGCACGTCAAAGCAGATTTTAGTCAATTTTCCCTATTTAGGGAAAGAAAAATCATACACGGGGCGAGTTATAAAGGAAAATAAAATAAAAATCTTTTCTAAAGTGATAAATATTTCTCTAAAAAGCAACAAAAATTTAGAATTTTGTGATAAAATAGAAGAAAACAAGCAAATATCGATTTTTGGCAAATATAAGCTTCCGATTTTTATTGAAAATACAAAGTATTTTGAGTATCAAATTATCGACAAGGAATATACAAAAAGGGAAGCGGTTGATTTGGCTTTTAAGGAGCTGAAGGAAAAGACTGATATTGCACTGATGGATGCGGAGCTTGTTTCAAAATTCACACAAACGTCCTTTGACAGCGACGGATTTTATATTGTGTGTGATTTGGAATGTATTGAAAACATAGCCAAGGAAGTACGAATTTACAAGGAATAAACGGAGGAAAAATGGCGGAAAAGATTGTAAAAACCTCATCACCTGACGTTACGTCATCTATTTTTGGACCATTTGACGTTAATGCTAATATGATTCAGGTTGCGTTTAACGTTAAAATCGTAAATAGACCGCTTGATAATAGCATCGGTGACTGTATTATAATCAGCGGTAAGGATGAGGACGTGCAAAAAGCATACGAGGCGCTTTTGTATCTTACCAAAATGGCTGAAATGAAAAGCCCGATAAACGAGCAAACGATTGATTACGTTATTTCAGTTGTCAAGGACAACCAAACCGAAAAATTAAACGAGCTTGACGATAATTGCTTTTGCGTTACCGCTAAGGGACGACCTATTAAAGCAAAGACCCTCGGTCAGCAAAGATACGTTAGTGCTATTGAAAAAAATACAATTACACTCGGCGTTGGTCCTGCGGGCACGGGAAAAACGTTTTTGGCGGTCGCTATGGCGGTTAAGGCACTTAGAAATAAGGACATTGTGCGCATTATATTAACGCGCCCTGCGGTAGAAGCGGGTGAGCGCCTTGGTTATTTGCCTGGCGATTTGCAAAGCAAAATTGACCCATACCTAAGGCCGCTTTACGATTCTCTTTACGAAATGCTTGGCCCTGAAAACTGTGCACGCTTAATTGAAAAGCTTGTAATTGAAATTGCTCCGCTTGCATATATGCGAGGAAGAACACTTGATGACTCGTTTATCATTCTCGATGAGGCACAAAATACCACGCCCGAGCAAATGAAAATGTTTCTTACTCGAATTGGCTACAATTCTAAGGTTGTTGTCACGGGTGACTTGTCACAAACTGACTTACCAAGCGGCAAAAAGAGCGGCCTTGGCGAGGCGGTTAAGATTCTTAAGGGTATTGACGATATTCATATTCACGAGTTTACAGAAAAGGACGTTGTACGCCATAAGCTCGTACAAAAGATTATAGTTGCTTACGATAAATACGAAAAGGAAAAGAAGAAAATACGCGACGGAAGGACGAAAAAACAATGATTTTAACAGTTGATTTCAAAAATGAACAGGATTATCTCGAGGTTAGAGCCGCAATGCGCTCAATAGTTAGAAAGGCGATTTTCAACACTCTTGCATACGAGGGCTTTGAAAAGGATGTTGAGGTGTCCGTTACTTTTACAGATAACGAGCAAATTAAGGAGCTCAACGCTCAGTACAGAAACAAAAACTGTGCAACTGACGTTTTGTCCTTTCCAATGCTTAATTCATACGACGAAATTGAAATTTATCCCGAGCCCGTTCCGCTTGGAGATATCGTAATTTCACTCGAAAGAGCGTATCAGCAGGGACATCACCTTTATCATAGCGTATATCACGAGGTTGCATTTTTGGCGGTTCACTCCACGCTTCATTTGCTTGGATACGACCACGAAACCTCGCCTGATGACGAAAAGGAAATGATAAGAAAACAAAAAGAAATTATGGAGATAATCGGATTTTAATGAAAAAGACTACTTTTATTGCTATTGTTGGCAGACCTAACGTTGGTAAAAGCACACTTTTGAATGCTATTTTAGGCGAAAAAATTGCAATAGTGTCCTCAAAGCCGCAAACAACTAGAAACAGAATCACCGGTATTTACACAAAGGACGAAAATCAAATCGTTTTCCTTGACACACCCGGCTTTCAAAAGCCGAGAACAAAGCTTGGTGAGTATATGCTTGCTGCCTCTGATTCTTCAATTGGCAGCTCCGATGCGGTAATTTTGATTGCAGACGTAAATTACGGCTTGGGCGAGATTGAAATGAATATCATTGAGAAAATCAAAAAGACAAAGCTTCCCTCAATTTTGGTTTTGAACAAAACCGATATGGCAACACCTGAAAAGGTGGCGCAAACTATTTTGGAGTATGATAACTACTACAAGTTTGACGCTGTTGTGCCAACAAGTGCCTCACGCGGAAGCGGAGTAGATGCTGTAATTGAGGAATGCTCAAAGTATCTTTGCGAGAGCGAATGGTTTTTCCCTGACGATATGATAACTGACCAACCCGAAAGAAGCATTGTATCGGAAACTATCAGAGAAAAGCTATTAAGAGTTCTTTCTGACGAGGTTCCACACGGTACCGCGGTTTCTATTGAGGAATTTAAGGACGAGGGCAAAATTATAAAGGTCAGAGCAGACATTTATTGCGAAAGAGCATCTCACAAGGGAATAATCATAGGCAAAAACGGCGAAACGCTTAAGCGAATCGGCTCATATGCAAGAGAGGACCTTGAAAGATTCTTCGGCGTAAAGGTTTATATAAATCTTTGGGTAAAGGTAAAGGAAAAGTGGCGTGACAGCACACTTAATCTAAACAATCTTGGCTACAACATCAAGGAGATAACATGACCGAGATAAAGAGCAATGCGCTTGTTATTGCCGAAAAGGATCTTGGCGAAAATGACAAGCTCCTTACACTTTTGGTTGAAAGATACGGTAAGGTTGTTGCAGTTGCAAAGGGCGCAAAAAGCGTAAGAAACAGACATATGGCATCCTGTCAGCTGTTTACATACGCGACGTTTGGTCTTAGGAAAAGAGGAAATCTATATTACGTTACCGACACCGATTTAATCGAGAGCTATTACGATATCAGAACGGATATTACAAAGCTTGCACTTGCTTCTTTTTTGTGTGACGTTATAAATGACGTTGTTCAAGAGGGGAACGGTGAGGACGAAATATTAAAGCTCTCGTTAAATACATTTTATGCAATTGCCAAAAATCTAAAGCCGCTCGAATTTATAAGAGCGTGCTTTGAGTTGAGAATAGCTGTAATTGCTGGATTTTCACCGAATTTTGATGGTTGCGTCGAGTGCGGAAACAATACTTCAAAATTCTATTATTTTGATATTGTTGACGGCATTATTTATTGCGATTCTTGCAAAAATAAATTATTTTATGCAAGTGCCGAAAATGAATTTTTGGAGCGCGGACTATCAAAACCGATAGCGATTATCTCGGAAAGCGTGCTTGCTGCTATGCAGTACGTTATCTTCTCGCGCCAAGAACGATTTTTGTCATTTAATTTGCAAGAGGACGAGCTTTCCTCATTCTATTCTGCTTGTGAAAAGTTTTTACTAAATCAGCTCGAAAGGGGCTTTTACTCCTTGGGCTTTTATAAATCGTTAATTTGAAGGGAGGGACCTTTATCTTAAATTTAGACAAATCAATAAGAATTTTGGAATTTGACAAAATTAAAGGTTTTCTTGCCGACATTGCACTTACAGAGGGTGCAAAAAAGCGCGCACTGTCCTTGCTCCCATCATCAAACGAGCATACTGTTAAAAGAAGACAGGAGTTAACCGCTAATGCAAAGGAAATGGCAGGAATAAAGGGTGTTCCTTCATTTAATAGCATTCCTGACGTCTTGGATACTATCGAAAAGGCGGAGAAGAACTCTATTTTATCTCCAAGAGAGATACTTGACGTTGGTATTTCCTTGCAAACCGCGAGGACGCTTCTTGAATATATTCGCTCCGATGCCATAAAGCCGTCGCTCCTTTCTGAGATATTTGAGCTTTTAGTGCCAAATAAAGCACTTGAAGCATCAATATTTAAGGCGATTATCGGTGAGGATTTAATAGCGGATGATGCAAGCCCTAAGCTTGCCGATGTTAGAAGAAAAATTAGGTTTCAATCAAACAAAATTCGCGAGATACTCCAAAGCTATTTGGTTGGTGAAAAATCAAAGCACCTTCGCGAAAACCTTGTAACAATGCGTAACGGCAGGTACGTTTTGCCTGTCAAAAATGAAGATAAAAACGAAATCAAGGGCTTAATTCACGACACCTCGGGCACAGGAGCAACGCTCTTTATTGAGCCAATGGCTGTCGTTGATGCAAACAACGAGCTACGAACCCTTTATAGCGAGGAGCAAGCAGAAATTGAAAGAATTCTTGCTGAGTTTTCAGGAAAAATCGCTGATTTTGGCTTTAAGCTTCGTTCAAATTACAATAATATCACCGAAATTGCATTATATTTTGCACTTTCCGAGCTTTCATATAAGATGAATGCGGTTGTACCCGATTTTACCGAGGAGCGCGTGCTTGAGTTTACGCGAGCTCGCCATCCGCTTCTTGATAAAACCAAGGTTGTTCCTATCAACGTTTCACTTGGCGATAGCTACAATATGCTTGTTATCACAGGACCAAATACGGGCGGTAAGACGGTAACGCTTAAAACACTTGGCTTGTTTGTGCTTATGGCGCAAAGCGGTATGCAGCTGCCGTGCGACTGCGCGAAAATGTGTGTAATTGACGGCGTTTTCCCCGATATTGGTGATGAACAAAGCATTGAGCAATCATTGTCAACCTTTTCGTCGCATATGGTTTCAATCTCCAATATCATCAACGATTCAACACAAAATTCACTTGTTTTATTCGATGAGCTCGGTGCAGGAACAGACCCTATCGAGGGTGCGGCGCTTGCCCAATCGATTCTTGAAACAGTTCTTGAAAAATCCGCGCTTTGTGCCGCAACAACGCACTATGCGGAGCTTAAGGCGTTTGCGCTTAACACAAAAAACGTTGTTAACGCGTCTTGTGAGTTTGATATTAACACACTAAAGCCGACCTATCGCCTTGTTATTGGCGCCCCCGGCAAATCAAACGCGTTTTTAATCTCGCAAAAGCTTGGTATTTCTAACGATATTATAAGCCGTGCTAAGTCTTTGATTTCAGACGATTCAAGGAACTTTGAGGCGGTTATTGAAAAGCTCGAGCGTGAAAGAATCCTTTTAGAAAAGGAAAAAAATCACCACGCAAAATTGCGCCGCGATTATGAAGCATTTAAGCAAAATGCCGAAAAAGAGCTGAAAGAGAAGCTTGGACGCGCCGAGGCGGAAAGTGCCGCTATGACAGAAAAGGCACGCGAAATCATTTCAGGCGCACGTGCAAGTGCCGAGTTTGTGTTTGATAAGCTTGATAAGCTGCAAAAAGAAAAGGACAAAAAGGATTTTTCAAGCATGTATGCTTCAGCAAAAAAGCAGCTTCGCACAAAGCTTCTTGATGCTGACGACGTTTATAATCCCGTTGAGGAAATTCCAAACGACTACGTTCTTCCACGCCCATTAAAGAAGGGTGACACGGTAATTTTGCGCAACATCGGAAGTGAAGCGGTATTGCTTGATGACCCTGATAAGAGCGGAAGCGTAACGGTTCAGTCGGGAATTATCAAAACCAAAACTAACGTAAAAAATCTTTACCTCGTTGCCGCACAAGCCAAAAAGGTTGGCGCCTCAAGCAATGTTAACAGGCCTACGAGAAAAACGATTTCCGTTGATAAAAGCTTTTCTCCTTCTCACGACGTAAGAGGCAGAAATATTGAGGATGCTTGGGTGGAAATTGACAAATACATTGACCAAGCGCTTATTGCAGGCATAAAAAGCGTGACGATTGTGCACGGAAAGGGTACGGGTGCGTTAAGAAAAGGACTTTGGGAATTTTTCAGAACCGACACACGTGTGAAAAAATACAGAAACGGTGAATACGGCGAGGGCGACTTTGGCGTTACCGTTCTTGAACTAAAGTGACATAAAAAAGGCGAAATTTTCGCCTTTTTTTGCTTTTTATTACAATTATTTATATTTATAATATTATTACTTGAAATTTTAAAAATCGTTTGCTATAATATAAGAGTAAAAATATTTCATTTTTTAAGGAGTACGTATGGCTAAACTAAAAATGCTTGCAATTGACCTTGGCGCATCAAGCGGCAGAGGCATTGTTGGCTCTTTTGACGGAAAAAAGCTTGAAATTAACGAAAACCACCGTTTCCCAAATGAACCCGTTATGACAAACGGTAATTTTTCTTGGGACATTTTAAGAATTTTCCACGAAATTAAAGCTTCAATTTCAAAATGCGCATTATCAGAGGATAAGGATATTAAGAGCATTGGTATCGACACATGGGGCGTTGACTACGGATTTATTGATAAAAACGGCGCTCTTATGGCAAATCCGTATCACTACCGCGATACTCGCACTGATAACATTCAACCATATGCATTCAAAACTGTTCCGTTTGAAAAGCTTTACGGTATTACGGGTATTCAAACAATTAATTTCAATACTATATATCAATTAGTTGCGGATTTAAGAGACAGACCGTACATAATCGAAAATGCGGAAAGAATGCTGTTTACTCCTGACTTGCTTAACTATTTCTTGACAGGCGAAAAGTTTACCGAATATACAATTGCATCAACGGGTGCAATTCTTGATGCTAAAAAGAGAGCAATCTCAACTGAGCTTCTTGGCGCATTCGGTATTAAAGAAAGCTTGTTTTCTCCTGTTGTTATGCCGGGTAATAAGGTTGGAAAGCTTACAGGCGCGCTTATTTCCGAGCTTGGCGATATTAAAGCCGACGTTGTTAACATCGCTTCACACGATACTGCCAGTGCTGTTATTGCAGTTCCTGCAAAGCGCGGTGATGACTTTGTTTATATTAGCAGTGGCACTTGGTCACTTATGGGCGTTGAAAATGATGAGCCCGTAATTAACGAGCTTTCACTTAAGCACAACTTTACAAATGAGGGCGGCGCAGGCGGAAAAATCAGATTCCTTAAAAACATTATGGGTCTTTGGCTTGAGCAAGAATCAAGAAGACAGTGGAAGCGTGAGGGTCAAAGCTACTCATTTGACGAGCTTACTGAAAAGGCGCTTGCATCAAAGCCACTTGCTTGCTTTATTGATCCTAACAATCTTTTGTTCTCTCCATCAGGTGATATGCCGGGCAGAATTAGAGAATTTTGCCGTAAGACAGGACAATACGTTCCCGAAACGGTTGGCGAGGTTGTTAGATGTATTCTTGAAAGCTTGGCACTTTGTTATAGACAAACAATTGAGTCTATTGAAGCAATGACAGGCAAGAAGTATTCCTCAATCAATATCGTTGGCGGCGGCACAAAGGAAGCTGTTCTTTGTCAATGGGCGGCAGATGCATCAAACAGAACCGTTTATGCAGGTCCTGTTGAGGCAACCGCTATTGGTAATATCTCAATGCAAGCTATTGCAGCGGGCGAGATTAAGGATATTTACGAGGCAAGAGAGATTATAACCTCATCCTTCGACGTTAAGACTTATGAGCCAAGCAATTCAGCCGCTTGGGACGAAGCATATCAAAGATTTTTAGCTATCTGCGGAAAGGATATTTAATATGAGCGCAAATGTAGAAAAAATGTACGAGCTTGCCAAGGCGGCGTATGCTGAAATTGGCGTAGATACCGATGCTGTTATTGAAAGAATGAAGAACGTTCCGATTTCTATTCAATGCTGGCAGGGCGATGACGTAAAGGGCTTTGAAAACAGCGGTCCTTTAACAGGTGGTATTCAAACAACCGGTAACTATCCAGGTGCGGCAAGAAACATCGAGGAGCTTCAAGCGGACTTTGTAAAGGCGGCTTCTATGATTCCAGGTAAGAAAAAGCTTAGCTTGCACGCAATTTATCTTGATAACAAAGGCGAGAGCGTTCCAAGAGATCAAATCAAGCCCGAGCACTATGATGCTTGGATTAAATGGGCGAAGAAGAATGGCTTCGGCTTGAATCTTGACCCAACCTGCTTCTCACATCCATATTCTGACGATGGATTTACTCTTTCTCACCACGATGAAAAGATTCGTAAGTTCTGGATCGACCATGTAATCGCAACAAGAAAGATTGCTGAATACATTGGTAAGGAAATGGGCGAGGTTTGCGCAAGTAACTATTGGATTCCTGATGGCTTTAAGGACATCCCCGTTGACAGAAAGGGATACAGAGAACGTCTTGAGGACTCACTTAATCAAATTTTTGCAGTGCCTGTTGACCCTAAATACAACGTTGCTGCACTTGAGGGCAAGGTATTTGGTATCGGCGCTGAGAGCTGCACAATCGGCTCAAACGACTTTTATCTTGGCTACTGTGCAAAGAACGGTCAATATTTGACACTTGACGCAGGACATTTCCACCCGACAGAGGTTATTTCAGATAAAATTTCAACCGCACTCCAATTTACCCCTGGTCTTTTGCTTCACGTTTCAAGACCTGTAAGATGGGACAGTGACCACGTTGTAATTTTTGATGATGAATTAAAAGCAATCGCTGAAGAAATCGTTAGAAGCGAAGCGATGGAACGTATTCACATCGGTCTTGACTTCTTTGATGCAAGCATAAACAGAATTGCCGCTTGGGTTATCGGTGCAAGAAATATAGAGAAGGCACTTCTTTATGCAATGCTCGAGCCAACTGCGATGATGAAGCAGCTTGAGGTTGATATGGATTACACCTCACGCTTGGCTTGGATTGAGGAGCTTAAGTCAATGCCATTTGAGGCAGTTTGGGACAAGTACTGTCTTGAATGTGGCGTTCCTTGCGGTATTTCTTGGCTCAAGGACGTAAAGGAATACGAAAAGGAAGTTCTTTCCAAGAGATAATCTGAAGCTATCATGAATTTCGGTATGGGCAAAATACCGAAGCTAACTATATTTAATTTATAATCTACGGGGGTTAATATGAACGAACATTTAAATGGTGAATTAAAAGTAATTGGTATGAGAGGTTGTGAGGAATTCACATCTCAAGTTGACAATTATTTGAAGCAATTAAGAAATACTGACGAAACGTTTGTTGTTGACGCACAATGTCCAAGATTTGGCTCTGGTGAGGCAAAGGCACTTATTAACGAATCTATGAGAGGTCTTGACCTTTACATAATTTCGGACTGCTTTAACTACGGTGTTACGTATAAAATGTACGGTATGCAGGTGCCAATGAGTCCTGATGACCATTTCCAAGACCTTAAAAGAGTTATTGCGGCAACAGGCGGCAAGCCAAGAAGAATTAGCGTAATTATGCCAATGCTTTACGAGGGCAGACAGCACAAGCGCTCCGCAAGAGAGTCACTTGACTGTGCACTTGCACTTCAAGAGCTTACCTCAATGGGCGTTACTAACATTATCACCTTTGACGCTCACGACCCACGTGTACAAAATGCTATTCCGCTTAGCGGCTTTGATAACGTAAGACCTGCATATCAAATGCTCAAGGCGCTTGTAAGAAACGTTCCTGACGTTAAGCTTGACAAGGAAAGCTTGATGGTTGTTTCTCCTGACGAGGGCGCTATTAGCAGAGCTATGTATATTGCATCAGTTCTCGGAATTGAGCTTGGTATGTTCTATAAGAGAAGAAACTACTCAATCATTATCGACGGCAAAAACCCAATTGAAGCACACGAATATTTGGGTAATGATTTGACAGGCAAGGACGTTATCGTTGTTGACGATATGATTTCCTCAGGCGACTCAATGATTGACGTTGCTGAGCAGCTCAAGGGCAGAGGCGCAAAGAGAGTATTTGTATTTTCTACCTTCGCACTTTTCTGCAACGGTCTTGAAAAGTTTGACAAGGCATACGAGGATGGCATCTTTGATAAGATTTTTGCAACCAACCTTACTTACCACACAAAGGAAATTCTTTCCCGTGAATGGTACTGTGACGTTAATATGAGCAAATACGTTCCATATCTTATCGATACAATCAATAACGACGGCTCAATTAGCACGCTTCTTAACCCCGTTCAGAAGATTCACGCTTTGCTTGATAAGCACAACGACTAATTAATTAAGGAAGTTTTATGAATAAATTTAAAAATCTTGTTGCAAATGATTTGCTCGTTTGCATAAAAGATATTTCAGCTGATATTTCGATATCAAGTGATGACTTGATGTCAATGTTTGAATATCCGCCCGATTCTTCACTTGGCGATATTGCGTTTCCTTGCTTTAAGCTTTCAAGAATTTTAAGAAAAGCACCCCCGATTATTGCAAAGGAAATTGAAGAAAAATTCGTATCAAGCGTTGTTTCAAAGGTACAAGCAGTAAACGGATATTTGAATATTTTCGTATCATCTGATTATCTTATTGAAAACGTACTTTATAAAATTGAGAGTGAAAAGGAAAAGTACGGCTCCGATAATTCGGGTGTTGGTAAAACCGCGGTGTTTGACTATTCATCACCTAACGTTGCAAAGCCATTCCATATTGGACACCTTGGCACAACGGTAATCGGTCACTCACTCAAAAAGCTACATGAATTTCAGGGCTATAACTGTGTCGGCATCAACTATCTTGGTGACTGGGGCACTCAATTCGGTAAGCTTATCACCGCATACAATATGTGGGGAAGCGACGAGGAAATTGAAAAGGAAGGCGTTGACGGCTTAGTTGCGCTTTACGTTAAGTTCCACCAAGAGGCAGAGCTTGATGAAACGTTAAATCAAAAGGCACGCGACGAATTTACAAAGCTTGAGCACGGCGATGAGAAAAACACAAAGCTTTGGAAATGGTTCGTTGAAATCAGCTTAAAGGAATATCAAAAGACTTATAAGCAGCTTGGAATTGAGTTTGACAGCTATAAGGGCGAAAGCTTCTATACTGACAAAATGCCTAAGCAGGTTGAAAAGCTCAGAAACAGCGGACTTATGAAGATTGACGACGGCGCGTCTATCGTTGATTTGAGCGAGTATAATATGCCACCGTGCTTAATTCTAAAGCGAGACGGCTCAACGCTTTACCCAACGCGTGACATTGCAGCGGCTGTATATAGAAAAGAAACGTATGACTTTGATAAAGCGATTTACGTTACCTCTGCGGGTCAAAGCTTGCACTTTACACAATGGTTCAAGGTTGTTGAGCTTATGGGATACGATTGGTATGACAAGCTCGTTCACGTTCCTTATGGCACTGTAAGTATAAACGGCGAAAAGCTTGCTACAAGAACGGGCAACGTTATTTTGCTTAAGGATCTTTTCAAAACAGCAATTGAAAAGGTAAGCGAGATTATTAACGAGAAAAACCCCAACCTTGAAAACAAGGATGAGGTTGCTGAGGCAGTTGGCGTTGGTTCGGTTGTTTTCTATTACTTGTATAACAACAGAATTAAGGATATTAACTTTATAATGAAGGATGCACTTAGCTTTGAGGGCAACACAGGTCCTTACGCACAATACACGTATGCGCGCACCTGCGGTATTCTCGATAAAGCAAGTGATATTAGCTATCTTGCAACCGCGCCGCAAATCACAGCTGATGAGGAAGCAGACCTTTTGAAGGTTCTTTCTAAATTCGGCGAAGCGGTTAAGGATGCAATTAAGGAATACGAGCCATCAGTTATTACAAGATATATAATTGATGTTTGTAGTGCATTCAATAAATTTTATCATAATTGTCAGATTACAACTGTAAATGACGAAGCAATAAGAAACACGCGTATTAGATTAACAAGCGCAACCAAAGAGGTTCTTGGCAACGCGTTTGAGCTTATATGCATGAAAAAAACAGAAAAGATTTAAGAGGTTTTTATGTCAGGACATAGCAAATGGAAAAATATTATGCATAAAAAAGAGAAGACTGATGCTCAAAGAGCAAAAATCTTCACAAAAATCGGTAAGGAAATTGCAGTTGCTGTAAAGGCAGGCGGACCTGATCCGGTTTCAAACGCTAAGCTCGCTCAGCTCATTCAAAAGGCAAAGCAGAACAACGTTCCTAATGATAATATCGAGAGAACTATTAAAAAGGCAAGCTCCTCTGACGCGACAGCGCTTGAGGAAATGAGATACGAGGGCTACGGCCCGGGTGGAGTTGCTGTTATTGTTGAAGCGGCAACAGATAACACCAACCGTACAACTCCCGAAATTCGTTCATATTTCAGCAAATACAAGGGAAATCTCGGCACAACCGGTTGCGTTGGCTACCTCTTTGAGGACAAGGGCGTAATTATGATTTCTAAGGAAGAGGGATATGACGAGGATGCGCTTATGGAAGCATCACTTGAAGCAGGCGCTTCAGACTTCGTTGCAGACGAGGAAGCATATATCGTTTATACAGAGGACTCCGACCTTGAAGCAGTTGCGGCGGATCTTGAAAAAGCCGGCTACAAATATATTTCTTGCGACCACGACAAAATCCCATCAACTTACGTTGAGCTCACATCCGAGGACGACATTAAGTATATGAACCTTTTAATTGAGCATCTTGAGGACAACGATGACGTTACTGAGGTTTACCACAACTGGGAAAATTGCGACTAATTTACCTATCGAAAAAATAATAAGATTAAAACCGAGCCGAGTGCTCGGTTTTTCTTGTGATTACGCTATTTCACATATGTGAATTGTAATTTCACTTTACAATTCTTAATGCTTGATATATAATTAGAAGAGAAAGAGCAGGTGATTTGTATGAAATTCAAAGAAAAACTTAGAGCATTTAGAGAAGAAAAGAATATGACTCAAGCCGAGTTGGCAAGCAAAATATTTGTTTCTCGCACTTTAATTTCGAAATGGGAAAACGGAGTAATTTATCCAAGCTCGGAAAATATGAAAAAGCTTGCTAATTTGATGAATGTTGACGTAAATAGCTTGTTATCAGAGGAAGAAACAAAAATGATAGTTTTGGACAGTAATTCTAAAAATTTTTCTCTTGCACAAAAAATTATATATGCGTTAGCTTTAATTATTATTTCTTCAGGAATTACGCTTTTAATAGTAGGATTTGTTTTCCCGAGCGATTTGACAAGACCCGAGGATTTATATAATTCTGTAAATACCATTACTGTGATTTGTCTTTTAATGAAAATCTTCGGCGCGATTATGACATTTGTAGGTGCTTCAGTATTTGCCTTGAAGTTTTTTATAGACCGAATTTTTGGAAAGAAATAATAAAAGAGAGCATCCAAGTAGAAAACTTGGATGCTGTTTTATTTTTATTATTTAATTTTTGAAACTATAATTTCGAGCTTACCGCTTACTGAAAATTCTCCCAAATTTGCAGGAATGAAGTAGGAGTCGCCCTTTGAAACAGGGTATTTAATGCCGTTAAACTCTAAAGCGCCTTCGCCGTCTAAACAGAGTAACGATGCAAAACTTTCGGCATTTGTCGAAAACTCGTAAGAGCCGCCAATGTTGAATTTTTTAACATTGAAGTATTCGCATGAAGCGAGTGTATCATTATCTTTTACATTTGTCGAAAACTGTATTTTTTCAATTTCTGTTTGATTTCTGTTTACAATTACGTTCAATGCATCACTGACGTGAAGCTCTCTTGGCTTGCCGTCCTTGCCAATACGGTTATAGTCGTAAACACGATAAGTAATATTAGAATTTTGCTGAATTTCAGCAAGCAAAATTCCTGCGCCGATTGCGTGCACAAGTCCGCTTGGAATGAAGAAGACGTCGCCCTTTTTCACGTCAACGTAATTAAGCTTTTCTTCTACACATCCGTTCTTTATCGCCTCAGCAAACTCTTCGTTTGTCACGCCCTCTTTAAGGCCGTATACAAGCTGTGCACCGGGTTTGGCATCGATTATGTACCACATTTCTGTTTTGCCAAGGGAACCCGCATTTTTGAGCCCATATGCGTCATCAGGATGAACTTGAACAGAGAGATTGTCCTCTGCATCTATAAATTTGATAAGCAAGGGGAAGAATGGCTGCTTGACGTTTGAGACAACATCCTCGCCGTTTGCTTTGATATATTCCTCTAACGTTTTACCGTCGAATTCGCCACCGACAATTGTGTTCATGCCGTCTGTACGACAGGTTAGCTCCCAGCTCTCGGCGATATTTGATAAATCGGATTTTTTATTATATTCGGTTTTAAGACGGTTTCCGCCCCAAATTATCTCTTTACAAACTGAATTTAATTTAATTGGTGTAAGCATAATTTTCTCCTTAATTTTACTATGATAATTATAATATTTTTTCGCATGAAAGTCAATATAGATAAATTATTTCAAATAAAAAATAGGGCAGTGAGCCCTATTTTTTATTTAATTTCTACTGTAACTTTCTTTTCATCGATTTTAGCGACTGTTTTCATCACAGTGCGGATTGCCTTGGCAATCTTGCCACGCTTTCCGATAATCATGCCCATATCTTCCTCAGCAACGCTAAGTGTCATTAAAATTTCGTTGCCTTCCTCTTGCTCGGTAACTACTACCTTGTCGGGATGGTCAACTATTGACTTTGCGATATTAGAAAGAACTGTGCTAAGATTAATCATTTTGCACACCATTGATTATTATAAAATAATCCCTTTCTTTTGAATTATTTTACAATACCGCTTTTTCTGAGAAGAGATTTAACTGTTTCGGTAGGTTGTGCGCCGTTCTGCAACCATTTTTCTGCCTTTTCAGCATTGATCTTGATGTCTGCAGGATTTGTAAGAGGATTGTAGTAACCGATTTCATCGATAAACTTACCATCTCTTGGTGATCTTTCGTCCGCAACAATTACACGGTAGAAAGGTGCCTTCTTAGCGCCCATTCTTCTGAGTCTCATTTTAACTGCCATTGTTTGATTCCTCCATATATTTATATAATTTTTATCATTTTATAAAAAGCCATTAGAATGGCATTTTCATTCGTTTGCCGAAGCCGCCAAAGCCCTTGAATTTGCCTGACGACATTTGCTTCATAAGCTTTTTCATTTGGTCAAATTGCTTTAGAAGTCTGTTTATTTCCTCTACGCTCGTTCCGCTACCCTTAGCGATTCTTTTCTTACGTGAGGAGTTGATTATATCGGGATTGTTTCTTTCCTTTACTGTCATTGAAAGAATGATTGCTTCGGTTCTTACAATCATATCCTCGTCAACCTTAACGTCCTTGCCGCTCATACCGGGCACCATAGCCATAACGCTTTCAAGTGAGCCCATTTTCTTGAGCTGAGCCATTTGTTCAAGATAGTCGGTCAGAGTAAAGCTGTTTTCGCGCATCTTCTTTTCAAGCGCCTCTGCCTGCTTCTTGTCGTATGCTTCCTCTGCCTTTTCAATAAGAGTAAGCACGTCACCCATACCAAGGATTCTTGACGCCATTCTGTCAGGGTAGAACGGCTCAATTGTATCAAGCTTTTCGCCTGTGCCAACGAATTTGATTGGCTTTCCTGTAACGTAACGAACGGAAAGAGCAGCGCCACCACGAGTGTCACCGTCGAGCTTAGTCAAAACAACACCTGTGATATCAAGCATTTCGTTGAATGATTCCGCAACGTTAACCGCGTCTTGACCGAGCATAGAGTCAACAACCAAAAGAATTTCGGTAGGTCCAACCGTCTGCTTAATGTCTTGAAGCTCCTTCATAAGAACCTCGTCAACGTGCAGACGGCCCGCGGTATCAATAAATACCATATCGTTGCCGTTTTTCTTTGCAAACTCTACTGCATTTTTAGCAATCGCAACGGGATTTTTTGATTTTTCATCGGCAAAAACAGGAATATTTAACTGTGAGCCGACAATTTGTAATTGCTTTATCGCTGCAGGACGGTAAACGTCGCAAGCTACGAGTAAAGGATTTTTGCCTTGTTTTTTGTATAGACCTGCAATCTTACCCGAGTGAGTTGTTTTACCTGCACCCTGTAAGCCAACCATCATAACAATTGTTGGCGGTCTTGATGAAATTTCGAGCTTTGCTTGTGTCTTTCCCATAAGCTCAATAAGCTCTTCGTGAACGATTTTAACAACCTGTTGGCCGGGCATTAAGCTTTCAAGCACCTGTGTGCCAACTGCACGCTCGGTAACTCTTTTTATAAAGTCCTTAACAACCTTAAAGCTAACGTCGGCTTCCAAAAGTGCGAGCTTAACCTCGCGCATGCCTTCTTTAACGTCCGATTCTGTAAGCTTTCCCTTGCTTCTGAATTTTTTGAATGCATTGGAAAGCTTATCGGCTAAGTTTTGGAACATTCCCATAATTGATACCTCCTATTTTAGTAGTCTGCCATTTCCTTGATTTTTGCAACCAAGGACCTAATTTTAGAAGAAATATCGTCATTATTTATTGTTGAATTGATAATATCAAGCTCTGACGCAATTTCTGCGGATTTGTCGCGCATTTTGATAAAACGAGCGGCAAGTCCAAGCTTTTCTTCCATTTCATAAAGGATTGCTTCGCTTTTTTTCAGCACGCTTCTGACACCTTGGCGCGAAATGGAATAAGTTTCGGCGATTTCGGCAAGAGAGCAGTCCTCATTATAATATAATGAAAGCATATCAAGCTGTCTTTCACTTAAAATATCGCCATAAAAGTCTAAAAGTAGAGAAATATTAAGATTTTTTTCAAACATAATAGTCCTCCAATTTAGGTGTAAACCAAATTACTTTACAAGTATA
>JAZREL010000059.1:0-12703 GCA_045660785.1 Eubacteriales bacterium | reverse complement strand
ATTTTATATTATTGAATATTTTGCGCGTATATGTTAAAATAAAAATATACAATTATATTTTGTGAGGACAAATTTATGAATATTGAAATTTGCAAATACAAAAACGGGGCGCCGTGTGCCTTTTCTTTTACCTTTGACGACGGATGCTACTATGATTCTACCCGTGAGGTAATAGAAAAATTTGAGGACGTGTACGAAAAGACGGGTGTTAAAATTAAGGCAACTGTCGGAATTACCGTTGGTTTTATGCACGAGCGTTTGATTAATATGTGGCACGAGGCAATTAATAAAAACTACTTTGATATTGCTTCACATACGATAGGTCACGACGTTGCATTTTGCTCAGACACTCCATATGAAAAGAGAAAGGGAGATGCCGAGGGCGCACAAAAGCTCCTTCGCGAGATGTTCCCGGGTCAAGAGGTAAAAACCTTTATTTTTGCGGGCGGCGCGCGCGACGAGGAGGGCACACGCCCACTTGCCGAGCATTATATTGCTTGCCGCGCAGGCGGACACGGTGTAAACCAACCTGGTAAAATTGATTGGCTCGACGTTAACTGTCTTACCGCAAAGCTTGCTATGGACTTGGATTATTACAAGGACTACATCGACCAAACCGTTAGCGAGGGCGGCTGGGGCGTTCAAATGAACCACTGGATCACCCATAAGGAGGAGGACGTTCACCACTCACAAAATGCGGAGCAATTTAAGGTTGAATGCGATTATCTCGGTGAAAAAGCGCGCGGCGGCAAAATTTGGACGGGCTCCTTTGAGGAGGTTGCTTCATACATAAGAAAATATGAGGGAAGCACCCTAAAGGTTAGTGAGGAAAACGGAAAATTAAAAGCCGAAATTATATCAAATTGCGACACTCCAAGCGCTGTTTTAGACACAGAGCTTACTGTTTGCATTGAAAGTGAGTCACCTATTTTGGTTTATAACGAGGACGCTACAACCGAAAAATACGTTCCTTGCGACAACGGAAAAATCTATATAAACACAGCTAAATCCGTTATTTTCGAGCCGATTTCATAATATTTCAGTAAAAAAGAGACCGCGAGGTCTCTTTTTTGTAGATTTTTCCAAACGACCAATGACCAATTTATGATGCTCTGGTTCAATTCATGACGAAGTCAATTCATGCAACTTGTTGCAATTCATGTTTCAAAGAAACAATTCATGTGCCATTGGCACAATTCACGAAGCTCTGCTTCAATTCATGGCGTTAGCCAATTCATGCCCAAAAGGGCAATTCATGAAGCTTTGCTTCAATTTATGACGAAGTCAATTCATGCAACTTGTTGCAATTCATGTTTCAAAGAAACAATTCATGTGCGAAGCACAATTCACGTTGTGAAACAACAATTTATGACCACAGGTCAATTCATTCTTTTTGTGTTCGTTTTATGAAAATTTAATTTTTTTATAAAAAGGGCTTTTTTTTTAGAAAAATGTGTGCTATAATAGGCACGCTAAATTTTTTATTATAAAAAGGACGGATGAAATGCTTAGAGAAGATTTAAGAAACGTTGCAATTATTGCCCACGTTGACCACGGAAAAACAACCCTCGTTGACGGCCTTTTGGAGCAGGGCGGCGCATACCACGAAAATCAATCCACTACCGACCGTGTAATGGACTCAAACGCACTCGAAAAGGAGCGCGGCATTACAATCTTGGCAAAAAATACAGCTATTCGCTATGGCGATAAGAAAATAAACGTAATCGACACCCCAGGCCACGCGGACTTCGGCGGTGAGGTTGAAAGAATCCTTAAGATGGTTAACGGCGTTATCTTGCTCGTTGACGCGGCAGAGGGACCTATGCCTCAAACTCGCTTCGTGCTTCGCAAGGCAATGGAGTTAAACCACAGAATCATCGTTGTTGTAAACAAAATTGACCGTCCCGATGCACGTGTGCATGAGGTTATCGACGAGGTTTTGGAGCTTTTAATCGACTTAAATGCAACGGACGAGCAGCTTGACTCTCCAATGCTTTTCTGCTCAGGCAGAGCGGGCACAGCTTCCTTCTCACCTGACGTAGAGGGCAAGGACTTAAAGCCGCTTCTTGATACAATTATCGACTATATTCCCGTACCCGAGGGAGAGGAAGACGAAAGCTTACAGCTTCTCGTTTCCGCAATTGACTACAACGAATACGTTGGTAAAATCGGTATCGGTAGAATTGAGCGCGGCACCTTGAAGGTAAACCAAGAGGTTTGCGTTTGCAACTACCACTCAGACGAAGCGCCAAGACGCGCAAAGATTGTTTCAATCTACCAATTTGAGGGTCTTTCAAGAGTTCCCGCACAGACTGCAACCGTTGGTGACATCGTTTGCTTCGCAGGTGTTGAGGAGCTTTCAATAGGTGATACTCTTTGTACTGTTGGAAATCCCGAGCCGCTTGAATTCGTTAAGGTTTCAGAGCCAACGATGGAAATGACCTTTAGCGTAAACGACGGCGACACAACCGACTCATTCAAGGTTGCGGGCAGAGGTGAAATGCACCTTTCAATTCTTATCGAAACAATGCGCCGTGAGGGCTTTGAGCTTTGCTGCTCAACTCCACGTGTGCTTTATAAGACAATCGACGGCACCCTTCACGAGCCGATGGAAAGAGTTTCAATCGACGTACCTGACGAGAGCGTTGGTGCGGTTGTTCAAAAGCTTGGCTCACGTAAGGGCGAGCTTCTTGAAATGAACAAGGCAGGCACAAGAACACGTCTTGAATACTTAATTCCGTCAAGATGCTTATTCGGTTACAGAAGTGAATTTATGACCGACACCAAGGGTGAGGGTATTCTTAACACCTTGTTCGACGGCTATCAGCCATTCAAGGGCGACGTTATCACAAGATACACCGGCTCACTTATCGCGTCCGAGGACGGCGAGGCAACCTCATATGGTCTTTTCAATACTCAGGACAGAGGCGCTATGTTCATCGGCGTTCAAACTCCTGTTTACGAGGGTATGATTGTTGGTGAATGTCCTAAGATGGAGGATATTGTTGTTAACGTTTGCAAGAAAAAGCACTTAACAGCTATCCGTTCAAAGGGTGCAGACGAGGCACTTATTTTAACACCGCCAAGACAAATGTCACTTGAGCAGGCAATTGAGTATATCGCTGAGGACGAGCTTATTGAGGTTACTCCAAAATCACTCCGTCTTCGTAAGAAAATTCTTAACACTCAGCTCCGCTTAAAGGCATACGCAAAACTAAAATAAAAGCGGGAGGGAAAACCTCTTTCCCTACACGTTAAAATTTAATAAATATCAGACACAGGCAGGGAAAATTCTTTGCCTGTGTTTCACAATAAAGCATAAAGGGAGAATTTATGATATCCGAAAAGCTTCTTAAAATCGCAAGCGAGGCAGAGATAGCGCTTAGCGATATTTACAAAAAAATAGACGAAATTTCATATAAAAATACAGCGCGTGTGCTTGAATTTTTCCGTGAGCATAGGGTAAGCGACAGTATGTTTTCGGGCACAACCGGCTACGGCTACGACGATATTGGCAGAGATACGCTTGACAAGGTTTATGCCGACGTTTTCGGTGCTGAGGCGGCGTTTGTGCGCCACACTATTCCAAACGGCACAACCGCGCTTACAATAGGTCTTTTTGGACTTCTTCGCCCAAACGACGTGCTTCTTTCAGTAACTAACGAGCCATACGATACACTTTGTGAGGTAATTGGGCTTAAGGGTGCAAACGGTGACGGCTCACTTGCCGATTTTGGCGTTAAGTACGACCAAGTTAATTTCAAGGACGATAAAATCGACTTTGAGGGAATTGAAGCAAAGCTAAACGAGCACGGAAAAAACGTTAAGGTTGTGTTTATTCAACGCTCAAAGGGCTACTTAAACCGTCCTACTCTTACAATTGACCAAATTGGAAGTATTTGCAATTTTGTTCATCAAAGAAGCAGCGCATACGTTGTTGTTGACAACTGCTACGGCGAATTTTGCGAGGAGCGCGAGCCAACACACGTTGGTGCAGATATGATTATCGGCTCACTCATTAAAAATCCGGGCGGCGGAATTGCCGAAAGCGGCGGCTACATTGCGGGCACAAAGAGAGCAGTTGAGCTTGCCTCATACCGTCTAACCTCGGTTGGCACGGGCTGTGAGGTTGGTGCATCCCTTGGTCAAAACAGAAACCTTTTCAAGGGATTTTTCTTAGCGCCTCACGTTGTTGCGCAGGCAATAAAGACAGCACATTTCGCCGCATACGTGCTTGAAGCGCTCGGCTTTGACGTTTATCCAAAATATAATGAAATGCGTTCAGATATAATTCAAACGGTTAAGTTTGGCTACGCCGACGGACTTATTAAATTCTGTCAGGGTATTCAAGCATCAAGCCCCGTTGACTCCTACGTTACTCCTATGCCTTGGGCAATGCCGGGTTATCAGGATGAGGTAATTATGGCGGCAGGCGCGTTTACTCAGGGCTCATCAATTGAGCTTTCGTGCGACGGACCCGTGCGCCCACCGTACACCGCATTTTTCCAAGGTTCGCTCACCTATGAAAGCGGTAAATTGGCAATTTTAAGCGCAGCTGAAAAATTGATTAACGAATAATTTTTCGCCTTCCCTAGCAGGGAAGGTGTCACGAAGTGACGGATGAGTAGATCATCTAAGGAGCAGCTATGAGCTACAAATATGACAAAAATCTCGTTTGCAACGCGCAAGAATTAAGAAAAAACATGACCCCCGAGGAGCGCCATTTATGGTATGACTTTCTTAAAAAGCTACCAATCACCGTCAACCGTCAAAAAAAATATCGGTAATTATATTGTTGATTTTTTTATTTCGACAAAAAATTTAGCCATTGAGCTTGATGGAAAAGGGCACGGCGAAAAGGAACAGCTTGAAAAAGACAAGGCTCGCGACGAGGAATTATATAAAATCGGCATTACGGTTTTGCGGTATCAAAACACAGAAATAAACAAAAATTTTAATGGAGTATGCAGAGATATTTTAAGTAAGCTCGAAATAAAGGAAGAAAGCTTGAAATAACTCTTTTAGTGTTCTACTCATCCGTCGGCAAGCCGACACCTTCCCTGCTAGGGAAGGCAAGAAGTAAGCACTATTGTTTAATCTATGCTAAACATAAAAATTATTGCAACGGGAAATTTAAAGGAAAGCTATCTTCGCTCAGCGGCGGACGAGTATAGAAAGCGACTTGGCGCGTGGGCAAGGGTTGAGGAAATTGAACTAAAGGAAGAAAAGCTACCTGACAATCCAAGCCAAAGCCAAATTGACTCAGCGCTTGAAAGGGAAGCCAAGGCAATTTTTGAAAAAATATCGAATAAATCATACGTAATTGCAATGTGCGTTGAGGGTAAGCAGCTTTCAAGTGAGGAGCTTGCCGCAAAAATAAATGACGTGACAACGCTTGGAAAGAGCGAAATTTGCTTTATTATCGGCTCGTCCTTCGGTCTTAGCAGCTCGGTAAAGCAAAGGGCGGACTACAAGCTCTCAATTTCAAAGCTAACCTTTCCGCATCAGCTCTTACGCGTAATTTTGTACGAAACAACCTACCGTTCACTTTCAATAGTAAACGGCACAAAATATCATAAATAATCATGCGTATGCGTGCATTTAAGAAAGGAGTAATTATGTCTAACTATTGTGACGTTGCCGTTATTGGCGCAGGCCACGCGGGAATTGAAGCCGCACTTGCAAGCGCAAGAATGGGCCTTGATACAATTCTTTTTACTATGTCGCTTGATGCCGTTGCAAATTTACCCTGCAATCCGTCAATAGGCGGCACTGCCAAGGGTCACTTGGTTTATGAAATTGATGCACTTGGCGGCGAAATGGGAAAAAGCGCGGACTTGGTTACTCTGCAAGCAAGAACGTTAAATCTCGGCAAGGGTGCGGCAGTTTATTCAAAGCGCATCCAAGCAGACCGCTTAAAATACCGCTCTATTATGAAGGGTGTACTTGAAAATACACCGAATTTGCGCCTTGTTCAAGCGGAAATTTGTGATATTAAGACCGTTTGTGAGGGAGATACCAAGCGTATTGACAAGGTCGTTACCCGACTAGGCGAGGAATATTTTTGCCGTGCGGTAATTTTATGCACAGGCACGTATCTTAATGCAACGGTACATACGGGCGATATTTGCTATCACTCAGGCCCTGATTCACTTATGCACGCGTCGTTTTTAACGGAAGCTCTTTTGCGCGAGGGCATTAATATGATGCGCTTTAAGACAGGCACTCCTGCAAGAATCCACGCGGACTCAATTGACTATTCAAAGCTTGAAATTCAAGAGGGCGAGGACACCTCGTTCCCATTTTCTTGGCAAACTGACGAGGAAAGCTACCCTATTAAGGAGCAGGTGCCTTGTTATATAGCATACACAAACCTAAATACACACGAAATTATAAAAAATAACCTAAAAAGAAGCGCGATGTACTCGGGAAATATTCACGGCACAGGTCCGCGCTATTGCCCGTCAATTGAGGACAAAATAGTGCGCTTTGCAGATAAGGAGCGCCACCAATTGTTCCTTGAGCCAACGGGTGCAGACACAAAGGAAATGTACCTTCAGGGCTTTTCAACCTCAATGCCTATCGACGTGCAAATGGAAATGCTCCACTCCCTTTCGGGATTTGAAAACGCTAAGGTAATGCGATACGCCTATGCAATTGAGTACGATTGCACAGACCCACAGGAGCTGCTTGCAACGCTTGAATATAAGAAAATTTCGGGTCTTTACGGCGCAGGACAGTTTAACGGCACCTCGGGCTACGAGGAGGCAGCGGCGCAGGGTCTTGTTGCTGGAATTAACGCCGCACTTAAAATCAAGGGCCGTGAGCCAATGATTCTTCCGCGCTCATCGTCCTACATCGGCACGCTTATTGACGACCTTGTAACAAAGGGCACACACGAGCCGTACCGTATGATGACCTCACGAAGCGAGTATCGCTTGCTCCTTCGTCAGGATAATGCCGACCTTCGCTTAACTCCGATAGGACGCGAGGCAGGTCTTGTAAACGACGCTCAATGGGCGCATTTTGAAAAGCGCAGAAACCAAATAAACGACGAAAAGAACCGTCTAAACAAGGTAATAATTCACCCAACAGACGAGGTAAATAAGATAATTGAAGAGGCAGGCACAACCAAAATTACCACCTCAATTTCACTTGCAGACCTTATAAAAAGACCTCAGCTTGACCTTTCTATGTTTGAAAACTTAGACACAGGTAGGGCAAATTTGCCAAAAAGCGTAGTTTTCACAGCGCAAACAGATATAAAATACGACGGCTACGTAAAGAAGCAATTAAACGAGGTTGCAAGGGCAGAAAAGATGGAAGCAAAGCCGCTTGACCCAAACCTTGACTATTCAACGGTTAAAGGTTTGCGCATTGAGGCGGTGCAAAAGCTAAATAAGGTAAAGCCACTCACCCTCGGTCAAGCATCGCGCATTTCGGGCGTTTCCCCTGCTGATATTTCGGTGCTAATAATCTATCTTTCAACTAAATAATTTAAGACCGAGGTTTCTCGGTCTTTTTTAATCGCTTTTCAACACTTCAATAGCAAAATTAAAACCTAAGCGGAAGGAATATTCAAACATTTCTTTTTCATTTAAGGCAATTATATCTAAATTACACTCCTCATAATTTTCAAACAACTCAATTTGCTTCTTATTAAAGTCAGTAGTAATTTTGTCATATAAATCGCTTCTTTTTTTAACTAGCTCCTTTTTTTCTTTCGTATTTTTGTAATAATCAGAGCAAGGATTTATATTTCCGTACCATAATTCTTCTAAAATTTTATTCATTTTTCTTGTCCTTTCTTTTTTTACTGTTTTTATTATAGTTCACTTATGAACTAATTTCAAGTGTATTTAGTTCATTTATGATATAATCTGCATATTGAACAAAACATATGCCTGAAGGAGATTTTGTAAATTATGCAATATTCACAAAGATTAAAGGATTTAAGAGAAGATAGTGATTTAAGCCAAGAAGCAGTTGCTAAAATTTTAGGTACAAGTCAGTCATACTATGCTCAATATGAAAACGGAAAAAGAGAGCTTCCATTCAGCCGTGCCATAATTCTCGCGCAATTTTATAACGTTTCGCTTGATTATATTGCAGGAATTACAAGCATTCCAAAAAAACTTAATAAATGATTTGGTGATACTATGGGATTTTGGATTTTTATGAGTTTAATGGTGCTTCTTATGCCCATTATGCTAATTGTTATTGGCGTAATCTATATGAAAAAGGCACCGTCTGAAATAAATAATTTATCGGGCTATCGCACACGCCGTTCAATGAAGAACAAAGAAACGTGGGAGTTTGCACACCGCGTTTACGGCAAGGCTTCACTTATTATCGGTGCTGTTTCAGCTCCACTGTTTTTCATTCCTATGCTTTTCTTTATAAATAAAAGCAATAATGATATAAGTGTGGCTTCACTTATTATTATTTCTATTGAAATGATTCCGCTTTTTATTTCGTTTATTCCCGTTGAAATTTCACTCAAAAGAAATTTTGACGAAAACGGAAATAAAATCGAAGTGCCAAAAAATGAAAACAAATAATTAAAACCGAGGTGCGCCTCGGTTTTTTCTTGCTTTTTTTATTATTTAATGTTATAATCTAATAAATGGATATAATTTAGGTATTTTCCTAATTAAAGGAGTAATTTATGAAAAACGTAAACGTAAGAGATTTTGGCGCGGTAGGTGACGGCGCAACGCTTGATACAGTAGCTATTCAAAAGGCGATTGACGCGTGTGAGGCAGGGGACACTCTCGTTTTTGACGGCAAGGGTATTTTCCTTTCGGGCACGATAAGATTAAAGGGTGATATTAAGGTTTATATTGAAAAGGGCACGGAGCTTTGCGGCTCTCGTAACTTAAACCATTACTACGTAAACGAGTTTTATCACAACGAAATGGTAAAGACAATTTCGCTCCTTTACGCGCTTGACTCCGACAATATTGAAATGTACGGCGGCGGTAAAATTATTCTTAGCGGTGATGCGTTTGCAAACTTCACGTGCGGCTCGCCCGAGTTTATGCGCGACGAAAACCTGACCTTAAAATACGAGGAGCAAACGGTTATCGGCCCTGATGACAAAATTGCACGTCCGACACAGCCGATTTTCTTTAACAACTGTAAAAACATACATATTCACGACCTTCAAATTTTCAATTCTCCTTGTTGGACCTTTACCTTCTCCAACTGTGAGAATATCGTTTTTGAGCGCTGCTACGTTGACAACCACAACCGTATTGCAAACAATGACGGCGTTCATTTTTCCGCATCAAGAAACATCGTTGTGCGCGACTCAACCTTTCTTTGCGGAGATGATTGCTTTGCGGCAACCTGCATCACAAACACCGAGGGCGTGTGCGAGAATATGGAAATTTCAAACTGCTTAATGTCCTCACGCTCAGCCGCAATTCGCTTCGGTCACCTTTACAGCAAGGTTAGAAACGCGACAATCAAAAACATTGAAATTTTGCCCTCAAACCGCGCAATTTCAATCTTTACAGGTGACGACGGCGTAGTTGAAAACATCAAAATTGAAAACGTAAGAGCTAAAACCCAAATCCACGCCGGATGGTGGTGGGGCAAGGGCGAGGGCTTCGTTATCTGCGCTAAAAATACCACAGGTCAAATCAAAAATATTGAAATTAAGAATTGCTCGTTTATCGAGGAAAACCCGTCAATTATTATCGGTGACGGCGAAAACCTTGACGGAGTAAAAATTGAAAATTGCGAGTTTAAGTACGAAAAGGGCGACACTCACCCATACTACTACGGCAAAATCGATATTCAACCAAACGTGCCACAAATTTATGAAGCACCGTTTAAGACAGGTGATTTAATTTATAAGGAAGGCGCAAAGAACGTAAGCGTTGACGGCAAAAACATCTAACCCTGTGTCCAAGTTTTATAAAAAATCTATCAGCTAACTGTATTTTTAGCTGATTAAAAAGGAAAAAATATGGCTTTAACTAACGAAAAAAGAATTGCCTATACTAACATTTTAAAGGAAGAATTAATCCCTGCAATGGGCTGTACTGAGCCGATTGCTATTGCATATGCCGCATCTATTATTTCGCACGCGCTCGGTGCTTACCCAACTGATATAAAAATCGGGCTTAGCGGAAACATCATAAAGAACGTAAAAAGCGTAATAGTGCCAAGAACGGGCGGTATGCACGGCATTAATTCTGCCGTTTGCGCGGGTATTATTTCATCGTGTCCACAAAAAAAATTAGAGGTATTATCGGGCATTTTACCCGAGGACGTGTCTAAAATTCGCGATTTTCAAAACAGTGCAAGTATTGAAATATATGAAATTGACGGCTCCCAACCCTTTGAAATTTACATTGAGGGATTTTTAGGTGCTGACAGTGCAAGCGCGCATCTTTTGAAGCGACATACGAATTTAGTTTCCGCTTACCACGGCGGAGTTGACGTAACGCTGAATTATCAAACTCCCGACGAAATTGTAGAGAAGGAAGCAACCGACCGCTCATCACTTAACGTTGAGGAAATTTTAGAGTTTGCCGAAACTTGTAACCTTGACGAATTGTCCCCTATTTTAGAAAAGCAAATTGAATACAATATGGCAATTGCAAACGAAGGAATTTCGCGCGATTTCGGTGCATCAATAGGTCGCACCCTATATCTTGGTGCAAGCGGCGAAACAAGGACGCTTGCGCGTGCTTTGGCGGCTGCCGGCTCCGACGCGAGAATGAACGGCTGTGAGCTTCCTGTTTGCATTATTTCAGGCAGTGGCAACCAAGGTATTACCGCCTCTGTTCCGCTTTGTGTTTATGCCGAAAAGCTCGGCTCATCAAAAGAGGAGCTTTTGCGCGCACTTATCGTTTCCGATTTAATTACAATCCACCAAAAAACAGGCATCGGCTGTCTTTCCGCTTACTGCGGCGCTATCTCCGCGGGCGTTGGCGCGGGCTGTGGCATTTGCTACCTCCACGGCGGCAGATACTATGAGATTGCGCACACTCTTGTAAACGCGGTTGCAATCCTTTCGGGCACAATTTGCGACGGTGCAAAATCCTCGTGCGCGGCTAAAATTTCAATGGCTGTCGAGGCGGGAATTATGGGCTACGAAATGGCAAAAAGCGGACATCAATTCTACTCAGGCGAGGGAATTGTCACCAAGGGCGTTGAAAAAACAATCAAAAACGTGGGCCGCTTGGCGTCAGTCGGAATGAGCGGAACTGACAAAGAAATTATCAAAATAATGCTTGGCAAGTAGTCAACGAAGTTGAATGAATTGTCCTGTGGACATGAATTGATGCTTAGCATCATGAATTGCCCTTTGGGCATGAATTGTGCCGATGGCACATGAATTGTTTCTTTGAAACATGAATTGATGCTTTGCATCATGAATTGAAGCAGAGCTTCATGAATTGGCTGACGCCATGAATTGACTTCGTCATGAATTGAAGCGAGCTTCATGAATTGGCACAGGGTGTCATTTTAAGTGAGCTTAGCGAGGTAAAAAAATTAAAAAGAGCAGGGGTTAAAGCTTGCTCTTTTTTTAATGCGCCGTGCTAAAATTCGTTGTTTTTTAATTCAATAAAACACCGTTTTAAATTTATTTTTGCAGGAAAATTTTTAAAAAAAATTACTAATTTTTGACTATTTTTCAACACTAAAGTTGAAAATGTATATATTAATAAGTAGAAATTTTTCAAATTTTCTTGACAGTTTTCCACACCTGTGTTATACTATATATAACTATAATTATAAGTATAACTATATTTAGGCGCAATTTTTGGATATTTTTGCGCTTTTATCTTCTCGCGCGTGCGCTATACGTGCGCGTGTAGGTGTGAAAGGAGCTTTAATGAATTTTAATTCTCTTGACCTTGAGGGCATTCGTGGAATGCTTGTTGAAATGCTTCTTCAGGACAACTCGTCAACCGCGGTGAATTTATGGTTTGGCGACCTAAAGCTTGCATCTTTGGATGAAAACGAGGCAATTTTCGTTTCCCCGACAGACTTAAAAAAGAAAATTATTCAACAGCGCTTTGCAATTTCAATGGCAGACAAGCTAAACGAAATTTTGGGCTTTGAGCCATCCGTTGTTATTTATTCATCTGAGCACGGCGAGGTTGACCTCTCCTTAAAAACTCCTCAGCCCGCGCCCGTACAAAACGTGGTGCAGCAGTCGCCGGTATCGCTTAGCGCACAGGACAGCTTCCGCTCGGAATACACCTTTGAAAACTTCGTTGTCGGTGCATCAAACAAATTTGCAAATTCAGCGGCGGTGGCGGTGGCAAGCCAAAACTTCGACGGCTTTAATAAAAAGGACTACAATCCGCTCTTTATTTACGGCCCAAGCGGCGTTGGTAAAACTCACCTTCTTTACGCGGTGGTAAATAAAATTTTATCAAGCTATCCAAACAAAAAGATAGTTTACGTAAAGGGTGAGGAATTTGCAAATCAGCTTTTTACCGCAATCAGAAAGCACTCAACGGACGAATTCAAAAACAAGTACAGAGATGCTGACGTTTTGCTTATCGACGATATTCACTTCGTTGCAGGTAAGGAATCGCTTCAGGAGGAATTTTTCAATACCTTCAATGCAATTTACGATGCAAACAAGCAAATGATTTTCACCTCTGACCGTCCGCCTCACGAAATGAAATCACTTGAGGACCGCCTTCGTACAAGATTTATGGCAGGACTTATC
>JAZREL010000058.1:0-5754 GCA_045660785.1 Eubacteriales bacterium | reverse complement strand
TAGAAACGGACGTCCAATCCTTTGGATTGTAGTTTTGGTTCTTATCGCATTATTGATTATTGAATGGGGGGTATATTACAGAGATGAGTATTAATTTATCCCTTTTATTCGCGGGCACACTTAATTGGCCGCTAAGACCGTGGGTGCTTTTAATCACAATTCCCGCACTTATTATCGGTATTATCCCATTCTTACGTCTTAACAAAAAGCGTAGAGCGTCATCAAGACACTTGATTCCTTTTGTTATTCACATGGCACTTATTTTAATCCTTTCCTTGGTTGTTGCAGGTGTTTCCTATACGGAAAGCTACACTGAATCACAGGGTAAGGTGGTTATGTTCCTCGTTGATATGTCAGACAGTAGCGCGCCTACCAAGGACGAAATGAATGACTATATGCACGAGGTTATGTCTGCTGCACAGTCGGCTGACAGAAAATATGACACAGAAACAAAATTTGGTCTTGTCGTTTTCGGCGGCACCGATAATAACGGTATCGTAAAGAACGGCGACGGTAAGGATGTTTTGCTCCCCGGCGCACTTGATATCGAAACGGAAAACTTCCTAAACGATTACGTTAAGGGCGAGGACGAAGCACCAAGAAAAGACTCAAACATCAAGCTTGCTATCGAAAAGGTGCAAAACGCGCTTTCTGCCGATACTTATAAGGAATATACCAAAAAGGTAATTCTTATGTCAGACGGTAGAGAAACAAGCGGCAACGCATATTCTGCGGCAGCTGCACTTGCAGGCGACAGCATTACGCTTGACTGTGCTTACTTCGATTTCGTTAACAACAAAAACGAAGATATCGTTTACAAGGAAATTCAAGTAATTTCTCTTGATACAAACGGCGTTGTTAAGCTCGGTGAGGAGGTTGAGGCGCAGGTTGTTGTAAACAGCACCTACCACGTTACCGACGCAACAATTATTCTTAAGGACGTTGCAGGCGTTCCGCTCACAGAGGTTAGCGGCGTTGTAATTCCAAAGGGACAAAGCACACACATCGTTAAGTTCACACCGAGAAGATATACGGTTAGCGACGATGATTATGAAACAAATAACGAGCTAAAGGGTCAAGAGGCAGTATCAAAGACGGGTGTTCAAGCAATTTCCGTTGATATTACCACGAATAACGACACCTTGCCGCTCAACAACATTTTCTCATCCTGGTACACCTTTGAAACACAAGGACAAATCCTTATTGTTTACGGTGACAGCACTCAGCTTGAGCAGGTTGAAGCGAACGGAATTTTGGAGGATATGAAATCAACCTATTCCGTTGACACCTGTGCACCAAGCGCATTCCCTGACACACTTGAAAAGATGCTCGCTTATGATGAGATAGTTCTTATGAACGTTGACTTTACCCGTTTGGGCAGCGGCTCCGAAATGGGCGTTTCTCCTACGACGGTTGCAAACAACATCAAGCGTTACGTTCAAGAAAACGGTAGGGGCTTGCTCTTTACAAGCGGTAGCAACATTTACGACTATGATAACGAGGGCTTCGTAGATTCTCCAATCAACGACATTTTGCCTGTTGAGCTTAAGGTTGACGAGGAGAAGGAAACCGTTGCTATGGTTCTTGTTATCGACCTTTCATCCTCAATGAAGGATAAAATGGGTAGCCAAACAAGATATCAAATAGTTCTTGACAGTGCAAAGAAGGTTATTATGGAATCTCAGTTTGCACCTGAGGACTATATTGGTGTAGTTGTGTTCGACCAAGACTACAAGGTTGCGCTTGAAATTCAGCCAATCGGTGATGAAGACAACCGTGCAACCATTTGTGAGCAAATGGAATATGAAATGGAGCACTACTACTACGGTCACTATATCGACACCCAAACAGGCAAGGATAGTGATCATAGAATTAACCCGAACGACACACTCGTTCAAAAGGACGGAAAAACCTACCTTCTTATCCCGGGCGAGGAGCCAAGATATCAGCTTCCTGCCGGCGACTCATATAAGCGCGGCGGTCAGGATAAGGTAACGAGCGACTACATTAAGAGCTACGGTACGTCCTACAAATGGGCTGTTCAGGAAGCAAGTGCTATGCTTGGTAGAGCTTCCGATATTACAAGCATTGAAATCAAACAAGTAGTATTTATGTCAGACGGTGCGCCAAACGATAAGGGCTCAGGTTATGAGGGTATCGTTGAACGTATGGCAAAGGGCGGTACTGTAACGTCCACTATTGCAATCGGTACTGATGATGCAACAGCTATTGCTGAACTTGAAAAGATTTCAGTAGCAGGTAAGGGCGAAATCTTCCTTGTAAACGATGCAGATCAGCTCACCAAAGACTTAACCGAGATTGCTGAAAGCATCCAAGGTAAGCTTCTTAATACCGATATTACAGTTCTCCCAATGCGTGACTCGCTTAACTCAATAGTTCACGAGGGCGTAAGAGAATACGATGTAATTCACGGCTACTACGGTACAACAATTAAGGAAGGCGCAGAAAGAGTTATCTACGTTGACAACCTCCGTCCGCTTTATGCAGAATGGGAGTACGGTCTTGGTAAGGTATGTGCTTTGATGACCGACCTTGGTAATCCCGAATGGACAGGCGAGATGTTCGATGATACTGACGAGATAGAAAATATTCGTCTTGTTTCTAACATTTTGCTCTCCCCAATTCATAAGCGCATTGACTCAACCGGTCTTGATTACACCGTAACAAGAGATGACAAGCGCATCGATATGACCGTTATGACTCCTGTTGACTTGGGAACAAGAAAGCACGAGGACATCAGCGGCAACGGCGTTATCTATGAAGAGGTTATCCGCGCATCAGTTTATAAGTTTGACCAAACAAAGAAGATTTGGGTTGCATACGGCACGTTCCACGCAACACCTCTTGCAAACTGCAAGTATCAGGTTACAATCCCAACCGGCTCGATTGAAGAAACGTACGTTATAGTGCTTGACCTTTATAAGGCAGAGGTTGGTTACACAAGCTCGGGCAGCAAGGCGTATCTCGCAATCGACTATGCTACTCACGGTGACGACCCACTTCGCGACACAACCGCTTTGGCAGTTGTAGGTAAAACTCTTGAGGAATACGATATTCTAAGAGGCGATACAAACGAGGGACTTGACCTTATGAACGGTCTTGTTACAAGTAAGCTTGACGGACTTATCAACGAAAATGAATTCAACCTTGACGATGCCTTCAGAAAGGAAGAGGGCGAGGACAAGACTATAACAGAGGAAACAAATATTGACATTCCTCTTATCGCGCTTGCGCTCATTCTCTTCGTGCTCGACATCATCTTCAGAAACTTCGTAATTAAGAAGAAGTCAAAGAAGAAGGGCGGCTATAAGACAGACGCTGAGGTTTACGAGTCCATGAGAGGTAGATAATACCTAACCTAATAAATAAAATCCCCGCGCTTCGGCGTGGGGATTTTTTGTTAAGCTGTAAAAAACGAATAATGAAAAAGGAACAATGGACGGTGAGAAAACAAGGCGAAAAACGCAAAAAACAGACACGTGGTCGGCTTTTTTGCCGAAAACGTGTCTGAATTTCAGTGAATTTTGAAAGCCACGAGTGACTTAAAGTAAATCCTCGTTGTAAACGGCACGCACGCCACCGATGAATTTTGGACGTGTGCGCGCACAGGTGATATTTGCCTCGCCGATTTTTGAAACGGAAAGACGCACGGGCACTGCAACCTTCTTTAGGTGCATTCCAATAAGGGTTGAGCCAATATCAATTCCCGCATCCGCCTTGATTTCCTCAACCACAACAGGGTCGCTAAAGCAGGAATAAGCAAACGTTGCAAGTGAGCCGCCTGCTTTTCTTTGCGGCACAACGTTTACCTCCTCACAGTATGATGGCATACATTCACGCTCAATAACTATTGCACGGTTTAGGTGCTCGCAGCATTGAAACGCAGGGTAAATTTTCTTTGGCACAAGCACGTAGGTAATTGCGTCGTAAATTTCCTCGGCAACGTTTTCGCTTCCGCTCGTTCCGATTTTTTCACCAACAACCTCGCTCGTTGAGCAGCCGATAACCAAAATATCTCCTGATTTTAATTTTGCAACCTCGCAAAGCTCGCGAATTGCATTTATTGCATCCTCTCTTATGCTCATAAGCCCTCCAAATATCGATTAAAAGTTTTAAACGTCGTGTTCACGAAATATTTTACCATTACTTAATAAAAATGTCAACTATTTTGCATCTGTTCAAGATTTATTCACAATTATAGTATATACTATATAGGATAAAATATTATTATTAATTAAAAGCGAGGAATTATTATGGCAAAGATTCTTAATAAGCTTCAAAATCCTATTGGCGTTGAGGGCCCTGTTCTTACAATAGTAATGGACGGCGTTGGTATCGCGCCTGACACAGTTGGCAACGCAGTAAAGCAAGCGTACACACCTACACTTGATATGATTATGGAAAAATATAAAACAGTTGCGCTCAAGGCACACGGCACAGCTGTTGGTCTTCCAACCGATGACGATATGGGTAACTCCGAGGTTGGACACAACGCACTTGGCTCAGGTCAGGTTTTTGCTCAAGGCGCTAAGCTCGTTTCAGAGTCAATTGAAAACGGCAAAATGTTCTCATCAAGCACTTGGCAAAATATCGTTAAAAACGTAAAGGACAACTCAAGCACACTTCACTTTATCGGTCTTTTCTCAGACGGTAACGTTCACTCACATATCGACCACTTGAAAGCAATGATTGCACGCGCTAAGGAAGAAAACGTTTCTCGCGTTCGCCTTCATATTCTTATTGACGGCCGTGACGTTGGCGAAACAAGCGCACTTGACTACATTATCCCATTTGAAGATTTCCTTACCGAGCTTCGCTCTGATGATTTCGACGTTATGATTGCATCAGGCGGCGGACGTATGGTAATTACAATGGACAGATACGAGGCAAACTGGAAAATGGTTGAGCTCGGCTGGAAAACACACGTTCTTGGCGAGGGCAGACAGTTCTGCTGCGCAAAGTGTGCGGTTGAAGCTTACCGTGAGGAATATAAGGTTATCGACCAAGACCTTCCACCATTCGTTATTGCAAAGGACGGCGTGCCTGTTGGTACAATCAACGATGGCGACAGCGTAATTTTCTACAACTTCCGCGGCGACCGCGCTATTGAAATTTCAAAGGCATTTGACGATAAGGAATTTGATAAGTTTGACCGTGTTCGCTACCCAAGCGTAGTATATGCAGGTATGCTTGAGTACGACGGCGACCTTCACATTCCATCAAACTACCTTGTAAACCCACCTGAAATCACCAACACAATGGGTGAATATCTTGCAAACACAGGCGTTAGTCAGCTTGCAATCTCCGAAACACAAAAGTACGGCCACGTTACCTACTTCTGGAACGGAAACAAGAGCGGCAAGTTTGATGACGCGCTTGAAACGTACATCGAAATCCCATCTGACGTTGTTCCTTTCGAGCAAAGACCTTGGATGAAGTGCGCTGAAATCACCGACGAGCTTATCGGTTGCCTTGAAAGCGGAAAGTACAATTCACTTCGCGTTAGCTTCCCGAACGGCGATATGGTTGGCCACACAGGCAACATTTTGGCAACACGTTGCTCAATGGAAGCACTTGACCTTCAATTGAAGCGCCTCCTTGACGTTGTTGATAACCTCAAGGGCGTTGCTCTTATCACTGCTGACCACGGTAATGCGGACGAAATGTACGAGGTTGACAAGAAGGGTCAGCCAAAGGCAGGCAAGGACGGCTCCTACAAGGCAAAGACAAGCC
>JAZREL010000057.1:0-25463 GCA_045660785.1 Eubacteriales bacterium | reverse complement strand
ATTTATTAAAAGGAAGCTTTTTTATGTTAGGCAAAAGAAAAGTAAGAAAAAATGTTTTTGAGCTATTATTCGGCTACGAATTTAACAAAGAGGAATCTTGTGAGGAATACTACACAAGAGCATACGATAATTTTGTTTGTGAGGACGACGAGGAAGAAACCGTAAAGGGTGAATTTTTCGGTGTTTGCGAAAACATTAAGGAAATTGACGAAATTATTGCAGATAGCTTGAACGGTTGGAAAATCACACGTCTTTCTAAGGTTACTGCATCAATAATCCGTTTGAGCGTTTATGAAATGAAGTTTCTTCAGCTCCCACCCGCTATTTCTATTAATGAAGCGGTTGAGCTTTCCAAGCAATTTGCCGAGGATGGCGCGCAAGCATACATAAACGGCGTTTTGAACGCAATTGCGAAAAAGCTATAATGAAAAAGAGAGTTTTTTTAGGCATTGACACGAGTAATTATACTACCTCGCTTGCAATTTGCGACGAAAGCGGTGTAATACTTGAAAATTATAAGGTGCTTTTGCCTGTAAAAGAGGGTGAAAACGGGCTAAGACAAAGCGATGCCGTATTTGCCCACGTGAAAAATTTTCAAATTATATCATCATACCTAAGAGAAAAGCACGAGGATTATGAAATTTTAGCGGTTGGATATTCAAAGTATCCGCGCGACGCCCAAAATTCATATATGCCGTGCTTTCTTGTTGGACGCGCCTTGGCAGAGGTGATTAGCTCACTTTATAATCTTGAGCTTTTTGAGTTTTCTCACCAAAAGGGACACGTTGTTGCCGCAATTTACTCATCGAAAGCGGAAATTGACGGTGATTTTATCGCTTTTCACGTATCAGGCGGCACAACCGAGATTTTGCTTGTTAAGCCAAACGGAAGCGACTATACAATTGAATTGCTCGGTGGCAGTGATGATCTACATGCAGGACAAGCAATTGACAGAATTGGCGTTAAAATGGGGCTTCAATTTCCTGCAGGCAAGCATATTGAGGCGTTAGCGCTTGAAAATAAAACGAAAATTCCACCGCTGAAAACCTCGGTAAACGGCTTTAAGTGTAATATGTCGGGTCTTGAAAACCTTGCAAGCAAGCTTTATCTTGAAACGGGTGACAAAAACCTCGTTGCCGCATACACGCTTGAGTTTGTTTATAAGACTATTGCAAAGCTCACAGAAAACCTTCGCGCTGATTTTCCAAATCATAAAATCATTTACGCGGGTGGAGTGATGAGTAATGCTATTATAAAGGGTAAGCTAAATTCTAAATTTGATAATTTGTATTTTGCAAAGCCCGAATTTAGCACCGATAATGCATCAGGAGTCGCTTTACTAACCTTAAAGCGATATTTTTCTAAGGAGAATTAATGGAATATATTTTCGACGAAAACGGAAACGAGCTGCTTCCCGAGCCAAAAACCGTTTCGCAAATTAACGAATATATAAAGTGCCTAATTGAAGAAGAGGTAATGCTTCGTGACCTTTTAGTTTGCGCCGAGATTTCCAACTTCAAAAGGCATTCATCAGGTCACCTTTACTTTACTTTAAAGGACCAATCATCTGAAATACGCGCGGTGATGTTCCGCCAAAACGCGATGAAGGTTCGTTTTAAGATTGAAAACGGACAACGAGTTATTGTACGCGCGCGTGTTGGTGTTTACGAGCAGGCGGGGGCATATCAGCTTTACGTTTCCACGATAACTCCCGAGGGAATAGGAGATTTGCACCTTGCATATGAGCAGCTCAAAGCAAAGCTCTTTGAAAAGGGCTTGTTTGACGAGGATAAAAAGAAGGAAATTCCCAAATTTCCAAAGAGAATTGGCATTATTACCTCGCCAACCGGTGCCGCTGTACGTGATATTATCAACGTTGCGAGCCGCAGATGCCCACTTTGTGAGCTTGTTTTATTTCCTGCGCTCGTACAGGGGGAGGATGCGCCGCTTGATTTAATCAGCGGAATTGAATATTTTAACATAACAAATAGCGTTGACGTTATTATTATTGGGCGCGGTGGCGGCTCGATTGAGGATTTGTGGGCTTTTAATAACGAACAGCTTGCATACGCCATTTATAATTCAAAAATACCTGTTATTTCGGGTGTTGGGCACGAAATTGACTTTACAATTTGTGATTTTGTTGCTGATGTGCGCGCCGCAACTCCGTCAGCCGCGGCTGAGCTTGCAACTCCAAGCATTTTTGAGATAACGTCAACTTTAAAATCATTTAGACAACGCTCACTTAGTGCAATTGAGCTATTTATAAGCGATTATAGATTACGCTTGGATGCATTAAAGAGGACGAGCGCGTTTACAAGCCCCGAAAATATAATAAAATTACCGAAATTAAAGCTTGATAGCGCTAAATCAAGATTTGCCAGTGCTTCTGACGCTTCAGTTTACAAAAAACGGGCAAAATTTATCGAAGCTGTTGCGAAAATTAATGCATTAAACCCACTGAACATTCTTCAGCGCGGTTTTGCATTCGTTACGCAGGACGAAAAAGTGATAAAGAGCGCAAATGAGCTTGAAATTGACAGTCAAATTGATATTAAATTCGCAAATGGAGCTGTAAAAGCAGTTATTAAATCAAAGGAAGGATAAAATTATGCCAAAGAAGGAGCTTTCGTTTGAAAATGCTATGGAGCGCTTAGAAGAAATTTCTTCAATGCTCGAATCAGGTGATTTCACACTTGACGAGGCGCTTAAATTATACGAAGAGGGTGTAAAGCTTATAGGCGTTTGCGAGTCAAAGCTTAAAAGCGTAGAAAATTCCGTAAAAATTCTTGTAAATAAGGACGGAGAGCTTTTAGAGGAGGATTTCACTCCTGATGAAAAATGAATTAATAAGCTTGCTTTCGCAAAGCACTGAAATTATCGAGGCAAAGCTTAAGGAGTATATGGATAAGGAAGACGGCTGCGGACTTAGTGAAATAATGTCGTACAGTCTTTTCGCAGGGGGGAAACGTCTAAGACCGTTTATTGTTTTAGAAGCATATAAGCTTTTTTCTCATTCAAGCGATATTGAAAAAGCACTTCCGTATGCCTGCGCGCTTGAAATGATTCAAACTTATTCCTTGATTCACGACGATTTGCCTTGTATGGACAATGACGACTACCGCCGCGGTAAGCCGACTTGTCACAAGGTTTACGGTGAGGATATGGCGCTTTTAGCAGGCGATTCGCTCTTGACCTATGCATTCCAGCTTGTTGCCGAGAACAATCTTGTTAGCGACAGAAGCGCGCGCTTGGCAACCTCAGCTCTTGCAAAATATGCCGGATTTTGCGGTATGGCGGGCGGACAAATGATTGATTTAAACAGTGACGGAAATATTAAATCGTACTCCGAGCTTAAAAAAATGCATTCTTTAAAGACTGCCGCGCTAATTAAGTGCGCTTTAGTCCTTGGCTACCTTGCCGCGTGCGACGAGCCGAAAAGAGAAGTAATTGAAAGCTTGGAGCTTTATGGCGAAAACGTTGGAATTGCATTTCAAATAAAGGACGATATTCTCGACGTTACTTCAAGCCAGGATGAGCTTGGCAAGCCGGTTGGTTCCGATACAAAAAACGGAAAAACAACCGTTTTTAGCTTTTTGACAATGAAAGAGGCGGAAGACGAAATGAAGCACTTGATTGACGGCGCAATTTCATCAATCGAAGGGTATTACTCAAGCAGTGATGAATTTCATTCTCTTACCGAGCTTGCAAAATATATGATTGAAAGAACAAAATGAGAGCAGATTTATATTTATTTACTTACGGTTACGTAAAGAGCCGACAAAAGGCGAAGGTGCTTATAGAAAATCAATGCGTTTTGCTTGACGGAAGGGTGCTTTCTAAGCCATCTTACGAGGTTGACGAGCAAATTTCGCACAGTGTTGAGGTTTCTGACAACTGTATTTACGTTTCGCGCGGCGGACTTAAGCTCGAGGCGATACTTGATTATGCAAAAATCGACGTAAACGGAAAAATTTGTCTTGATATTGGTGCCTCAACCGGTGGATTTACCGATTGCCTCTTAAAAAGAGGAGCAAATAAGGTTTATGCACTTGATTCCGGCTCAAACCAACTTGACATTGACCTAAAAAACGATTCTCGCGTTGTTTCCATTGAAAATTTTAATGCAAGAAACGATTTAAGCGAGGTTGTAAAGGACAAAATTGATATTATAACAATTGACGTATCATTTATTTCACAAACACTTATAATTCCGAGTGCCTTTAACACCTTAGGTGACGGCGGAGCTTATATTTCGCTTATCAAGCCGCAATTTGAGGTTGGAAAGACGGGCGTTGGCAAGGGTGGAATTGTAAAGGACAAGAAATTTAGAAAATTGGCAGTTATGCGCGTAATTGAATGTGCAAATTCACTTGGCTATTTTTGTAAAGCATTAATAAAATCACCGATTTTAGGCGGTGATGGCAATACGGAATATTTGGCTGTATTTTCTAAAAGCGGTGAAAACCTATCAAACGAAAAAATATTAAACGTAATAAATAGCTGATGAGGATATTATGAAATCTAAAAGACAGGAAAAAATTCTTGAAATTATTTCAAGCAAAAATATTGAAACACAAGAGGAGCTTATAAGCGAGCTTAGAATGGCGGGCTATAATGCCACACAGGCAACCGCGTCAAGAGATATAAGGCAGCTAAAGCTCGTTAAGGTTTTATCGGGTGGGGCATATAAATACGTTGCACCTAAGAACGAGGTTGAAAACTCGGGTAGATACAGCCAAGCACTTTTTGCTTCAATTCTTGATATTCAATATGCACTTAATAACGTAGTTATTAAAACTAATCCGGGTCTTGCACAAGCTGTGGCTGCGGGCATCGACGCCCTTCACGACCCTGACGTTTTGGGCTCTGTTGCTGGTGACGACTGCATCATTTTAGTTGTAAAATCAGAGGATGCAAGCGTAAAAATAATTGAAAAGATAAGACTTATTGCAAATAAATAATTGAGGAATTATAATGCTTGATATTTTACATATAGAAAATATTGCCGTTGCAAAGTGTCTTGATATTGATTTTGATTCGGGATTTAGCGTTTTGACGGGTGAAACGGGCGCGGGAAAGTCAATTATTATCGATGCGATAAATATAATTCTTGGCTCAAAGACCTCAAAGGAGCTTATTCGTCACGGTGAGGAGCGCGCGGTTGTTTCCGCTTCCTTTTCAAGCGTTAGTGATGAAGCATATAATCTTCTTGATAAGTTTGAAATTCCGTATGACAGGGACGACGCCATTGTTATTTACCGTTCATTCTCACTTGATGGCAAAACTGCGATAAAAATCAACTCTCGCCCTGCAACACTTGCACAGCTAAAGGAGCTTGGCACGGCGCTTGTCAGCATACACGGACAAAACGAGAACCATTCCTTTATAAATAAAGCGAACCACGTTTTGCTTCTTGACGAATATTGCCAAAATGGCGAGCTTCTTAGAAAATATTTTGTTTATTATCAAAGACTGAATCAAAAAAAGAAGCAAATTGCCGAATTATTTGACGAAATAAAGAAGATTGAAGCAAATGCAGATTTGATAAAATTTCAAATCAAGGAAATTTCCTCGGCAAAGCTTAAGGATGAAAACGAGGAAGAGGAGCTAATCGAGCTCAGAAACAAGCTTAAAAATGCAGAAAAGCTACTAAAAAGCTCGGGCGCGGTCTATAAGCTTCTTTTTAAGAACGAAAGTGGAATAAGTGCATCGGTTCTGATTGAAAAATCGATTGAGGCGCTTAATAAAATCAGTGATATTGACCCAAGCATTGACGAAATGACAGCTAAGCTGAAATCATTTAAGTCCGAGCTTGAGGATATTGCCGAAACAACGAAGGATTTATGCGCGGTTGATTCCTTGGAAAATCCCGAGGCGGAGCTTGATAAAATCGAGGATCGTCTTTCGGTTATTAGCCGTATGCAGAAAAAATACGGTCCGACGCTTGCCGACGTATTGAAATTTAAGGCGGAGCTTGAAGAAAAGCTAACGGTATGGCGCGATTCCGAAAATATGCTTGAGGGGTTAAAGACCGAATATAAGGAGCTTCATAAGGAAGCGTGCATTGTTGCGGACAAGATACACAAAGCGCGTAAAAACGGCGCAAAAGAGCTTTCAGCGGCTGTTAAGGAAACGCTTCTTTATCTTGATATGCCAAAGGTTCAGTTTGAAATTGACGTAAATGAGAATTTACGTGAGGGAACTCCCGTTTTATCGTCGAACGGCTACGACGACGTTGAGTTTATGATTGCCACCAATGCAGGAGATAATCTTTCAAAAATGAACAAAATTGTCTCGGGCGGTGAGCTTGCAAGAATTATGCTTGCTATAAAGAGTGTCATTTCGGGCGCAAAATCGCAAACTATCATATTTGACGAGATTGATACGGGCGTTTCAGGCAGCACCTCACAAAAGATTGGCGTTAAGCTTGCAAAAATTGCCAATTCAATGCAAACAATTTGCGTTACACACTCTGCACAAATCGCCGCACTCGCAAAAAATCATCTTTTGATTAAGAAAATAGAAAGCGACGGCAGAGCAGTTACAACCGTTTTAGCTCTTGATAAAGAAAAGAGAATTGACGAAATAGCACGAATCATTGGCGGAATCGACCTTCTTGAGTCGCAATACGAGGCGGCAAGAGTGCTTCTTAGCCAAAGAGACGAGCTTCTTAGCGATATTTAATATACAACCGTAAGCAATATGCATATACTGAATAATCAGGAGGTGCATATGATGCTTTTTAGGGACATTATTTCGCTATGCGATAAAACTAACACAAAATACGAAATCGACGCAAAAACCGCTTCCTTGACCTCAATAGGAGTGGGTAACGGCGCTTGTCTTGCAATTTACCCGCACACAATGCAAGCTTTTTGCCGTTTGCTTGATGCAATAACTGCAAAATCATATAAATTTTACGTATTGGGAAACGGTACTAACTGTTATTTTTCCGATAATTACAGTGGAATAGTAATCGTGACCAAAAATCTTGATGAAATCAAGGTAAACGGGTGCAAGATGCGCGCGCTCCCGGGTGCGAGCTTGAAAAACGTTTCTGAGCTTGCGCTTTTACACTCACTGAGCGGCTTGGAGTTTGCACACGGAATTCCCGGCACAATTGGCGGTGGCGTCTATATGAATGCTTCCGCTTACGGCTCATCAATTGGAGATTTTGTTGTCAACAGCTTGGTATATGACAAAAGCAACGGAAAAATAATAGAGCTTACAAGAGATGAGCATTGCTTCGGCGAAAAGTCAACCATCTTTTCAGTCACGGGCAACTACGTTCTATTGGAAACCTGCCTAAAGCTAAAAGAGGGAAATTTCGAGGAAATCAAACAAAAAACCGAGGACTACGATAAAAAAAGGCAGCTTAGTCAGCCGCTAAATGAAAAAAGCGCAGGCAGTGCCTTTAAAAAGCCAAAAGATAATTATGCCTCGCTTCTTATCGACAAAGCAGGACTGAAGGGCTTTAGCTTTGGAGATGCCGAGGTGTCAACGAAGCATGCGGGGTTCATTATAAACAAGGGCAGTGCAAATGCACAAGATATTAACGATTTGATTTCGTGTATCAAAAGAGTAATTTTTGAAAAGTATAACGTAACGTTAGAGGAAGAAATTATATACATAGAGTAGGTATTTTTATGTCATTTTCGCAAAAAGTAAAAGAAGAAATAGCAAACGTAAATCCTAAAATTAAAAACTGTTGCTTGTATTCGTGCCTTTACGGCATGGCTTTTGCTTCAAAAGCAGATGGGGACTTCTTTATTGTTAAAACGACATTTGCCGAAAATGCAAAAATCCTTAATGAAAAGCTATGCTTTTTACTCAAAAAGCAAGAAGGCGCTTACGTTGCAAATAGTAGAGAAATCCTTATAAATAAAGAAATTGTCAAATATTCTACAATTGCCGAAATTGTCACTTCTGTGTTTAAATGTCCAAGATGCCAAGAGCATTTTTTAAGAGGCGTATTTTTGGCTTGCGGCACGATGAATTCACCTGAAAAAGGTCACCGTTTGGACCTGAATTTCAACAATTTAGATAATGCAATTGACTTTAAAGAGTATCTTTTAGACAACCGCCTAAAATTCAATATGACTATTCGCCGCCCCAAGACGGTTTTATACATTAAGCGCAGTGAGGCGATTGAGGATTTTCTTGCCTTGATGGGTGCAACAAGCTCTGCATTCGACGTGATAAATTCTAAAATCAACAATGAGGTAAGAAACATCGCAAACAGGGCTACAAACTGTGATGCCGCAAATATCAATAAATCCCTTAATGCGACAAAGAAGTATTTAGAGGCGATTAAATATCTTGACGAAAACGGTTTTCTGAATGATTTACCGCAGCATTTGATTGAAATTGCCAATGCCCGACTTCAGTTTCCCGATTCAAGCTTAGTAGAGCTTGGGAAAAGAATTAGTCCACCTATATCCAAATCGGGCGTGTACCATAGACTTGAAAACATCTACAAATTTTACGAAAATAAGTTAAAATAAAGGAAATATTATGTCAGATTTCGTTCATCTCCACCTTCATAGCGAATATAGCTTGCTTGACGGTGCTTGCAGAATAAAGGATATTCCCAAAATGGCAAAAAAGCTCGGTCAGACCGCCGTTGCGCTTACTGACCACGGAAATATGTTTGGTGCCGTTGAATTTTATTCTGCCTGCTTGGCCGAGGGTATTAAGCGGATTATCGGCTGTGAGGTATATGTTGCACCGAGAAGCCGCCACGAAAGGGCGCGTATCGGTACTGTTTCATATTATCACCTTGTTTTGCTTGTTAAAAATGAAATCGGCTACAAAAACCTCTCGTATCTTGTGTCATGTGGCTACACCGAGGGCTTTTACGTTAAGCCGAGAATTGACCTTGAGATATTAAAAGAGCATAGCGAGGGCTTAATTGCGCTTTCCGCCTGCTTGGCAGGTTATATTCCGTCCTCGATAATTGCGGGCGATATTGAAGGCGCAAAAGACCATATTCGCACTATGCAATCGATTTTTGGCAAGGAAAACTTCTATCTTGAGCTTCAAAACCACGGAATTAACGACCAAGAAATCGTAAACGAGTGCTTATTTGAGCTGTCAAGGGAGCTTGACGCGCCACTTGTATGTACTAACGACGTGCATTACCTTGAAAAAGAGGATGCATACGTGCAAAACGTTCTTATGTCGGTGCAAATGAACGTGACTGTAAATTCAAAATCCGACAAAATGTTCCCAACCAACGAGTTTTACTTCAAATCTGAGGATGAAATTCGCAAAGCAATACCTAATTCAAGCGAAGCGATAAAAAATACCGCTAAAATCGCTGATGAATGTAATTTTGACTTTGAATTTAACGTAACCAAGCTTCCGAAATACCCGTTGCCAAGCGGCGTTAGCTCAAAGGAATATCTTTCCTCGCTTGCATATAGTGGCTTTGAAAAGAGAAAAAAGCTTTCTCAAATTGTGTTTAACGGCGAGCATAGCGAAAGTGAGTATCTTGAAAGAATAGAATATGAGCTTTCAGTTATTGACAAAATGGGCTATAACGACTATTTTTTAATAGTTTGGGACTTTATAAATTATGCTAAAAGCCAAAATATTCCCGTAGGACCCGGCAGAGGGTCGGGCGCGGGCAGCTTAGTTGCTTATTTACTTGAAATTACTGACGTTGATTCAATTAAATTTGAATTGCTTTTTGCGCGATTTTTGAGTATTGCAAGAGTCAGTATGCCCGATATAGATACCGACTTTTGCTACGAAAGGCGCGACGAGGTAATTGAATACGTTAAAGAAAAATACGGCATTGACCACGTTTCGCAAATAGTTACCTTTGGTACTATGGCGGCAAAAGCGGCTATTAAGGACGTTGGCAGGGCGCTTGAAATTCCGTTTAACGACGTTGAGCTTGTTTCAAAGCTTATTCCCAAGCGCTTGAATATTACAATTGAAGAAGCGTTAAATGAGTCGGGCGAATTAAAGGCGCTTTATCTCGGTAACACGAAAATTAAGCAGCTTATCGATACTGCAAAAAGAATTGAGGGTATGCCAAGGCATTCCTCAACCCACGCGGCAGGCGTTGTTATTACAGATAAGCCGCTTTATGAATATTTACCGCTATCGACAAACGGCGGAGCGATTGTAACACAGTACGATATGGACACGGTTGCAAAGCTCGGGCTTTTGAAATTTGACTTTTTGGCGCTTAGATATTTAACGATAATATCAGACACCGAAAAGCTTATTCAAGAGCGCAACCCCGATTTTAAGATAGATTTGGTTCCACTTGACGATAAAGAAACCTACAAATTTATCTCATCGGGCAAGACAGAGGGCGTATTTCAGCTTGAATCGGGCGGAATGAAGCAAACCTTAATGAAGCTTCAGCCCGAATCAATCGACGATATTATCGCTTGTATAGCGCTTTACCGCCCCGGTCCTATGGACTCAATACCAACCTATATTGAAAGACGACACGACAAAAGCAAAATATCATATAAAACTCCGCTTGTTGAGCCGATTTTGAAATCAACCTACGGCTGTATAGTTTACCAAGAGCAGGTAATGCAAATTTTCAGCAAGGTTGCAAATTATTCATATGGCAGGGCAGATATTGTGCGCCGCGCTATGTCGAAAAAGAAGGTTGACGAGCTTTTGCGCGAAAGAGATATATTTATTAGCGGCGCGGTATCAAACGGTGTTGAAAAAAGCGTAGCTATCGAGCTTTTTGACGAAATGGAAAGCTTTGCAAAATACGCCTTTAATAAATCGCACGCGGCGGCTTACGCGGTAATTTCTTATAGAACCGCTTACCTAAAATCAAAATATCCAAACGAATATTATGCTTCGCTCATCACATCAGTCCTTGGCTCTATGGAAAAGGTGTCGGAGTATATCGAGGAATGCTCAAAGCTTGGAATTAAGGTGCTTCCGCCCGACGTTAACTACAGTGACGTTAACTTTTCGGTTGAGGACGATTCAATAAGATTCGGCTTGCTTGCGCTCAAAAACGTTGGCAGAAGCTTCATTAGCGCAATTGTAGGGGAAAGACGGCAAAACGGCAAATACCTCGATTTTGACGACTTTTTGTATCGCTTGAAGGGCACTGATATTAACAAGAGACAGCTTGAATCACTTATCAAGGCGGGCGCATTTGACTCATTTGGAAAAACAAGATATCAGTTATTTAGCGTATTTGAAAGCGCCCTTGACGGTGTTCAAAGAATTTCCAAATCAACTCAAAGCGGTCAGCTTGACATTATGCAATTCTTCACAACAGAGGAAATTGAAAGCACAATACCAAAAACCGTATATCCCGACGTTGGCGAATTCCCAACAAAGGATAAGCTCCTTTTTGAAAAGGAAATTTTGGGATTATGCTTTTCGGGTCACATTTTAGAATCATATAAAAAGCATCTAAAGGAAATTAATCCGCGTTCTTTAAATTCAATTTTAAGCCCTGAGGCAAACCTAAAGGACAGAGAATCGGTCTTGGTTGCCGGCTTAATTACCGCAAAAACGGTAAAAAAGACGAAAAATGATGAAAATATGGCGTTCGTTAAGATTTCCGATTCGTGCGCGGAGCTTGAAATTGTCGTTTTCCCGAAAACCTATTTAAAATATTCTCAGCATCTTCAGCAAAATAACGTTATTTACGTTAACGGACAACTCAGCTTATCCGATGAGCAACCGCCTAAAATCATTTCAAGCACCATTGAAAGAGTATTGACCGATGACGAATATAAGTCAAAGGGAAATGCAAAGAACGGAAAGCTATACCTTAAGGTTCAATCAATTGATGCGCCGATAGTAAATGAAATTATAGAGCTTTTGAAGGAATTTAGCGGTGAGAGCGAGATTATTTTTTATGATATGAGCGCTCAAAAGTATATTAAAGCATCAAGCGTTAAAATTTCAATAAACGATAATATAATTTCGGCACTTAAAATGATTCTTGGCTCAGATGCCGTTGTTTTCAAGGATTAATAATATTCTTCAATAATTTCATAAAGCTCCTCTTTGGTGGAAACCTCAATTCCGCTCGACAGGAGCTTTTTGTCATACTCGGGCAAGGTAAAGACGTATCTGTCAAGGGTATAAATTAGTGATTCGTTTTCAAAAATGCCTATTTTTCCATTATATTCCTTTACTGTATAAACGGGATTTTGGCTTTCGACTGTTTCCTCGAAAACGTCATTTACTCCGTCTTTGGTAATTTTATCGATTTTTCTTGAAATTAACAGAAAATATATCGTCATAACCGCAAAAATCAAAATAAACAGTATAATTAACCCTTGATAAATTTGCATTATTTGTTTTTTGTTGTTTTCCTGTTCCATTTATAAGCACCTCATATAAAGTATTGATATTTATTGTTTGCAAAGAATAGTTATATATTCAAAAGAGGTGAAAAAACTTGAAAAACAAAAGAGTAAAAATCTCGTTAATTATAATCTTTTCCGTTATCTTGATTTTAATTGCTTCATTTTTTATTTATTTCTTTACGTTAAATAAGGAAATAGACCTTTCACTTATAAAGAAGGACCAATCATCGGTTACGCGGATATATTATTTTGATTATGAAAATCGCGGTGAGCGAACTAAAGAAGCAAGGGAGCTGACAAACGAGGCGATTTTTTCGTATAAGTCCGAATGGACACCGATTTACAATATGCCGAAAAACTTGGTAAACGCTTTTATAGCAGTTGAGGACAAGCGGTTTTACGACCATTCGGGCGTTGATTTTTTGCGCACGGGCAAAGCGGTCATCAACTATATCTTCAGTAGCGATAAAACAAGCTTTGGCGGCTCAACCATCACACAGCAGCTTATAAAAAACCTAACGGGCGAAAACGAAACGACCCCTAAAAGAAAGGCAAAGGAAATTTTGCGCGCGCTAAATCTTGAAACAAAGCTTTCTAAAAATGAAATTTTAGAGGCGTATTTAAACATAGTTTACCTTTCGCAAAAATGCTACGGCGTTGGTGCAGGCGCAAAGCTATACTTTGATAAGGAAATTGACGATCTTTCACTTAGTGAGTGTGCCGCCCTTGCCGCAATTGTAAAAAATCCCTCGAATTACAATCCGTATAAGAATTACGGCAACAATTTAAACCGCAGAAATTTGGTCCTGAAGCAAATGCTTTTGCAAAATTATATAACCGAGGAGGAATATAACGAAGCAATTAATGAAAGCATAGAAATTAATGCTGACATCGAGAAGGAGAGCAAGCAGGGGATTTTTTCTTGGTTTACCGAGCTTCTTTTATCTGACGTATCAAGGGATTTAGCAAAAAAGAAAAATATATCAACAGAAGAAGCGCGAAGACTGCTAATGAGAGGCGGTTATAATATTTACTCGACAATTGAACCAAAAGCTCAAGAAGCGCTTGAAAATGCTTACAAATATAGCCCGTTTTTTAATGAAAACGGCTCACCCGAGTCAGCAGCTGTTATTATTGACCCATACACCTCGGACATCTTGGGTGTAATTGGCGGCAAGGGAGAGAAGAAAGCAAATTTAATTTTCAACCGCGCAAAAAGCGCCAAGCGTCCGCCCGGCTCAACTATTAAGCCGCTTTCCGTTTATGCGCCCGCGGTTGACAAGGATTTAATTACCTATACAACAATATTCGAGGATTCGCCAACTAAGGTAGAAAACGGTGTTGCATGGCCGAAAAACTCCCCCGACAGATACCGCGGCAATATGCCTGCATATTACGCCCTTGCGCATTCTGTCAATACAGTTGCGGTAAAAATCCTTCGGGCGGTTGGTATTAATACCTCATTTAATTATTTAGACAGATTTTGTGTGCCTTATGATAAAAAATCAGATGCAAACGAGTCCTCGCTTGCGCTTGGTCAGCTAACAGAGGGCGCATCCTTGCTTGAAATGACAAATGCATATTGCGCGTTTGTAAACGGTGGCAAGGTTTCCTCTCCAAGAAGCTATTTATACGTTACTGACAACCAAGGAAACAAAATTCTTGAAAGCACACAAGAGGAACAAGCGGTAATTTCAAGTGAAAGCAGTGTTATAATGCGCAAGATGCTACAAAACGTGGTAAAGGAAGGCACCGCCTCATCCTTAAAGCTCAACAATGAAAACGTTGAAATTGGCGGAAAGACGGGCTCCTCGAGCAATTTTGAGGACAGATGGTTTATCGGCTTTTCGCCTGATTACGTTGTTGGTGTTTGGAGCGGTTACGATACTCCAAAACCGCTTTCGGTTGCGCAAAATCCTTCATTATCTATTTTTGGTGATACCTTCAATTCGTTATACGGTGAAGGTGAGATAAGCCATTTTGAAGCGGATAATTCCATTGTAAAGCTTGATGTTTGTATAGATAGTGGACTGATAGCGAAAAAATCCTGCGCACGGGATGAACGCGGCTCACGTGTGATTACAGCATATTACAAGCAAGGAACTGAGCCGAAAGAAAAGTGCAAAAACCATATTTCAACCGTAATTGACGAAAAAAACGGTGAAAAGGCGCGCTTTTTTACACCTTTTTTCAGAAAACGCAAGATATATTACTACAACGCGAACAGAGATTAAAAAGAATAATTTGAAAATCACCTCATATATTTAAGTGAGGTGATTTTTGTTGATATTTAAGAAAATTGAGAGCTACATAAGCGCTTTGTATCAAGAGATAAGGCAAATAAACGTGCGCGCATGCGCTTGCTTTGGCGGTGCTTTTTTGATAATTGGAGCACTTTCATGGATTTTGGGCAGTAAATCCGCGCATTTGGCTTCTTATTACATTATGCCAAGGTGCGCATTACCGTTCTTTTACGCGCACGTCGGTTGGGCAATTTCGTTTTTCTTTGTAGGCGTTATATTTGGCGGCATTTTATTCGGATGTGAAAAATTCAAGAGAAGATTTTCGGTTAAAATTGCATTTTTGCTATCATTTATGTTTTTATTTTCTCTTTGCGCTCACCCTATATTTTTTGGAAATTTATCTCCGTTTTTGGCTTTTATAGTTTTATTTGCATCTTTTATATTTTGCTTGCTTACTATAATTGCATCGATAAAGGTGTATAAGCTGTGGTCAATTTGCCTTGTGGTTCAGCTGATTTGGTTGATTTACAACCTTTATACTTCACTCGCATTCAGTTTTGTAAATTAGAGGTGTATTATGATTAAAAAAATATGTTCGGCAGTTTTATTATCTTGCTTTTTCTTTGCATTTTTAACAAGCGTATCCTTGGCGGCTGACGCCCAAGGAGATTTAAAGATAGAAACGAAAAGCGCGGTTTTAATAGATATGAACACGGGCACGGTGCTTTATGAAGAAAATAAGGATTTACCCCTGCCGCCCGCATCGGTCACCAAAATTATGACCTTGCTTTTAGTGTTTGAAGCAATTGAAAGCGGCAGACTAAGCTATGACCAAATGATAACCGTCAGCGAAAACGCTTCATCAATGGGCGGCTCTCAGATATTTTTGGAGCCGGGCGAGCAAATGAGCGTAAACGACCTATTAAAGAGCGTGATAATTGCTTCTGCAAACGATGCTGCCCTAACTCTTGCCGAGGAAATTGGCGGAGGAGAGGAGCAATTTGTTCAAATGATGAACGAAAAGGCGCGTGAGCTTGGGATGAAAAACACCCATTTTGAAAACGTAACGGGGCTTGACGATACGGTGACTAACCATTTAACAAGTGCATATGATATTGCGCTAATGTCGCGTGAGCTTCTTAAGCACGAAAAGGTGACGGAATATGCAACCATTTGGATGGACACGGTACGAAACGGTGAATTTGGCTTAACCAACACAAACAGACTTATTCGATTTTACAGAGGCATTACGGGCTTAAAAACCGGTTATACCTCAAATGCCGGCTTTTGTGTGAGTGCAAGTGCCAAGCGTGACAATTTGCACTTAATTGCGGTTGTAATGGGGGCGGAAACATCAGCGAAAAGAAATGAAGCGGCAACGAAGCTGCTTAACTATGGCTTTGCAAATTACGGTCTTTATAGCGATAATGAATGTCAAGAGGATACTATACCGATAAAAAACGGAACAAAAGAGAATATTTTGGTAAAACAAAATGCTTTTGAAAGCTTAATAAAGCGCGGCGAAATTGGAAAAATTACTTGTGAAACGGTAATGTACGAAAACCTGACAGCACCTATAAAGCTAAACGAAAAGGTTGGAGAAGTAATATATAAAATAGAAGGAAAGGAAATAGGAAAAGCGGATATTATAGCCCTTGAGGCGGTAGAGAAGCTCTCGCTTTGGAATTACTTATTAAAAATCATTAAAAATTTGTTATAAATCGTTAAAAATAGTTGAAATTTAGTGAAAGTTGTTGTATTATAATAGGGAAATATATTATAGGGGTATTATGTTATGTCACTTTCACTTAACGACAAATTTCTTAACAGCTTTATATCAAAAAACGATATAGATTCCATTTCAGAGGAAATCTATACAGCACAAAAAACATTAATGTCACGCACAGGCGCTGGCAATGATTTTCTCGGTTGGATTGATCTTCCCGAAAACTACGACAAGGAAGAATTTGCAAGAATTAAGATTGCTGCTGAAAAAATCAAGAAAAGCTGCGATATTTTTATCGTAATCGGTATCGGCGGCTCTTATCTTGGCGCAAGAGCGGCTATTGAGTTTGTTAAATCACCTGTTTACAACAACCTTAAAAAGGACACACCTGACATTTATTTTGCAGGTAACACAATCAGCTCATCCGCACTTAACGACCTTCTTAAAATTTGCGAGGGCAAGGACATTTGTGTAAACGTTGTTTCAAAATCAGGCACAACAACCGAGCCGGCTATTGCATTCAGAGTTTTCCGCAAGCTTCTTGAGGACAAATACGGCAAGGAAGGCGCAAAGGAAAGAATTTTCTCAACAACAGACAAGGCAAAGGGAACACTTAAAAAGTTCTCTGACGACAACGGCTACGAAACATTCGTTGTTCCTGACGACGTTGGCGGACGCTTCTCAGTTCTTACAGCAGTTGGTCTTTTGCCAATCGCCGTTGCGGGAATTGATATTGACGAAATGATGAAGGGCGCAAACGATGCACGCCTTAAATACTGCGCTGCTGATATTGCTAGCAACGATTGCTTGAAGTACGTTGCAATCAGAAACTTACTTTACCGTCAGGGCAAGAGTGTTGAAATTCTTTCAACCTATGAGCCGGCAACTCAAATGCTTTGCGAATGGTGGAAGCAGCTCTTTGGTGAGAGCGAGGGCAAGGACGGCAAGGGCATTTACCCAAGCTCAGTTGTTTTCTCAACAGACCTTCACTCACTTGGTCAGTTTATCCAAGACGGCTCAAGAATTATGTTCGAGACAGTAATTGATATTAAGAAGGCAAATGACGAGCTTTTGATTCCGTTTGACCCTGATAACGTTGATAAGCTTAACTTCCTTTCAGGCAAGGACCTTGATTTTGTAAATCACAAGGCAATGCTTGGTACTTTGCTTGCTCATAGCGACGGTAACGTTCCAAACACCGTTATTGAAATTGAGGACAGAAGCGCATATACGTTTGGTTATCTTGTATATTTCTTTGAATATGCTTGTGCAGTTTCAGGTTACACCCTCGGTGTAAATCCATTTGACCAACCCGGTGTTGAAAGCTACAAAAAGAATATGTTTGCTTTGCTTGGCAAGGACGGCTACGAGGACTTGAAGGCGGAGCTTGATAAAACATTGAACTAAAAAAGAGGGCGAGTGCGCCCTCTTTTATCTATTTTTAGCAAAAAAATCGTTTTTTTATTAATTTTTTTAGATATTTTCTACAAAACCTATTGATTTTTTTCAAATCATAGTGTATAATTAAATTACAAAAGAAAGTTAGATATTGTGGAGGACAATAGCATGATTAAAATTATAATTGGTGTTAAAGGCACAGGCAAAACAAAGACACTGATCGAGATGATTAATTCCGCACTTGAGAGTTCCAAGGGTTCAGTTGTTTGCATCGAAAAGGGTGACAATTTAAGACTTACACTTAGTCACAAATGCAGACTTATTGATGCAGATGAGTATATGATTAGTGACGCTCAATCGCTCTATGGATTTATTGCGGGACTTATGGCAAGTAACCACGATATCACTGATCTCTTCATCGACGCAACGTTTAGAATTTGCGCAAGAGATCTTGAAGCTTTCGATAAGTTTGTTGTTGAAGCAGATGAGCTCGCGGCTAAGAATGATGTTAATTTGGTAATGACACTTTCAATGCCCGAGGAAAACGCGACTGAAAATATCAAAAAATATCTTTAATTTTGATATCACTGCTCACAACAAGAATTTAACCTAAGAATATGGAGGGCAAGCCAATGAACCAAGAAGAAGTTAGCGAAACCCAGAAGGTAAATTTTTAAAGTTAAAAGGGCAGAGTTTATATAACGATAGAATTATTTTGGCCGTTTAATGATTAACTTAAATTATTTACCGCTGAAATTTAAAATTTTCGAATAAAGCAGGTGTTTTCTATGTTTGGATTTCATTTACTTGAAATTTAGATAAAGAGAGGATAGACCAATGTGCTGATTATATATAAACTAAACTAAAATCTTAATTATGAGGTAAAAACCAATGGCTTATATGTTTTTCTTGAAAATTACGCGTTCAACTAAAGCATAAGTGAGTTTTTCGTGCGGTTTATATAGATTTCGATAAAAAATTGAATATATAAGGGAATTCGGATAAAACCGAATTCCCGTTTTTATTATATTACAAAATATGACAAATTCAGTTATTCAGCATAAGATAATAGGGAAGACGAAAATATCGTCTTGTCAAATTTTACTTGGAGGTATTTGTCTATGTTGGATAATAGAAATTGTCCTGCGCCAAGCTCAAAGGAAAATATCTGTATTGATACCTATAGAGTGCTTGACTCCTGCAGAGATAAGGATTGCTTTGAAAACGTAAAGGTTTATCTGACGGATTTCGGAGAGGAAATAATCGAACGCACCTCTGTAATTCGTGCAAAATGCGCCCAAATCTCATCCGCTTATATTGATATTAACGACGTGCCGTTTAACCGTGGCTTCTATCAGCTCAATATTCGCATTTACGTAAAGCTCACCTTTGAAGCATGCGTATGTCCCGGAAACATTCAAGAAATAGACGGAATTGCCGTTGTTGATAAGAAGGTTATTCTTTTCGGCAGCGAGGGTAACGTAAACGTATTTAAGAGCGAGTTTGGTGATAGCGGATTTTGCAAAAAATCCTGCGAGGTTAACAATTCTCACTCACAGCCAATTGCGGTGCTTGAGGCGGTTGACCCAATTGTGCTTGGTGTAAAGGTTGTTGAGCCAAAGCGCTTTGCTTGCTCCTGCTGTTGCTGTATCGATGACATTCCCGAAAGCGTGCTTGGCTGTGTGAGCGGACCGCTTTGCGAAAGAGACAACAAAGCACTCGTTGTTTCTCTTGGATTTTTCTCTGTAATTAAAATTGAACGCCCTGCGCAAATTCTTGTTTCCGCGCTTGAATATAATATTCCCGAAAAAGAATGTATTACCGCATCAGAGGATGACCCATGCACATTGTTTAGAGCAATGAGCTTTCCCGTTAATGAGTTTTCTCCACCGGTAATTAACACCTGCGGATGCTCCGTACCGGTAAATAAGACGTCAAAGGATTCCCGCTGCGGTTGCGGTAATTAAAGAAAGAACGACCACAAGCTATGCTTTGGTCGTTCTTTTTAAGAAAAAGTGTGTAAGTTAAGTGTTTTTTAGTAAATCGAGATTTACAATCTTGTCAGCGAATTTATTTGCTTCCTCGACGTTATGAGTAACTATAATTACCGTTTTGCCCTTAAGAAGCTCAAAAATCTTAGGCAAGGCGCGTGCCTTTAGCTCGTCGTTAAGTGCGGCAAAGGGCTCGTCCATTAAATATACCTCGCCGTCGTGATATAGCGCACGTGCAAGGGAAGCGCGCATCTTCATTCCGCCCGAAAGCGCGGCAGGGAGGGAGCTTGCTTCATCCTTAAGCTCAAGTATTTCAAGTAATTCTTCCGCTTTATATTTCGAGTGTTCAGTCGCAATTTCTACGTTTTCCTTAACGGTTAGGTTAGGAAACAATCGCGGCTCTTGAAAAACTGTGGAAATTTTGGCGTTTGACGGTACAATTTCACCCTTGAAGCTTTTATCAAGTCCTGAAATAATTCTTAAAAGAGTGGTTTTTCCGACTCCGCTTTCACCTAAAATATAGTTGATACCGTTTTCATGAAATTCTATTGAAAAATTATCAAAAATTACCTTTGAGCCAAACTTTTTAGTAAGATTATTTATTTTCATTTCGCACCTCGTTTGGCAAATAGCGCCTAAAAACCGCTTTTATTATCTTCTTCAGAACAAGCTCGAAAACAAGATTAATAAGAATGAGCGTAAGTGCCCAAGCAAAAAGCTCCTCATTGTCTATGTTTTGCTTTGCCAAGGAAATATGAAGTCCCATTGAATTTTGCGGTGGGCAAAGCGCCTCAGCGGCAATTCCCGCCTTCCAAGCAAGACCGATTGCACTTGTCAGTGCCGAAACAAAGTATGGCATTACAGTCGGCAAATACAGTGAAACAACGCGCTTTTTCCTTGGAATTTTATATACCTGACAAACCTCTAAAAGATCCTTGTCAATGTTTTTGATTCCCTCATAAACGTTTGCAAAAACAATAGGGAATACCATTAAAACAGTAATCACCATCGAGGTCAGGTCAAATATCAAAAGATAAAGAATAAACACGAAAACAGTAACAGGCACTGACTTTACTGTCGCCAAAAGCGGCTTAATAAGTGAGTTAAGAAGCTGAATTTTAGAGCAAATTACAGCACTTAAAACACCAAGGACAGTAGCTATCACCGTTGCTACAATTATTCTTAGTAGAGAAAATGCGGTGGAGAGATAAAAGCTTGGCTTAAACAGAAGCTGAAATAATTTAATTATAACGTCGTGCGGATATGGGAACAAGGGATTGTACGATAAATCCATTCCTTTAATAAGAGAATACAAAAATACCGATAAATACCAAATACCAATCCAAAAAACCGTTACAAGAATTATTTTTAATGCTTTTTTCATGGGTTAACTAAATAAAAATCATCAGATGGCATTTCATTTCCTACGCTTTGAGGTGCAATCTCATACATTACTGAAATAAATGCGCTCATAGCTGATTTCATTTCTTCACCTTTCATAAATACTACGTTACATTTCGGGATTGCAGCTTCAGCAACTGAAGCATTAGCAAAAATACCGTATTTTTGAATTAAAGCGGCAGCATCCTTTGGATTTTCATTCAAATAGTTAATAGATGCTTCATACTCATTAAGGAACCATTCAACTGCGCCCTTGTTTTTTTGAGCAAATTCCTTTCTAACAACGATACAGCCCTGAACAAGCTCTTCGGAGTTAGGAATTTTGTCCCATTCCTCGGTAAGATTAAGCGCGATGGAATAATTGTTGTTTGCTTTCTTTGCGCCAGCAATAGCGGCAGTAACAACGGGTTGAGGCAAAACTGCCAAGTCAACCTGTCCTGCAACAACTGCGGCTTGAAGAGCGGCAGGGGTAGAATAGGTTGTTGAGTCGATTGTTGCTTTTATACCGTTAGAATCAATAATGTGCTTTGTAATAAATGTTGGGTTTTGCGCAGGAACGTATATTGTTTTGCCGTTCAAATCGTTAATTGAAGAAATTTGGTCATCCTTTTCAATCAAATACAAAACGCCGAGAGTGTTGATGGCAAGCACTTGAACTTGACCGTTTGTTTTGTTATATACGTTTGCTGCCGCATTGGTTGGAAGTGCAGCCATATCAACAGTACCTGACATTAGTGCAGAAATAATATTTGTAGCATCTGTTTCAACCTTGAATTCATAATCGTTTGCGGACGCGCCGTTTGCGTCATCCTCCATCAGCTTAGCCGCACCAAAGCCCGTTGTTCCGTTAAGCACGGATATTTTAACGTTTGTTTTTTGTGTTTCGCCACCATTGGTGCCGCCACCGTTGCCACATGAGCCAAACGCAAGCATAACGCCGAAAATTGTGAGTGTTACAAGTAGAAGTGATAGAATTTTTTTCATTTTTATACCTCGTTTAATATTATTTTTTTACCGTTTTTTGAAATTGCGCCGCTTGCTTCAAGCTTTTCAAATGATCTATACAAGCTTGCGCGACCGATTGCAAGCATTTTAGAAAGTGTGGAAAGACTAACCTTGATTTCCACCTCGTTGTTTTCATTTCTTGGCAGATTGCAAAGATACGAAAAAAGCTTATTTTCCGCATTTTTTGCGGTAAATGCTTCAATTTTAGTGTTTAAGAAGGAAATTCGCTTTGCAAGAAATGAAATATAGTTAAGTGCCACCGTTTTATCAAAGGTGATGCACCGCTCAACGAATTCCTTGTTAAAGGAAATTATTATGCTTGATGTTACCGAGCTTACAGACGTATTATACGTGTGCTTATCAAAGAGAGAAGCCGCACCGAATGAATCGTTTGCGCTTAGCTTTCTAAGTATAACTCCGTCCTCGCCCGAGCGAATAATTAAATTACCCTTATAGACCAGACCAATCATTTCAGTCGTGCTTGAATCAAGAACAACCTCGCTTGGAAGATACTCCCGCACAGATATGCCGTCAAAGGATAACATCTTATCAATTGCATCGCTTTCCACGTTTGCAAACAGAAAAAAATTTTCTTTTATAAAATTTTTGTATTTCACTATGATTTTCTCCAAAAGTGTATCATTTGGTACAATTATTGTATCATTTTAATTAAAAAAAGTCAATACTTTTTATTAAAATCTCTTGATTTTTATGAGCTTATAGTATATATTATATATAATGAGGATTTCGGGAGGATAATATGGCAATTTTAGTAACAGGCGGTACAGGTTATATCGGCTCACATACCGTTGTTGAATTATTAAATGACGGCAAAGAGGTTGTAATTCTTGACAACCTTTGCAATTCTAAGGAGTGCGTTCTTGATAGAATTGAAACAATTACAGGCAAAAGACCTAAATTTTACAAGGGTGATATTCTTAATATCGAAGATATTGAAAAGGTATTTTCAGAAAACGATATTGAATCAGTAATTCATTTTGCGGGTCTGAAGGCCGTTGGCGAAAGCGTTGCTATGCCTATTTGGTACTATCACAACAATATTACGGGTACGCTTAACCTTTGCAAGGTTATGTCATTACATAATTGCAAAAAAATCGTATTTTCTTCCTCGGCAACCGTATATGGCAAGCCAAAGAGCGTGCCGATTAGTGAGGATTTCCCACTTTCAACAACAAACCCATACGGCGAAACAAAGCTTATGATTGAAAGAATTTTAAGCGATATTTACGTTTCAGATAAAGAGTGGAGCGTTTGTATTTTAAGATACTTTAACCCAATCGGCGCACACGAAAGCGGACTTATGGGTGAGGACCCTAAGGGAAAGCCAAACAACCTTTTGCCATACGTTGCAAGAGTTGCATTTGGTAAATACCCACACGTTAACGTGTTCGGCAACGACTATGCAACGCACGACGGCACAGGCGTGCGCGACTACATCCACGTTGTTGACCTTGCAAACGCGCACTTAAAGGCGATTGAACGTACAAATATTGTTACCGGCGTTGAGCATTACAACGTAGGAACAGGCAAGGGTTACTCAGTTCTTGATATTATACATGCATTTGAAAAGGCAATCGGCAGAGAAATTCCATACGTTATTTGTGAAAGACGTCCGGGCGATATTGATGAATGCTATGCAAATCCTGAAAAGGCATATAACGTGCTTGGTTGGGAAGCGAAGTATGATATAGATAAAATGTGTCTTGACTCAGCAAACTGGCAAAGCAAAAATCCTGACGGATACGGTGAATAAATGATTACTAAAGATTATTTTGGAAAAATGCCAAGTGGCATAGAGGTGTATCAGTATACACTTGAAAACGAAAGTGGCGCAAGCGTTAAAATTTTAACTCTCGGCGGTATTATAAGAGAAATTAACGTACCTGACAAAAACGGCGCTTTAGCTGACGTTATTTGCGGCTACGACGACGTTAATTCATATCTTACTTGCGGTGGCTATCAAGGTGCTTTGATAGGCAGATACGGCAACAGAATCAAGGCCTCACGCTTTGTGCTTGATGGCGTTGAATACTCACTTTACAATAATGAAAAGAAAAACCACCTTCACGGCGGCAAAGAGGGCTTTGACAAAAAGATTTGGGATGCAAAATCTTACCAAATTGGTGACACTATGTATTTAGAGCTTTCATATCTTTCAAAGGATATGGAGGAGGGATACCCCGGAAATTTAAGTGTCAAGGTTACTTATTCATTTGACAATAGCTGTGCATTGTACATAAATTACAAGGCAACAACTGACAAAAAGACGGTATTGAACCTTACAAACCACGCATATTTCAATCTTGGCGGCTATAATTCCGGAAGAATTGTAAACCATACGCTTTGGATTGATGCAAACAAGGTTTCCGAGGTCGACAGTGAGCTTATTCCAACAGGAAATGACCTTTTGGTTGACTCAACACCGTTCGACTTTAGAAAAGAGAAGCTGATTGGCAAGGATATTGAGGCAAATGACGCGCTTCTTATGCTTGGTCAGGGCTACGACCATAACTTTGTGTTAAATGCTGATGGCACTGTGAAGCTTTCTGCAACGCTTAAGGACACAGTATCGGGCAGAAAAATGGATATGTATACAAATCAGCCATGCGTGCAAATTTATGCTGCAAATTGCATAAATGAAGATGATGCACCGTTTAAGAATGGTTTTGCACAGAAGAAGAGATGTGCGGTTTGCTTAGAAACACAGCACGCACCTGATTCACCCAACCAAAAGGGCTTCCCGTCAACTGAATTAAACGTTGGCGAGCTTTACGATTACACAACCGTTTATAAATTCTATAACTAAGTGAAAAGTCGCATTTTTTTGCGACTTTTTTCATATAAATTACCATAATACTCGTAAATGTGAGGATTTTATGGCATTTTATTATGATAACACTAAAAGATGTATAAATTTAGCGAAATTTATTATTTTGAATAAGGCAACGGTGAGAGAAGCGGCAAAAAGATTTGGAATCAGCAAATCAACGGTACATAAGGACATAACAGAAAAGCTGCTCAAGGAAAATCTCGCGCTTTATATCGAGGTTGAAAAAATCTTACAGCAAAATAAAGCCGAACGACATTTGCGCGGCGGCGAAGCAACAAAAAGAAAATATCTAAACAAATCTGATGCTTAAATTTAGTAATTAAAAAAGAATCGCCGAGGAAAATTACCTCGGCTTTTTAGTTATTTTTTATTACGTTAAATTTGTTTTTCATTTTATTGCAATAGCTATAAATAATAATTTTTCAAAGAGGAATATTCCATATTCAAGCGTTAGTATGTTCTTCAATCAAAAGAGAGCCACTCCTTTATTTCCTCTTTTCCTATATACGCAATTATACAAAATGCAAA
>JAZREL010000056.1:0-5242 GCA_045660785.1 Eubacteriales bacterium | reverse complement strand
CCGGCTGTGAAAATGAATTCATTTCCGCAATCCTTGCATACCAGTGTCTTGTCCTCAAACATGTTTTCTCTCCTCTAAAAAAATAATATACAAAGCTTTCGCAAAGTATTCAACCAATAATTCCTTTAAGCTTCGCCCTTACCCTGAAAATTGCATTATTCACGGACTTTTCGCTCTTACCGACATGCTTTGAAATTTCACTCGCCCTTTTTCCGTCGATATAAACGGCAAATACTTTTTTTTTCGTATGGAGATAGAGAATTTTCTGCAAGTGCCATTAGCTTTGTGCCAAGCTCCCTCGTCAATTGCCGCCTTGTAGGGTGGCAAATACGTTTCACGTAATGTCACCTCGCTTATATCGGAAAGGTTGTAGTCCTTGCCGCTCTCAGGTGCGCCATATGCGGCAAAATGCTTACAGCTCGGCACAAGACCGTACTTGCCGTTTTCACCCTTGAAGCCCTTTACCGTTGCCTTGGCGATTTCCGCGGCTAAATACGTATCCTCGCCGCTTGTTTCCATTACTCTGCCCCATCTTGCATCGCGTGAAACGTCAATCATTGGTGCAAAGGTCAGATGCACGCCGTCAATGCTTGCCTCCTTCGCCGCCATTTTTGCACAGCTTTCGCAAAGCTCCATATCAAAGGAGCTTGAAAGCCCGAGGTTTATCGGGTAAAGAGTTCTATAACCGCGAATAACGTCCTGCATAATAATGATAGGAATATTATTTTTACTGTTTTTTACGAAGTTTTTTGAATTTCAATCGTTCTTTTCGCACCGAAGGAATTTATCAAGGCACCCGTTTCAAAAATATATTCCTCATCAAAATCGAGCTTTTGAAGATTGCCCGTGATAGGCATATTTTTATCGTACAAAATCACGTTGGAGTCAATTTGGGTAAGCTGATATAGCTTTTCCTTCAAGGTCATTTTGTCAAGCAGCTTTTTTACGTCTATAATTTTCCCTCTTAGATTTCAATTTTTGCAACTCTTACTACGTAATGCTCACCGTAGAGCTGAGGGGTATTAACAATTGTTGCCTTGCCGCCCTCTTGTGTAAAGAACACGTCCTCACCGCTGTCAAGCCACTTTACCGACTTGATTTTTTCGTCAAATGCGAACACGTTACTACGGTCCGGGTTGCCCTTTGAAAGCTCAACGTTTACGTTTGCCGACACCTCAAGGTCGTGTGCAAAGAAATAGTAGCAGCCGTCCCCTTTAAGTAAGAAGTTTTTGCTTTTTCCCTCAACCTCTATTTTTGTCGGACGAGGCAAATAAAGAGCTTCGGCATAAATATCTCTCCAAGCACCAAGCGCTTCGAGCATAGCGGTATCAAGCGGACGAAGCTGACCGCTTCCCATAGGGCCGACGTTTAGTAAGAAGTTTGCGCCATAACGACGGCAAACGCAAAAGTCCTCAATAATTTCTGAAAGTGACTTAAAGTTAAAATCGTTCTTTGCATAGCCCCAGTAGTTGCCGAAAATTTGGCACATTTCGCTTGCAATATACTTTGGTGAGTCCTCAAGGTTAATAGGACCCGGTCTTCCGCGCTCGAAGGTAACGGAGTCAAGCTCGATATGTCCAAGCTCACCGCGTGCGGAAAGGCCTGTGTTGTTTATAATCATCGCATCGGGCTGATACTTTCTTATAAGGGAGTAAAGCGCGTCCTCCTCCCAATTTTCTTCCTTTTTGTCCCACATTCCGTCAAACCAAAGGCCGCCTATTTTGCCATAGTTTTTGCACAAAATTTCAACGCTTGCGCGAAGATATTTAAGATATTCGGGAAAATTCTCCTTGTAGCTTTTTTCGTGCCAATCAAGGAGCGTGTGATAAAAGAACGGAACAATGCCCTGCGCATTACATTCGTCAACAAATTCGCGAATTAAATCGCGGCCTGCAAGCGCGTGCGGCGCGTCGTATTCGTTTAGCCCACAGGTATCGTAAAGGGAAAAGCCGTCGTGATGTCTTGTTGTAAGCGTGATGTACTTACAGCCCGCGCCCTTAGCCGAGGAAACGAGATTTTTCGCCCAATCCTTATCGGGACAAAACGACTGAAAAAGCTTTTCGTAATCCTTTGGGGTGATGTTTATATTGTACGCCCATTCACCCTTGCCGTGCACGCTGTAAAGCCCAAAATGCACGAACATTCCAAATCCCAATTTTTCAAATTCCTTAATTCTTTTTTCGATAATCATATTAGCCACCTAATTATGTAAATTTTGATAATTTTATTATACCATAGTAGGAGCTTTAATTCAATTGTTTATATGAATTTTATCGCATTAAAAAAAGGAAATCATTTTCGCTTTCCCCTGCTTTTATATGCTATTATTCCTCGACAATTTCCGTCCTTGAATTTGCTTGTGCCGTACCCAAAAAGCCCTACCGTCTTATAGAGGGCCCCCCGTTCGTTACCGCCCCTCTCCTTTTAGGATACGAAAAGCCCCGTACACTATCACTACCAATAGTATACGGGGTTTATTAATGAGCGGTCTTCTCTATTATTGAGATTTTTTATTCTGTCAATACTAAAATTTTGTCCATAACCGCAAGACGCTTTTCTGCGAAGGTTAAAATCTGAGCTAAGTGGTCTATATTTTGTGAAGGAACGCCCGTCCATTTTTCCTTTTCCGCTTCTCTTACAGCATCGGGAATTGCCAAAAAGAACGCTTCAAAATGGTTAGAGATATTTTTCACTGTAAGAATTTCTTGTCTTAGCTCCCAATACCTCTCTACAACGCGGTCGTAATAGTTTACGTAAATTCTTTCCCACAAAAGGTTCAAGTTGTTGTGATTTCTTTCGGGGGCAAGTCCCTTTCCGTCAACAAGCGCGGATATTGGGTGGGTGTTTTCATTGAACTCGATATTTCCGTTCCATCTCATGCCCCACGTGCCATCCATATCGTACATGCTGCTAAACCATACCTTGCCGTCAAGAGTTACCCAAAGTATATTTTTACTTGTGTTGTCGTCCGCACAAATAAAGAACGTGTATATCATTGAGTCAATGCACTTGTCAATATCGGCATACTGATGGATGCCGTTTTTGAAGTCTTCGCCGTCATTGTTATAAACAAACCTAATTAAATCAAGCATACTGTCGTACGCCCATTGAGTATTGTTATCAACCAAGCTATCCTCATTCGATGCGTATTCAAGAACGAATCCGCTTGTCGAAACCTCGCGGAATGAAACGGCATTGTTCCAAGTTTCAGTCATAAATATAGCTTGATTTTTCTCATCACTGTCGTGCATATCGAACATCCACTTGTCCTTGGGGATATTCATAGTATAAATTCCCTGATACACGCCGTTATGATATACCAAAATCGGGAAGCCGTCAATTGCTCCGCCGTTTGGGGTGCTTGCAAGCTCATCGTTTCTCGATTTTACAATTTCGCCAAAGATTTTACCCGACACTACGTTTCTTGACTGTGAATAGTCAATGTAGTTGGCTTTCATACAGTATTTGTTTTCCTTGCCCCATCCGTCAACAAGCTCAACCTTGTTCTTGCTTCCGTCCGTCTTAAGCAGCTTAATGTTGAAATTCTTCTTCGGCTTTGACGCGCTCGATGCGCCCTGTACCTTTATTTCAGCTGTGCAAGCGAAGCTAAGCTCCTCTGAATCATAAGTAAAATCAACCACGTTTGTATAGCCCTTTGCAGTTGGCAAACTTCCGCCTAAGTCAATAACAGGCATACCGACGTCCTTAGCGGTTATAGACTTATATATCCTTACCGTTGTTTCTATGCTTGCAAATATTCCGCAATAGTCAAGGGAATGCTCGTTTACAATCAAGACGGATTCAAGACCCATTTTGCTTGTATCGTATTTATTGTTGCATTGAATACAAAGCCCGTCGGTATCACAAATATGGTAGCCGTATTTTGCATCTATACCGTACTCCAAGCCGCCCTTACATCTGTTGCAAGAATATATTTCTCTGCCGTCCTCACATAACGGCTCTATTATCGAGGTCAGCTCCCAATTATGTCCTAACGGGTTGCCTTCCGTCAATTTACATTTATCACAGTATTTAGCGCGTGAGCAGGTTGCCTCTTGCCACTCATGCCCAAGCGGACTGCCCTGCGCCATACCGCAGTCCTGACATCGCTTTGCCTCGTTGCACGTCGCCTCTATCCAATGATGGCCGTAGTGAAATCCCTCGTTTTTGGAGCAAACGCTGCACACTCTTTGCTGACCGCATCCCTTATAGGTCCACTGATGAGGCAAGCCGTCCGTTGTTGACTTGTTACATCTTTGACATACCTTTGGGTATTTGCACGAGGTTATTTTCCAATCATGACCCAAAGCGTCCTTGCTTATTTCGCCGCAGCGTGTGCATTTTTCGGGAGAAACGCAATCGGCTTCTACCCAATTATGGTCAGTTTTGCCTCCTATGAAATCACATTCCAAGCAAAATTGAAGCACTTGACACTTATCTGTGTTCCAAGTATGCTCCTTTGCCGCTTCCTGCGCACCGCACACCTTGCACTCCTTGTCCTTTGTGCAAAGCGCACTCGTCCAACTGTGGCCGAGCTTTTCGCCGTCGGTTTCACCGCATAATTCGCAGGTGCTTGGCACAAGACAGCTTGCACCCTTCCATATATGCGCGCCCTTTTCTCCCTCCGTCTTTGCGCAAAGCGAGCAAGTTTTGGGAGAAATGCAGGTTGCATCATTAAAGCTATGGCCGTTTGCTTTCCCCTCTGTCGCTCCGCAAAGTGAGCAGGTGCTTGGAGCTTCACAGGTTGCAGCACCAAAGCTATGCTCACACTCCTTGCCCGTGCATGATATTAAAACGCAAGAAAGCGCAAACAGTACTGATAATAAAAGTAGTATTTTTTTCATTAAATGCTCCCTATACTGATTTCTGTAATTAGTATATCATACATCGGCGCGTTTGTACAGTGATATTTAAAATTTCTCGCGTATAATATTTTAAGGCGTGCTTATATCTTAATATGCCTTATTGAAAGTAAAAAGCAGGAAATGCACTCTTGCATTCCCTGCTTTTTATATGCTATTATTCCTCAACAGCAGCGGTCTTTTTAGCGTAGCATTCGCTACAGTAAACCGGCTTTTCGTTGTTTGGTTGGAAAGGAACCTTTGCTTCTTTTCCACACTCAGCGCAAACTGTTGTAAAAAGCTCTCTTGGTGCTTTCGCAGCATTCTTCTTGGCATCACGGCAAGCTTTGCATCTCTTTGGCTCGTTTACGAGTCCCTTTTCTGCATAAAACTCTTGCTCT
>JAZREL010000055.1:0-10554 GCA_045660785.1 Eubacteriales bacterium | reverse complement strand
ATACAGCACTCAGAGACTTCTTAAGAGCTCTTTACCTCTACGGTGAAGCTGTATATGCTTACGCAAACTAATCTTGCCTAACTAAATTGGCAAATATCAATTCAATATGAAAGCATAACAGCTTTTATATAGAGAACCCCCAAGCCACTCGGCTTGGGGGTTTTTCTGTAAATAAAAAACGGCACTGAAGAGTGCCGTTTTGTTGTTTGTTTTGCGGTTTTTGGGGTTAGCCCTTGAAGTCGATGGTTGCTTTGAATTCGGTGTTGTCGCCGTTTAAGGTGTAGTCAAGGAGGTAGCAAATTTTGTTGTGGTTGCCGTTTTCGTCGGGCAAGAAGTCAACAAATGGCTGCTCAACCACGTTCAAGGTTGCGTCGCATTCGCAAATTACGCGCACGTCCTCGATGTAGGCGATGTTGCCCTCAACGCGGGGCTTAATTCTTGAAACAAAGCGCTCGGTAATGGTCGCTTTCTCGTCGAATTCGTACGAGTCGTGAATTCCGATATAATCATCCTCCATCTTAAAGCGGCGCTCTGCCTTTTTAAGCGTGGTGTGCACGTTTCTTACGTCGTAGCCGTGAGTGAAGTCCATATAAAGAACCTTTGTGTCCTTGTCATAAACGGCTCTTGCCTTGCCCTCCCAGTCGCCGCCTTGACCCTTACCGTTGAAGTAAGGAACGTTGTGCGAGAATGAGGACGGTTGGAAATAGGTGTTTCTTTCCTTGCCGAAATATCCGGGCCAGTTGCCTGGGCCTATGTAGCCGAAATCGCAGAAAATTTGCTTGTTGTGGCGCGCAAGAATGAATGAGCCAACGTCTTGGTGGTTGTGGCTTTCCCATTGGTTACCGCCCTTCAAAATGAAGCCGTAATCATCGGTGCGCTTTGTAAAGAAGCTTGATTCATTAGCGTAATATTCACAGTTTGGAAGAATGTCGGAGACGTAATCGGGGTTGAAATAAACTGTTGAACGAACCGCAAATGCCCAGTGGCAATATGCAACTATCGTCGCTTGCTCCAAAGGAAGCTTGTCAATGTCGTCGCCATAGTAATTCTTCATCATATGAGGAAGACCTACCCAATAGCCCTCCCTTGCGTTAACGTCGCTAAAGTTGGCAAGCACGTTTGGTTGAAGGTGCATTTTTTGCATAAATTGAGAAATGGATTTAACCTTAGGATTCTTGAGCCAATCGTACTCTCCGTTTGAAAATTCGCGTAGGAGTGTTGCGTAAACGGCAAAAAATCCAAAGCCAAAGCCCCAATAAGCTGTGCCCTCAACGCACATACCGTCATCGTCGTAGCTGTCAAGGTAGCATTGCATAGCCGCCTCTAAGCGAGGAAGCTGACGCTTGAATTCCTCAGGGTCCTCGTACATGATAGCACCGCCAACCGCGCCTGCACAAACGGCAGTCCAGTTGTTGTTGTGTGTTTCCCAGAAGAACTTTCTTGTCTTAAATGGCTCGATTGTGTGACGTCTGATTTCGTATGAAATTCTGTCGTTAAGAAGCTTTGGGAATCTGTCCTTGAAAATATATCTTACCTCCGCCATAGAAAAAGCGAGGGAAGCGGCGAAAATATCGATAAGACCCGGGTCAAAGTCCTTTGGCGTTCTGTCGTAGTAGCTGTTGTAGTGACCGAGCGGCGCCCAAGTGTATTCGTTACAAATTTCCCAAACGGTTTCAACCAAGGATCTGAAATATTCCTCGTTGTCAGGGTAGATAAGCGACATAAGTGCACTTGATTGAAGCTGACGGAACGTGTCAGAGCCCTGTCCCTTTGTATTCGGGAACTCTAAAACCTCCCAAGCATCGCGAGCGCGAGGTCTTTTCTTGAAGGCGTTGTCGTAGTCTGCCTTTATCTCTTTTCTGTGGCGCGCAAACGCCTCGTCGTTACGTACTCTTTCCCAAACCTTGGGATCTTTTACAATATCAAACATAGTTCTCTCCTTAGGGCATATTCTGTTTTCGCCCGATATTTTAATGATACCATAAATGGTCGCAATTTTCAATAATTAAACGGAAATTAAGCGGATTTTTATCGCTTTTTGATGGCTAAAATAAAAAGCTCAAGCAAAATGCTCGAGCTTTTTTCTTTTTGAATGAATTTACGGGCGATTTTGGCGCTTTTTCTCGCGTTTTTGGATGCGGCGCTTTTTGATAAGCTCGCGCTTTGCCTTTTTGTAGGCGGCTTTTTTATACGCCTTGTTTACTCTGTCGCTCTTTTTTTGCCCCTTTTTATTTTCAAAATCCCAATTTGTTATTTCGCCGTGCTTTCCTATCATATAAGCTTTTTTTGCAAGCTCGGCAAGCGGCATATCGGAATAAGAGTCCGAATAAAATTCGTCAATTTCGCCGTCGGGATATTCAGCACGGAAGCGATTCACCTTTTCAATTCCTGCACAGTCAATGCCGTTTATTTTATAAGTGTTAATGTCCATGTCCGTTGCAATAACGTGCTTAATGCCCAAGCGCTTGGCAATGGGCTTTATTATAAAATACGGTGTTGCGGAAATGATTAGGTCATCGTCCTTTTGTCTTTCCTTGTACCAAGGATAAATTTCGGTAACCTTTTCGTCCCAAAATTCCTCAATCATCTTTTCCTTATCGGGCAGATATTTCATAAATGAAAAAAACTTTTCCATAACCTCGCCCCACGTAAAGAGCTTTAGTTTATATAATCCCATTTTGGTTATTCCTGCGGGGGAGTGCAACCATATAAGCGGATATCTCTTTTTGCAAAACGCCCAAAAGTGCATTGAGGAATCGCCTGGGAACAGCGTTCTGTCAAAATCGTAAACGTTCATAAAAGCTCCTTTCATAGACTTGCGTTGTTAGGGTGAAAAAGCACCTAAAAAGGTGCTTTTTATTGGTGGTTTTTGAATTTTTGCGCGGGGGAGTGTCTGTTTTTCCCACCTTCGGTTAATTTTTGGAAATTTTCTTTAATTCCTCAAGGAAGGTTTCAACGTCGGAAAAATCCTTGTAAATTGAAGCAAAGCGAATGTATGCAACGTCGTCTGCCTTAACAAGCTCGTTCATTGTGATTTCGCCAATTTCAGTTGAGGAAATTTCTGTGCGAAGCGAGTTTAATATCTCCGCCTCTACGCGATTTGCAATTTGTGTTGCATTTACAGGGCGCTTTTGGCACGCCTTGATAATTCCGTTGAGCAATTTGCTCTTGTCAAAATATTCGCGTGAGCCGTCCTTTTTTACAACCATCGGTTGAATTGTTTCTATTATTTCAAAGGTTGTGAAGCGCGCGCCACAGCCAAGACACTCACGGCGTCTTTTAATGCTTGAGTTTTCATCAACAGGGCGCGAGTCAATAACCTTGCTATCCTCGTAACTACAATGTGGGCATTTCATATTTGTACCTCGTCTTAAAAAACAAAAAATTTAAATCAGTATATCACAAATTTACGGATTTTTCAATACTTTAGTTAAATAAAATCTACAAAATGTGTAAATAATATGTGTTTTGGCACAATATATGCTACTTGACAAATATAATAATAAATAGTATAATCAAATAATAATAGTATAGTATGCCCACTTATGCGAGCTTGCATATTATATTTATGAAACTTTTAGCAGTAACGATAGGAGAGCTTATGAGGAGTGTAACTGACTTTTTCGGCACTATGGTATTTAATGATGAGGTTATGAAATCCCGTCTTGACGAGGACGTTTATAACGCCATTCAAAATACTATTCAAAACGGAAAACGCCTTGATTTATCTCTTGCAAACAGAATTGCAAGCGCGATGAAGGATTGGGCAATAGAAAAGGGTGCAACCCACTATACGCATTGGTTCCAGCCAATGACGGGAATTACGGCTGAAAAGCACGATAGCTTTATTACGCCAAAGAGTAACTCCACCGTTATTATGGAGTTTTCAGGTAAGGAGCTTGTAAAGGGCGAAAGCGACGCGTCCTCGTTCCCCTCAGGCGGACTTCGTGCAACCTTTGAGGCAAGGGGATATACCGCTTGGGACCCAACCTCATACGCTTTTATAAAGGATGGCGCACTCTGCATTCCAACTGCATTCTGCTCATACGGCGGCGAGGCACTCGACAAAAAGACACCGCTTCTTCGCTCAATGGAAGCACTTGGCAAAAGCGCACTTAAAATATTAAAGCTCTTCGGCCACGAGGACGTAACCTCGGTTAAGCCAACTGTCGGCCCTGAGCAGGAATACTTCCTTGTTGACAAGGAAACCTACAACAAGCGCCCCGACCTTGTTTATACGGGCAGAACGCTTTTTGGTTCAATGCCACCAAAGGGTCAGGAGCTTGACGACCACTATTTCGGTACAATTAAGCCGCAGGTTAAATCCTTTATGAAGGATCTCGACCACGAGCTTTGGACACTCGGTGTATTTGCAAAGACCGAGCATAATGAGGCAGCCCCTGCTCAGCACGAGCTTGCGCCCGTATTTACAACCACAAACCTAGCAACCGACCATAATCAGCTTACAATGGAGCTTATGCAAAAGGTTGCAAGAAAGCACGGACTTGTTTGCCTCCTTCACGAAAAGCCGTTTGACGGCGTAAACGGAAGCGGTAAGCACAACAACTGGTCAATCTCCACAAACACAGGAATGAACCTGCTTGAGCCGGGCGAAACACCAAGCGACAACGCGCAGTTCCTCTTGTTCCTTTGCGCGGTTATTAAGGCGGTTGACGTATATCAGGATGCGCTCCGCATTTCCGTTGCAAGCGCAGGAAACGACCACCGTCTTGGTGCAAACGAGGCACCACCTGCCGTAATTTCAATTTTCCTTGGTGAGGAGCTTACTGAAATTCTTGACGCCATAGAAAAGGATCAAAAGGTTGGCTCTAAGGAAAAGGACGTTATGCGTGTCGGCGTTCATATTCTTCCAAAGTTCCCGAAGGATACCTCTGACAGAAACCGTACCTCGCCGTTTGCATTTACGGGTAATAAATTTGAATTCCGTATGCTTGGCTCAGGCGCGTCAATCGCCGATACAAACACCGCAATTAACACCGCAGTTTGTGAAATACTTAACGAATTTTACGACGTTTTGTCGTCCGCTGAGGACTTCAACCAAACGCTTCATAATTTAATTCGCGATACGATAAGAAATCATAAGCGCATTTTCTTTAACGGAAACGGCTACGACGACGCTTGGATTAAAGAAGCGGAGGGACGCGGTCTTTCCAACCTTAAATCAACTCCGGATGCACTTTCTCACTTGCTTGACGAAAAGAACGTTGAGCTTTACACAAAGAACAAGGTGCTAAGCGAGAAGGAGCTTAAATCAAGATATGAAATCTTGCTTGAGGGCTACTCAAAGATTATAAACATCGAGGCGCTTACAATGATTGATATGGCGAAGAAGCTTATTATTCCCGCTATATCAAAATACACCAAGGACCTTGCAAAGACAGTTAAAATCAAGAGCGAGATTGGTGTTGAGTGCGGCTACGAAAAAGAGGTTGCAGCTAAGCTTTCCTTGCTTTGCACTCAAGCATATAAAATCACCCTCGACCTTGAAGAAAAGCGCGCAGACGTGTCTAAAATCAAGGATGCTTATAAGAAGGCAAAAGCATACGAGGACGTTGTGCTTGCAACAATGAACGAGCTTAGAAAAACCGCGGATGAGGCAGAAAAGCTTACCGCCCGCGAGTACTGGCCGATGCCCGACTATGGAGAATTGCTTTTTGGCATAAGAGAATAATTGATACTACAACATTATAGACAAAGCTCCCCGAGCAAATCGCTCGGGGAGCTTTTTATTATTTATCAATACAAATTTTACAAGGCGTGTAGCCGCGGTTTGAAAGAAAGTTGATGTCGTACGTTTCCGCCTTATTTTCGTCCTTTATTCTGTCCGCTTGATAGCAAGAGGGCAGATGATAGGAGCGTGCTTCTGTGTTAACAACGTATAAAACAGCCCCACCTGTGTTTAAAATTACCTCTTTTTCGTCGCTATCGGCACAAACCTCGCCGTGGTGCGGACGTGAGCAGGAGGCAAGAAGCAAAAGAGAAAGGACCGTAATTATAAGAATTGCTCTTTTCATATTTTTGCTGTTTAGCTTTGTCTTAATTTAGGCGTTTACAGCGGCAGGTGCATTATCGAAATATTCAACTAAAAATTCCTTAACGGCCGCATCGTATTTTTTGGGGTCTGTTGGGCGAAGGTGTGAGTGCTTGCCGTGGTCATACCAAACGATTTTTTTGTTTTCGTGCTGAACCTTGGCGTAGAGCTCATCTGCCATATAAGGTAAGGAATAGCGGTCCTCCTTGCTGTGAATAAAGAGGATTGGCTTTGTTAGCTTGTCGATAAAGTCAATATTACCGTATCTCATCGAATGTCCCGTTGCAAGCTTTAAGGATAAATCTGCGGCATACATTGTCGGGAACGATGGCTGCTTGAATTTTTTGGTCAAGTGGTTGTTAAAGCTATTTGCAAAGCGAGTATACATACCGTCTGCAATCATACCGTTTAAATAACTTGGAGCATCCTTGCTGATAAGCGCCTGTAAGCAACAGGATGAGCCGATGCAAACACCGTGTAAAACAATGCTTTTTACGCCAAATTCGCTGTGCAAAAGCTCCGCCCACTTAATAAGGTCCTTGTGCTCCTCAAAGCCGAGCGTGTTATATTTTCCGTCGCTTTTTCCGTGCGCCCTTTGGTCAAAAACAAACACGTTGAAGCCAAAGTCACGATATGGTTGAGTAAAATAATAGCCGTAATTTGATGCCTCTGTTCTGCCCGAAACGAATATAACCGCGCGATCAAAGCCGAAATCGAAGTATTCTCCGTAAAGATTCAACCCATCGTTAACAATGTGTAAATCCTTCTTATATTGCTTGTTTTTCTCAAGCCACTCCTCGCCTTCCTTGTATATCATTTCGGTGACGGGGTTTTTCGCGCCCGAGCCGTGTGTCCATTTCGTTTTCTTGGTTCTTGTCAGTACGGCGTATCTTAAAATAAAGCCGGCAACCGTGTACCAAATCATATATAAAATAAAGCCGATAAGGGCACTTGCAAAAAGAATTAGCAAAATAAACGCTGCTATTACAAATGGATTGTCAAACATTGATATCTCCTTGTAGTGTGATTTTCCCTTGATTACTCGAAGGAAATGACAATATCGTAAAACTCGTCTTTTGTTTCAACGGTAACAAGCTCTGTGTACATATAGCTTTCTGTTACAAACTCGCTGATTTCGTCAATTACCGAGCTTGGGAGTCTATCGGTAACGAAAAGAGTGATAACGTCGCGCTCTTCCTCGTCCATAACCTTTTTGATAGCTTCCTTTGAAACGCTGATATGGTCGCTGCCGACTGAAAGGAGCTTTTCACCCGTGAAGGAAAACAGCTCGCCCTCGTTTATTTTTTGACCGTCAAAAACCGACTCCTTAACGGAAACGGAAACCGTCACCGTTTTAATGTTCGATATAATTTCGTTGATTGCTTCCTCAACCGCGTCGTGGTCGTTTTCGGAGAAGTCTATCATCGGTAGGCAGGAGTAGCATTCCGTGTCGGATTTTGAATTTATAACAACGATTTTTGATTTGCTGTAAAGCTTAGATGCTTGAACAGCGGAAAGATATGTGTTTTTGCCGTTCGAGAATACGAAAATAGTTTTTGTCGTCGTTTTTTCAAACGCCTCAACAAAATCAGATGCGGACGGTGGGCAAAGGCGGTCACCAAGAAGGACAATATCCGCGCCCATATCCATAAAGCAATCTCTCATTGAGGTGTCGTGTGCAACGCAAAGCACAGAGAATGAGCCCTTTGGCGCGTCTTGATAAACGCTGATTCCCGTGTGTGGCTTGTTTTCCTTAAGCTCGTTGTGCTGTACGCTCATATTTTCAACCTTAACGGTTAAAAATTCGCCGTATTTGTGGCCGAGAGAGAATACCTCCTCGGGCTCCTTTGTATGAATGTGAATTTTCACCTTGCCATCGTTATACGAGGTGACAATTGAGTCGCCAAGAGTCGATAGCTTTTCAACAAAGCTCTCGTAATTAAAGCGCTTCTTGCCCTTCAAAACTTGAAGCAAAAGCTCCGTGCAGTAGCCGAAATCGAAAACTGAATCCTCGTTGTAAAGAGAGTAGTCGATAACCTGCTCGGGCGCTCTTTCGCTTGGAATTCTTAATTCAATCGTTTCACCGTTTAGGTATTTACAAATACCCTCGAAAATGTAAACAAGACCGGCGCCGCCTGAGTCAACAACTCCTGCGGATTTAAGAATAGGCAAAAGCTCGGGTGTTTTTTCAAGAGAGCTTTTTGCGCGCTTAAGCAAGGAAGCAAAAATCTCGTCAATCGTTTCGATTCTGCCCTTTGAAATCTTTTTCGTCGTATGCTCGCACGATTCGCGCATTACAGTAAGAATTGTTCCCTCTGCAGGGTTAGAAACCGCGCTGTATGCACACTTTACGCCCTTTTTGAGCGCAATGCAAAATGCAAACGCATCCGCCTCGTCAAGTGCGCAGAAGCATTCTGCAAAGCCCTTGAAAAATTGCGAGAGAATAACGCCGGAGTTTCCTCTTGCGCCGTAAACAATCGCCTGTGCGAATTTTTTTGCACTCTCCGAGAGCTTAGCGCCCTCCTCCATAGCGGCAAAGCCGTTTTGGAGCGTGAGAACCATATTAGTTCCCGTGTCGCCGTCAGGCACGGGGAATACGTTGAGAGCATTAACCTCGTCACGGTTGTTGACAAGGTTCTTTATTCCGTAATCAAGCATTTCGCGGAAGCTCTTTCCGTTTATTACGTAAGTCATATAAAAAATCCTATCTTAATTATTTGCCGGTGATTTTGCTCATAATTTCCTTTTCAACCGACAAGTCGCTTGAAATTGGAGCGCCAAGGTAGTAAACGCCAATCATGCCGGGGCCGATGTTTCCACCGCACGCGGAATATACGTCAGATATATAAATCTTCTTAGCGTTAAGAGGAGCGAGTTTTTCCTTAAGGTTTAAAGCATATTGCTCTCTGTTTGAGTGCGCGATGAACAAAACTTGGTTTTCAATGTCCGTTGCTGTTTCCTTGATATATTGAACGGTAATATCAAACGCCTTGTTAATTCCCTTTGCCTTTGTAAGCACGGTGGTGTAGCCGTCCGCGTTACAGTCGCCCATTGGCTTAACGCCCGCAAAGCTGCCTAAAATCGCCTTGCCCATTGAAATTCTGCCGCGGCGTGCAACGAAGATAAGGTCGTCGATAGGGCCCATTTGGTGAACTCTAACCTTGTTAGTGTCGAGCCATTCAACAATTTCCTCAAAGCTCTTTCCCTCGCCCTTCATCTTGAAGGCATAGTAGGTGAGCAGACCAATAGCGCCCGACATACGGTACGAGTCAACGCAGTGAATTTTTGCATTGGGGTAGTTTTTCATAACCTCGTTTGCCGCATTCTTGGCAAAGTTGTATGTAGATGAAATTTTAGATGAAAGAGAAATAGAGATAACGCCGATATCGTCCTTTGCATATTTTTCAAATGCATCGTAGAATTCAGCAGGGGACGGTGGCGCAGTTGTAACCTTGATTTTCTTGTTTGAAAGCGCCTTGTAGTATTCCTCGCGTGAAATTTCGCTCCAGTCGAGTCTTGTTATAATATCTCGTCCGTCGCTAAAGTGTGCGTGGCCGGGGATGTAGTCAACCATTCCAATGTCGCCACGTGCCTCCTCAGAAATATCGCAGGTTGAGTCAGCTAAAATAACAAAATCCTTCATAAATAAAACCTCTCGTTTTTTGTTTTGTTCACAAGCGTAAGCTGTCGCTTGTGTAAAATGTGATTTTTCTTGGTGATATAGTGTCGTTTTCGACAGAATAAAACAGAAAAATACAAAAACACACATATATTATAATAATATGCGCTCAAAAAGTCAATAGCTTACTTTATTATTTTATATTGTTATATTTAACAAAAAATTAAGATTTAGGAAAAAGAACCTTTACATTTTCTCACAAAATGTGTCGAAAAAACAGAAATATCACACTTGCAAGGGGGGCGGCGGTTGTGATATAATAGCATAAAAAGCAAAATAGCTTATTAGTATCGAAGGAGAAGCAAATGGAAAAGGTTTTGTTTCCGTACGGAAAAGAAGAAATAGAATACTCGTTTGATGAAAACGAGCTTGTGGGCGTTTTGGAGTCCTCAATAAATACCTACGAGCCGAAAAACAGTGAGGCAGAGCTCGTTTTGGAGGCGATGAAAAATCCCATAGGCACAAAACGCCTTTGTGAGCTTGCCAAGGGGAAGAAGAATATCGTTATTATAGCAAGTGACCACACCCGTCCTGTGCCAAGCAAGCTTATTATTCCGCCAATGCTAAAGGAAATCAGAGAGGGCGCGCCCGATGCCAAAATCACAATTTTGATAGCAACGGGATGCCACAGAGGCACAACCAAGGATGAATTAAGGGCGAAATTCGGTGACGAAATCGTTGATAACGAGGAAATTTACGTTCACGATTGTGACGAGAGAGAAAACCTCGTTGATATAGGAATTTTGCCATCGGGCGGAAGGTGTGAAATCAGCAAAATCGCACACAGGGCGGACCTTTTGGTGGCTGAGGGCTTTATTGAGCC
>JAZREL010000054.1:0-44731 GCA_045660785.1 Eubacteriales bacterium | reverse complement strand
ACAGCATTTGCATGGAGACGCTCCTTCATCATGCCTACAACACGGTAGAAGTCTGCGCCCATGATGTCCATTTTGTTAACGTATGCCATACGTGGTACGCCATACTCGTCTGCCTGTCTCCAAACAGTTTCAGACTGAGGTTCTACGCCACCCTTAGCACAGAAAACGGTAACGGAACCGTCAAGAACACGAAGTGAACGTTGTACTTCTACTGTAAAGTCAACGTGACCAGGTGTGTCGATAATGTTGATACGTGTAGCGGGGTACTGATTAGCTGAACCTGACCAGAAGCAAGTTGTAGCAGCGGAGGTAATTGTAATACCTCTTTCCTGCTCCTGCTCCATCCAGTCCATTGTTGCAGAACCCTCGTGAGTTTCACCTATCTTATGTGTCTTACCTGTGTAAAACAAAATACGCTCTGTAGTAGTGGTCTTACCTGCGTCAATGTGCGCCATAATACCAATATTACGGGTATTTTCAAGTGAATATTCTCTTGGCATCTGTGTTTTTTCCTTTCAAATAGTACGGGTGACTATTAATATCTGTAATGTGCAAAAGCCTTGTTAGCTTCAGCCATTCTGTGTGTTACTTCTTTCTTCTTGTAAGCTCCGCCCATGCTGTTCTTAGCATCAAGGATTTCGCCTCCAAGTCTTTCAGCCATTGTCTTTTCGCCACGGTTTCTTGAATAAACGGTTATCCAACGAAGACCGAGTGTTTGTCTTCTTTCTGCTCTTACTTCCATTGGTACTTGGTAGTTAGAACCGCCTACACGGCGAGCCTTAACCTCCAAAACCGGCATTACGTTTTCAAGAGCTGCCACAAACGCGTCAAGACCGTTTTCGCCTGTCTTTTCTTCAACGAGCTTAAATGCATCGTAAACAATTTTTTGAGCAACACCCTTCTTACCATCGAGCATGATGTTATTGATGAGCTTTGTTACGAGCTTTGAGCCGTAAAGTGGATCTGGCAATACATCTCTTTTGGAAATTTGACCTCTTCTTGGCACTTTTCTTCCCTCCTTCATTAATTATATGATATCATTGGTACTCGAAAGAAATTCTCCCGTCGTGTCCTTTACAAGTGTCACTGACAAATAAACATTTATTTCAGCTACAAAGTTAGGAACTACGATAAAAATTACTTTTATGTTACCTTGTGCAAGAATTATTTCTTCTTTGCACGCTTTGCGCCGTACTTAGAACGGCTTTGGTTACGGTTTGCAACACCTTGTGCGTCAAGCGTACCACGAATGATGTGGTAACGGCAACCTGGCAAGTCACGAACTCTTCCTCCACGAATAAGAACAACTGAGTGCTCTTGGAGATTGTGTCCGATACCTGGGATGTATGATGTTACTTCCATACCGTTTGTGAGCTTAACTCTTGCGATCTTACGGAGAGCTGAGTTTGGCTTCTTTGGTGTGGTTGTTGTAACCTTCGTACATACGCCTCTCTTTTGGGGAGCGCTTTGGTCGATTGACTTGTTCTTCAATGTGTTAAAACCTGTTTGAAGAACTGGGGTTACTGACTTGTAAGTCTTGTTTGTTCTACCCTGTCTAACGAGCTGATTAAAGGTTGGCATTTCGTTCCTCCTTCTTTATAGAATAAATGTTTATACGTCGGTGCCTTTAGGCACGATGTATCTTGTATGCAAATGCATTTTGGCATAGTTATAGCTTTACCGCATTCGCACACAGTTGTATTATAACACTTGAGTATCTTATTGTCAAGAAATTGCTTTCCGCGTGGCGAATTTCTACCTTTTGCACAAAAGAAGCGTCAAAGTGATGTGCTTTTTTGAGCATTTTTTATCAATTCTATATAAATTTTGAGTTATTTTACCCAAATTTTATATAAATAATATATTAAGCGCACAAAACGCACCGACAAAATGCACTAAAATGCACACGCCGATGCGTAATTTGTTTTAATATTGCTTGGTAAAATCGTCCTTAACGGGCTTTTTGCGCGAGCGGTTAACTATGTTAAGTATATCGTCAATCTCGGAGTCGGACTCGTCATGAGAATATACGGGAGTCAGCTTTTGAGGCGCCGGCTTGATTTGGATGTTTTCCTCATCGTTCTCATCGATTTTTATTCTTATTGGAGAAATATTAATCTCGCCGTCGTCCTCAAAGACCTTAACGGGCTTCTTTCTGTCAAAGCCGGTCGCGATAATTGTAACTCTTACGGTGTTTTCAAAGGATTCGTCAATACTGAAGCCCCAAATGATATTGGCGTTTGCGGAAGCCGCCTCAGCAACCATGCTTGCCGCCTCGTCCGTTTCGTCAAGTGCAACGTCTCTGCCTATTGTAAAGTTAAGAAGCACGCCCGTTGCGCCCTCAATTGAGGTTTCAAGAAGTGGGCTTGCAATTGCCTTTTTGGTTGCCTCAAGCGTTTTATTTTCTCCGCTCGCCTCGCCAATGCCCATATGAGCAAGGCCTGCATTTTTCATAACGGAGCAAATGTCGGCAAAGTCAAGGTTGATATATCCTGCGAAGTTAATTGTGTCGGATATGCTTTGAACGCCGTATCTTAAAATATCGTCAACGATTTCAAACGCGTTAACAAGTGTGATTTTTTCCGTGGAAATTTCCTTCAATCTTTCGTTTGGAATAATAACAAGGGAATCGACGTGCTTTGAAATTTCAGCAATACCGCGCTCCGCCTGTGCCATTCTTCTCGGGCCCTCGAACTTAAACGGCTTTGTAACGATACCGACCGTCAAAACGCCCATTTCCTTGGCAATTTTTGCAACGATTGGAGCCGCACCTGTGCCTGTGCCGCCGCCCATACCGGTTGCGATAAACACCATGTCCGCGCCTTCAATTGCCGCCTTGATTTCCTCAATGCTTTCCTCTGCTGCCATAGCACCCTTTTGAGGGTCTGCACCTGCACCGTTGCCCTTCGTCGTTTGCTCACCTATACAAATTTGTCTTGATGCCGTACATCTTGCAAGTGCTTGTCTGTCTGTGTTTACGGCGATAAATTCAACACCCTTTATATTTGATGCGATCATACGGTTAAGCGCGTTATTTCCGCCACCGCCAACGCCAAAAACTCTTATATCAACGCCTGATTCAACCTGCGTGTCAAGCTCAAAAAAAGCCATATTTCCTCCATTTCGCCGACGAAAAAGTCCGTCGGCAAGATAATAAATAATACTTATACATATTAATAATACACCATTCTTTGCGTGTTTTCAAGTGGTTTTATCATTATTTTTATTTATTTGTTGACAAGTCCATTTTAAATATGTATAATAAAATTATCGAATTTCTTTGGAGGACATCGTGCATAAGTTTTCTAAGCTTCGCCTTTTGAAGGCATTATATGCTGTTTTATCTCTTTTCGGCTCCTATTTAGTTGCCGCTATTTTATCATCACTTGTGGTATTTGACACACTCGACGGATTTTTCAGCTATGCGTTATTCCCTATCATAATCGGTGAAATCGCTTCCATAGCTCTTGTGTTTGTGTTTAAGCTTCACAGCACGTCATTTAAAAACGTAAGCATTAACGAAATTGTAAAGCTTGGCTTAATTTCGTCAATTTTGCTTTTCTCAAACGTATTAACGCTTCTTTTGGCATCCGACCTAAGAACGTGTTGGGGTTGGGCGCTTATGCTCACCGCATTTGTGTTCGTGCTTTCCTCGTTTTCAATTTCACTTTACAGACTTCTTCTCTTTGTAAAATTTAAAGCAACCAACACAAGAAGCGACGAAAAGCCAAACGTGCTTATCGTTGGTGCGGGCTCAGCGGGAACGATGATTTTACGTGAAATTCAATCCTCGGACAAAATTAATTACCGTGCGGTTGGCTTCCTTGACGACGCCCCCGTTAAGCTTCACTCCACAATTTTAGGTGTACGTGTGCTTGGAACGACTGACGAGGTTGAGGAAATTGTACGCAAGCACGACGTAAAATTAATTATTATTGCTATTCCCGGCGCAAGCGCTAAGGCAATTAAGGAAATCAGTGCAAAATGCGTTAACGCGAAATGCGAGGTTAAAATTTTGCCCGGACTTTATCAGCTTGTTGACGGTCAGGTTTCGGTTTCAAAGCTTCGTAACGTTGACGTAAACGACCTCCTTGGCAGAGATCCTGTCCACACAAATCTTGACGAGGTTGCGGGCTACATCGAAAACAAGGTTGTGCTTGTTACGGGTGGTGGCGGCTCGATAGGAAGTGAGCTTTGCAGACAAATTGCAAACCACAATCCAAAGCAGCTTATTATTCTTGATATTTATGAAAACAACGCATATGATATTGAGCAGGAGCTTAAGCGCAAAATGCCTAATCTTAATCTTCTCACTCTTATCGCATCTGTGCGCGACAGTAAAAAAATGGACCACGTGTTTGCAACCTACCGTCCGAATATAGTTTTCCACGCGGCGGCGCACAAGCACGTTCCGCTTATGGAAACCTCACCTAACGAGGCGGTTAAAAATAACGTTATCGGCACTTACAAGGTTGTTAAGGCGGCGGACAAGTACGGCGTTGAAAAATTCGTTCAAATTTCAACCGACAAGGCGGTTAACCCAACCAATATTATGGGTGCAACAAAGAGAATTTGCGAAATGATTATTCAAGCATATGCAAAGCGCTCAAAGACCTGCTTTGTTGCGGTTCGCTTCGGCAACGTGCTTGGCTCAAACGGAAGCGTTATTCCTCTTTTCAAAAGACAAATTGAGGAGGGTGGCCCCGTTACTCTTACACACCCCGATATTATCAGATACTTTATGACCATTCCCGAGGCGGTAAGTCTTGTTTTGCAAGCAGGCGCAAGTGCAAACGGCGGTGAAATTTTCGTGCTTGATATGGGCGAGCAGGTTAAGATTTACGACCTCGCAATCAACCTCATTAAGCTTTCGGGCTACGAGCCGTACAAGGATATTGATATCAAAATTACGGGATTGCGCCCGGGCGAAAAGCTCTACGAGGAGCGACTGATGGCTGAGGAGGGACTGACCAAAACAGCCAACGACAAAATCAGCATCGGAAAGCCACTTGAAATTGATGAGGACAAGCTTTTTGCCACACTTGATAAGCTTTACAGCGAGGCATACAAGGAAAGCGGCGAAATGAAGGAGCTTGTTAAGGGACTTGTTCCTACATATCAAATTGACAAAAGATAATAAAAACCATTAAAATTCAAAAGGAGCAACCTCGGTTGCTCCTTTTTGATTTGTTATTTTATAATCGCCTTTGCTCTAACGAATTCAAGCACTCTTTGTCCCATTAGGTAGCTTGCTATCTCGGATGGGTGGTGCTTCTTTTTTAATTCTGCCGCTTTTTCTTCGACAGTTCCCTCTCCGCTCATTTTTTCTGCCTCGGCGGTGTATGCCTCCTCAACGTCCTTTGGAGTTGGCAAAAGTCCTTCCGCGCTTGCAATTGCTTCTATGGCGAGGGAGAAAATGATTTCATTCTTAATGTACGCGCGCTTTGCTTCCTTGTATGCATCAAGTGACGGTGCGCCACTGTACATAAGAAGCGTGTCAACGTCAATGCCGTATGCTTGCGCGGATTTTTCAAGGTTTTTAATATCTGCATCAAGTGCGTTTTCAACCATTGAGTCGGGAATGTTTGCATATGAATCATTGCAAATTTTATTGAAAAGCTCACCTGCAAGCGCGTTTTCCGCCTCGTCCTCTTTTTTCTTCAAAAGCTCGCATTTCTTTGCTTCCAGGTAATCAGCAACCGTATTAAATTCGCCGCCCGAGATTTCCTTTACGGTAATATCGTCAAGTGCGGGGATTTTCTCCTCTTGAACGGCGTGAACCTTTATCTTAAATACCGCATCCTTGCCTGCAAGCTCAGGTGTATATTGCTCGGGAAATTTCACCAAAACGTCCGTTTCCTCGCCTGCCACCTTGCCAACAAGCTGCTCCTCAAAGCCGGGAATAAACGTGCCCGAGCCGAGCTTTAATGAATATTTTTCTGCCTTGCCGCCATCAAATGCCACACCGTCAACAAAGCCCTCAAAGTCGATAACAACCGTATCGCCAAGCACGGCGGGGGTGCTTTTTGCTATAATCTGCTTTTTAGCATATAGCTCGGAGCGCACAAGGGAGTTTACCTCATCGTTTGTAACCTCGGTTGCTTGCTTTGTAACCTCGACGCCGATATATTTGCCAAGGTGGAGCTTTGGCACAATGTCAAAGGAAATAACCATTGTAATTCCCTTGCCTGCTTCAAGTGCTCCTTTTGTATCTATTTCGGGATAGGAAGCGGGCTGAATGCGATTCATCGTTACCGCGTTATAATGCGCATCGCTTGCCAGCATTTGAGTTGCCGCGCCGTATATTTCCGCCTTTTTTTCTTCAAGTATTTTTGATTTTTCCTCGTCAGTCGGCTCCTTGCCGTCATTTTCCTTTTTGTAGATAGCAAGGGTGGCGTTTTCTATTGATTTATCAACCGCTTCTGCGTCGATTTCCGCCGTTACAATCGCCTTGTTTTCGTTTACGATCTCAATTTTAACGTTCATTGTCATTCTCCTAATATTTCCTTGGCTCTTTTTATAAGAGCATCTTTTTCATTTTCGATTTTTTCCTCGATTACCTCATTCAGAAGTAAATTAAGTGCCTGTCCAATCTCCCTGCCCATAAATCCAAGCAAAATCAGATCATTTCCACTGATTTTAAGAGCGGCGAGGGTGAAGCAGTCATCGTTTACAATTTCATTTGCAAGCGCTTCCATCTTATCAAGCTTGTCAGTCCAACGATGCCACGGGCTTTGTGCAAGATTGTCTGCTCTTTTCACCTTTAAGAGGTCAAAAAAAGTATCCTTTCCAAGGCGGTTTATTCGCTTTTTAATAAAAATCTTGTCAAGCTCAATCGGTGTATCGTGGATTTTTATAAGCTCAAGGGTGCGTTCCTTAGTGAAATTATCGTACTTATACTTACTTAAAAATTCTCTTGCAATTTCACAGCTGACCGCGCCGTGACCGTAAAAATGCCCTGCGCCGTTTTCATCCATTGTGAAGGTTTTCGGCTTACCCGAGTCATGAAGAAGCATTGTTAAGCGCAGATGCGCTATCGGCTCGATATTTTCAACCGTGCGCACAGTATGCTCCCAAACGTCGTAAATATGGTATTTGGAGTGCTGTAAAAATCCGTGCATTTCTTTAACCGCGGGCAAAATTTCCGCAAGAATTTCGTGGCAGGAGCGAAGCACGCCGCCCACGTTTTTGCCAACGAGCATTTTGTTTATTTCCGTGCTTATTCTCTCGCCCGAAATGTTGTGAAGGAGCGGCGCGCACTTTATCATAGCCGCAAGCGTTTCCTTTTCAATCTCAAAGCCAAGGGTTGATGCAAAGCGCATAGCGCGCAAAATTCTCAAGGCATCCTCGCGAAAACGGTTTTCCGCCACGCCTATTGCACGGATAACTCTGTTTTTTATATCGGCAAGACCGCCAAAGAGGTCCTTTACGCCCTCTCTTTCGTTATAGACGAGCGCGTTTATCGTAAAATCGCGACGAGATAGGTCACAATCAAGGGTTGTGGTAAACTCCACCGCCTCGGGGTGTCGGTTGTCCTTATACTCGCCCTCTATACGGTACGTTGTAATTTCAATCGGTTCTCTTTCGTAAACAAACGTTACCGTGCCGTGCTTTATGCCCGTTTCTATAATTTTGTAGCCCGAAAAGACCTCCAGCATTTGGTCGGGAGTTGCACTTGTCGTTATATCGAAATCGTGAGCGCGCACGCCCATTAACATATCGCGCACACAGCCGCCAACCAAGTACGCCTCGTAGCCGCTTTTGTGCAAAAGCTTAAGCGCCAAGCGTGCGCCATTACTTATCTCAAGCATTTTCTCCCTCCCTGCTTTCGTGCTTATTTGCACATTTCTAAAAACTGTTCCTTATCTATTATTTTAACGCCGAGTGCTTGTGCCTTGGTGAGCTTAGAGCCCGCCGCCTCACCTGCCAAAACGTAGCTTGTTTTTGCGGAAACAGACGAGGAAACCTTGCCGCCTCGTGCTTTTATCATTTCCGCCGCCTCGTCGCGCGTCATATTTTCAAGTGTACCCGTTAAAACGAAGGTTAAGCCCTCAAATTCGTTTGAAAGCTCCTTTACCTCCTCGCTTGTTTTAACGCCTGCGTTCTTTAAGCGCTCAACTATATATTTCGTTTCCGCGCGGCCAAAGAAATCAACCACGCTTTTCGCCATTACGTCACCGAAATCGCCTATTTCCTTAATTTCCTCCTCGGTTGCCAAAAACAGCGCGTCAATTGAGCCGAATTTAGATGCAAGCTCACTTGATGCAACCTCACCGATATGGCGAATTCCAAGTGCGTAAATAAGGCGTGCAAGACCCATTTCCTTTGAGCTTTCAATTGAGCTTATGAAGTTTTGCGCGCTCTTTTCACCCATACGGTCAAGGCGAGATACGTCATCCTTTGTAAGATAGTATAAATCCGACGGGTCGGAAATTAACTGATTTTCCAAAAATGCTTTTACAAGCTTGCCGCCAACGCCCTCAATGTTCATTGCCTTTTTCGATGCAAAGTGGGTGATGTTTCTTTCAAGCTGTGCCGGGCACGACGGATTTGTGCAGCGGAGTGCGCCCAAGGTAAAGTCCTCGCCGTCGTCTATAAAGTCGTCCGCATCGTCGTATTCAAGTATGCCGCCGCACGACGGGCATCTTTCGGGCATTTGGTATGGCACCTCGTTGCCTGTGCGCGCCTCTTTAACGCTTCCGACAACCTCGGGAATAATATCGCCTGCCTTTTGAACTATAACCGTGTCGCCAATGCGAATGTCCTTTTCCTTAATTATATCTATATTGTGGAGCGTTGCGCGAGAAACGACGGTGCCTGCAAGCTTCACGGGCTCCAAAACCGCGTTAGGGGTAAGCACGCCCGTTCTGCCGATTTGAACCTCGATGTCAAGAAGCTTCGTCTTCTTCTGCTCGGGTGGGAATTTATATGCAACCGCCCATTTCGGCGTTGACGTGCCCTCACCAAGCTCACGTCTTTTTTCAAGTGAATTAACCTTAATTACCGTTCCGTCTATATCGTAATCAAGGAGCGGACGGTTTTCGCCAAGCTTTTCAACCGCGTTTATAATTTCGTCCTCGTCCTTGCCGACGTATAAAAGCGGAATTGTTTTGAAGCCGAGATTTTTAATTTCCTCTATTGTTTCCTTGTGAGTTTTTGCGCTTGTTTCTCCCGTTTGGAAATTGAAAACGAAGATGTCAAGGCCGCGCTTTGCAGTTTCCTTGGAATCAAGGCAACGGAGTGACCCTGCCGCCGCGTTTCTTGGATTTGCCCAAAGGTTTTCGCCGTTTTCTTCCTTTTCGCGGTTTAGCTTTTCAAAGGATTTATGAGGCATATAAACCTCGCCGCGCACGGTAACCGAGGCGTTTTCGTTAAGCGTAAGCGGTACTGAGCGAATTGTTCTTACGTTAGCTGTAACGTCCTCACCCGTTGTGCCGTCTCCGCGTGTTGCGCCAACTGTAAGCGCACCGTTTTCATATTTCAGCGAAACGGAAAGACCGTCAATTTTCGGCTCAACCGAAAATTCCGTATCCTCGCCTACCTCACTTTTTACGCGCTTTATAAAATCGCGAAGCTCGTCGTAGCTGAAAACGTCGGTTAAGCTTGCCATTTTGACCTCGTGCTTAACCTTTTCAAACTTATCAAGCGCGCGTCCGCCGACCCTCTGTGTCGGTGAGGTTGGGCTGTAATACTCGGGGTTTGCTTCCTCAAGTGATTTCAATTCCTCAAACATTTTATCGTACTCAAAGTCCGAAATTTCAGGCGCGTCGTTTTCGTAATATCTTTTTGAATGATATGCAATAAGCTTTCTTAAATGGTTTATTCTTTCTTCAATACTCATAAGACACCTCGGTGCATAGTAATACATTGTAAGTATATCACAAACTGATATAAAATTCAAGTTTTGCAGTGATTATTCATCGCATTATTTTGCAATTTTTTCATATACTTCGACACCTTTGTCTGTCGGTTGGTGTCAGAATGTCGTTTGGTCGGTTTTTGTGTCAATCTCTTTTCGTTGAAACGGTAATTTTTTCCTCTATAATGAATATGCAGCGTTAAAATGAATTGCAGCCATGTGCATAAATTGCATTTGGGCATTAAGGAGGAAAAAATGAAAAAGGGATTTACAAAATACTTATCTTGTATCATTTTGATTGTAATTTGTGTTGCCTGCGCAACGGTATTTTACGTACACGCAAGTGATGCCTTTCGCACAGACAAGGATGAAAACGATGAAAACAAAACCGAAGCGCCGAGTGAGCCGGGTGAGATGCCAAAGGCGACAATTTCCGCAGGCGGCACAATTTTGAGCGAATATTTATATGAAAGCTCCCTTCGGTGCGAGTGGACGGTTTTAAAAAACGAGGGGGAGAAAACGCTATATTTAGCCGCGGAGCTTTACCTTGACACGCCGAACACTATAACGAATGCACGAAACGGCTACTTAGAGATAAACGGTGAAAGAACGGAGTTTTTTGTCGGCACGGTTATAGGCAGCTCCAACCTTATTTGCACGTACACCGCCTCGTATGAAGCGAGTGAGGACGTAGTAATTGACTTTTTTGCCGAGCTTGATGCCGATATAAAATCGGGCGAGGGTGTAACGCCAAGGACGCTTGTGCTTAAAGGAAGTGCCTTAGCAAGCGAAGCATTTGGTAAAATACCACCGAAAAAGGTATTGGAAATTGAGCATATTTCGCAGTTTCCCGAGCTTCCGAGCGGTGATGAGGTAACCGCGCTTGCAATGGTGCTGAAAAACCTTGGCTACCGCGTTGACAAGTGCGAGCTTTGCGACCTTTACCTTGACAAGGGCCCTGTTGGCTACACCGATTTTAACGTGGCAAACGTGGGAAATCCAAGAGATACCTACAACTCCTATGGGTGCTTGCCGCCCGTTATTATAAATGCCGCGAAAAAGTTTATCAGCGCAAACGGCGGCACACAATCAGCTTATGACTACTCTAAAAAAAGCGTAAACGAGCTTTACTACGAATTAAGTCAGGGCAATTTACCAATTGTATGGGCATGCGAGGATTTTGATATTACCCCGTCAATTTCTCGCATTTGGATAGTCGATGGCAAGGAGCTTTATTTGAAGTCCAACATGGCTTGTATGGTGCTTTGCGGTTATGATTCGGAAAACAATACCGTAACACTTTCAAGTCCTGCGGGTGGTACCTTTCAAATAGATATGGATTTGTTTGAATACCGCTACCTTGAAATGGGCGCATACTCCGTCGTTATAAAATAAGGCGTTTGCCCCGCATTATTTTATCTATCCACCATAAAAGCCGACCAAAACGGTCGGCTTTTCTTTTTTAATGCGATTTTGGGGCAATTTATAAAAAAAGCCGCACACGGGGTGCGACTTTTTTGTGTTTTTCGTTTTTATTCCTCTTTACCGCTTGGGTATTTTGTAAGAAGAATTTCGTGTGAAATTGTTTCTGCAACCTCGTTTACAGCGTCGTGACCGAGGTATGAAACTACGCCGTTATCTACACAGTAAGCAGACATATGAAGCTCAGTTGTTGCATCAACGTTAGTTAATTTAGCGGTAATAATTGAATATGCAACGGAGGTGTTTTGGAATTCAATTGCTATCGTTTTGTCGTCGTGTGAAATTTTGCCGTCAAGATAGCTGATTGGTGCGCCGTTTACGTTTGCGCTAACAACTATACCGTAAAGAAGCTCAGCGTTATATGACTTAATTGCGTCTGCGTTTACGTAAATTGTATATGAGAATGAGCTTGAATCAAATTGTGAATATGAATAGCCCTTCTTAGTAAAGAGAGCTGTGTCCTTTTCTGTGCCGAATACTGTTTCAGTACAGCGTGTACAGCTATGCTCCGTTACCATATCGTTATAGTAATCAAGTGTGCCGTTTACCTCAGCAAAGTATTTTGCAAGGAGCGCGTTTTTCTCGTGTCCGAGTGCAGGGATTGTTTCTGCCGCATCACTTGCCACACCGCAGAAGCACGCGTATCCCTTAACACCGGCTAAAAGACAGGTTGGGGCAGTGTTTTCTTCTACAAGATAAAGGTGATTTGTGTTGCCCTCGGCGTTGCAGTAATATTTGGTTTGTGAGCCCGTCAAGGTTGCAATATCGCTTGCTTGAAGGTCGGCTTTGTTTGCAAAATAAATTGTTTTTACGCTACCCCAATACTTTGCATCAACCTCTGTCATATTGCCAAGGAAAACCACCGTAGAATTAGAGCTGCCCTGGAAGGTATAGATATTCGGTATCGAGGTCATTGCGGTATCAAACACCATAACGCTGTTTAGGTTATTGCATTGTCTGAAAATACATTGGTCACTGATAGATGAAAAGTTTGCGGGGAAATAGTAAACCTCGGGCTTTTCGGGGATGTTATCATATGTAAACGGCTCATTTACAAAATACATATTGTTGCAGGCATCGAAGGTTGCCTTACCTTGTGCGCCGCCCTGAATAGTTGTTAAGCTCTTTGGAAGATATACCGCGCCGAGATTTGAGCATGTCGAAAATGCCGCTTCTCCCTTTATTGTAGTAACGCAATCGGGAATTGAAATTGCCTTGATTGCAGTATTGCAGAACATATACGTTGAAATAATTGTAAGACCCGAGTTTTCATTATGCTCAAAGGTACATTCTTCAAGGTTTGATGTTTCCTGGAAGGTGCATCCGCCAAGATTCACAACCGAGTCGGGAAGCGATACTCTTCTAAGATTTGTTACCTTATGCGCCAAATAATCGCCGATGGTTGTAAGGCCCTGCGGAAAATCAAGCTCAACCACGTTATCAAACGTATAGGTTTTGCCTGTTTTTTTGTTGACGTAGGAAAAATCAAACGCGCTCGCTATCGATGGGCCACCCCATTTGCCCTTTGAAATTGAATTTTGATCCTTAAAAACGTAGCCCGTCGGGCAGCAAAAGCCGTCGTCAAAAACGACAACGTCGTCGGTGCTGATTACAATGTTAGTCCTTGCTGGTGCATCGTCATAGGTTGTAACCGTAACTTCTTTGCCATCAAGGGTTGTTACAGTTTTTGCGCTCACTGAAATTGCAAAAATGCAAGCAAGCATTGACACAATCGCAAGTGTTAGTAAAAGCTTCTTTTTCATTTTTTCTCTCCTTATAATTAAATGCTTTATATTAATATAATAACATAAATTAGGAATAATTGTCAAGTATTTTTTATTTTTTGATTAAACGCAAAAAGGCACATAAAACAAAGACAGATGATATGCACGCTGAGGCGTGGTGATATACACCTTCGGTGATGAGATACACGCTGACGGGTGATGATATGCCATTGCTTTGCAATGGATAAAAAAATTCCCGTTCACAAGAACGGGAATTTTTTATGGGGTGGATGATGAGATTCGAACCCACGGCCTTCAGAGCCACAATCTGACGCTCTAACCAGCTGAGCTACACCCACCAAAGTACGCTCTCCATATAGGAGAGTAATATAGCCATACCGCGATGGGCATGACCCCGAACCACTGTGGTGTGGTTGGCGTACCCGGAGGGATTCGAACCCCCGACCTACTGCTTAGAAGGCAGTTGCTCTATCCGGCTGAGCTACGGGTACATAAAATGGAGCGAGTGATGGGAATCGAACCCACGCGACCAGCTTGGAAGGCTGGAATTCTACCATTGAACTACACTCGCACATATTTTTTGTTTTTTGCCCTCATATAATATCACATTAAATTTGGTTTGTCAATACCTTTTTTGAATTTTTTTGATTTTTTTATACGACAAAAAATAAGGGGAGAAAAGTGTAATTTCTCCCCCGTTGTTTTATAGATTTTCCAAAAACTTACCTATCTTATCGGCTAAGAGCTTATGCCCCTCGTCATTAGGATGAAGTCCGTCGGTTGTATAAATGCCCTGCCACGGCTGAACGTGCACAGGCATAGAGCCCGCGCCAAAGAGGTCAAGCACCGGCACGGAATAGCATTCGCACGCTTCCTTTACCGCCTTGACGTAATCGCACAGTGGGTGCTGCTCAACTCCGTCGGGCTTCCAAGTGCCAAGGCCGCCGTTTTCGTTCCAACGGTGAAGCGGTGTTATAAACACAACAGTCGCGCTTGGATATTTTTTGATAAGCTCAACGCAAAGATTGCGCACTGCGCCATAGAACGTAAAAATACTTGTGTCGTCAACACTGCCAAGCGGCGCTTGACCGTTTCCGTAGTCGTTTGTGCCACCGAACACGACAATTATATCAGCATCGGGGTCCATATCCCACATACGCTTCAAAAAATCCTGATCTCGCGGCTCGTTTGGGTCCTTAATTTCGCTTTGACGTGCAATTCTTGTCCCACCCTTGCCGTAATTTCTCGCAGCAGCAAGCTGATATTTTTCCCTTAAAATTTCAACGAAGGTGTTCTCGTTTGAGCTTGTGCCGCAGCCCTCGGTAATTGAGTCGCCAAGGAAGTTAATTTTCTTTCCTTTTAATTCCATATCTGCCTCACATTAAAGGTTTTCGAGGAATTTTTGGAGCTTATGCGCGATCAACTCGTGACCCGCGTCATTTGGATGAAGTCCGTCAGGCATATATTTTTCGCACCACGCCCAAACGTTACCCGGCATACCGCCTTCCTTAAAAAGGTCACAAGTGGGGATTGAATAATATTCAAGAACCTCTCTTTGCGCGTTAACAAAGTCCTTGAGCGGTCTTGAAACCTCGGAATCAAGCTTTGCTTCCTGTAATCTATGTAATGGGGTCATAAAGACAATCGGCTTACCAACGTAGGTTTCAATGAGGTATTTGCAAAGGGTGTGCATTCCGCCATAGAAGGTGTGAATGTCCTTGTCCTCAAAGGTGCCAAGCGGAATTGTTGCGTGACCGTAGTCGTTTGTGCCGCCGAAAACGACAACCATATCCGCGTCAAGATCCATATTCGGTGCGCGAAGGTTGAAATCTTGGTCAAACGGGTTATCTGTGATAACGGGTAAGCGCGCAATTTTCGTGCCGCCCTTACCGTAGTTTCTTGCCTCGGCAAGATTTGCATTTACCTTAAGAAGTTGGTGATACGGCTTTGTCGCCCAATCGCTTGTGCCGTGACCCTCGGTAATTGAATCTCCGAGGAAGTTGATTTTTTTGCCCTTAAGCTCCATAATTTTTCTCTCCTGTAATTCAAAATGAATTAAAATATAGTTATATTTTACCACATAAGAAAAATTTTTCAATAGGTTTTCAGAACAAAATCGGGAAAGTAAAGAGCATTTCGCGTATATCTGTGTAAATTTTACTGATTTGCGCGGGCGGAAGCGGATTTTTCCCCTTGCCGCACTCGACTGTAAACGAGGGAATATCGTGGGTGGTTATTAAATAATCGGTAAGACCGCCGTAGCACGCGGTATCGCTTGGCTCACACAGGTTATACCTCGTCATTTTATGTAGAATTTTAGACACGTGTACGGACTTTTTGGGTAGCTTGCCCCTTGAGGAGTAATAAATTTCCTCACCCTGCGAATGGAAGGAAATCACCCCCTCAAGCGTTGGAAGAACGTAGCGAATAAAATTGCACAGTGCGGCAGTTTCGGGCTCACTTTCGGGATACTCTCCGCTGTATTTCGTCTTCCCTGCGCTAATTCCGCGCTCCTTTTCAAGCAGCTTATATTCGTCAAAAAAGGCGTTATAGTTATGGTTCAGGTCAACGCCGCGCGCGTTTGCTTGCCAAAGCGAAAAATCCTCGCCCTCGTTATATGCAATTATTCTGTCCTTTATCGGGTTATTTTCGCCAACTCCATTTAAGCGGTATTCAACGCCGTCGGGATTGAGCATCGGTACAATATAAATTTTGCGCATTTTGTTTAGGCATTTTATATTTATTTGGTAGCTTGTTCCGTTTTTTTCGTAAAGGGAAACGTATTCCTCTAAAAATTTTAGAAGGAGTGAGGTGCAGACGTTTTCGCAGGCGTGGTGGGTGGCAACGTATAAAACGCTTTTTTCGGCACTCTGCTCCCCTAACGTTACAAGCGGAATTTCGCGGCCAAGCACGCTGCTTCCGATGTAGGAGAGCTGCACCGCGGGATGCAAAAATGAAAGCTCGTCTAAAAAATTCTTTAGTTCACCGTAGGTTATTTCTTCGTTTTTTACCATAATTTTTCTCCGTTTTGTGAAATTTTGTTGAAAATTTAAAATTTTACTTTATTTTTTTATTTATTTATGATACAATAAATCATATTAAATTTTTGCGAGGATTTATGAGTAAAAGAACTACTAAATTTTTAATTTTGCTCGCTTTCGTCACAGCAGGTATTTCCGTTTTCTTTATTTCCTGCTCGTTTTTGGTGGATCAGCTCACGAATAACGACATAATCAGCGATGCATTTTATTACATAAGAACCGCCTTTGACTTAGTTGCGGAATATACGGCGTTTGCAATAGTAATTTACGCGTTTTGCAGATACCGCGCAAAGGAAGCGTGGCCCACTGTGCTTATCGCACTTGGCTCGTTTTTACTCTCTGCACTTTTCCAAATCGGTGCAACGGCGGCAGTACAAATCATCTCGGGCACCGAGCTTAGCACGGGCGATATTTTAGGAAACATTGGAATAGATTTGCTCCTTGGCTTACTCGGCCTTACCATTGAAAGATTACTTCCTTGTGTGCTTATTGCGCTTATCACGTTCCTTTCAACAATGCACGGCACGCAAAGAATTTCTAAGGTTGTCAGCATTAAAAATCCCGCCCAAAGGGCAATGCTTATCTCCGCTGTGCTTATGTATTTAATAAACGCGGTGCCGCAGCTTGTTCTTACAATAATCGACCTTATCGCACTTGGCGGCCCAAGCAATATGTACGCTGAGGACTTCTTTGCATTTATCGGCTTTAACATTATTCTTAACCAAGCGGCAATTTTGGTTTACAACCTTGTTTTGCAATATCTTATTTATTTATTTGTTTACTACCTCTGCCAAAAGCACGAGGAGAACGCACCTATAAAAAAACAAACGGCGGTTGCTGTTACAAGCGGCGACGCACCTTCGGAGGAAATATGAAAAAAAGAATTTTATGCATAGCACTCACGCTTCTTATGGTTTTGGCGCTTGCCTCTTGCTTTAAGCAAAAGCCACTTGAAAAGAAGTACGACTACGATATGACAAAGTACATAACTATTCCAGACTTTCAAAACTACGTTGTTGATATAGAGCTTGACGCGCTTCAAGCGGCAATTGACTCTTATCTTATCAGCGCGGCGTCAGAATACGTTGTTTCTCGCGGTGACGATATTTACGTTGACATCACTGTTTACGAGGAAATGATTCTTGAAAGCTCAAACGGTGACGTTATTAAGAAAAAGGGCAACAAGATTGACGCCCTTTCAAAGTCAAACTTCCTTATTGAAAATCTTGGCTCAAGTGAGCTTCCATACAAGCTTGAAACTGATATTATTAACGCGGAATTAAATCTTAAGGACGTTATCACAAGAAAGTACGCTTACAGCGACCTTGAGGACTACGCGCCTGCTGATTACGAAGGACAAAACCTCTATTTCGAGGTTAAGATTATGAACAAGGTGACTGAGCTTGGCGATATTGTAGGCGTTAAATACGAGGCGTATCTCGTTGATGAGGACAACTCAATTATTCTTGACGAAAACGGCAAGGAAACTCCTTTTGACAAGGGTGATGCTTCAACCTTCTACCTTGGCTCAAAGCTTGCAATTGACGATTTTGAAAACGGCCTTACAGGCATTTTGCTTTACGAGGAGCATTCCTTCTACGCAACGTTCCCTGATGACTACGTTGAGGAAAAATACCAAAACAAGAAGGCGCTTTTCAAGGTTACCGCAAATGCGCTTTACACACCGCCGATTTACAACAACGATTTTATCAAGAAAATGTTCCCTGACTACATTTCCACAACTGAGTTTGAGGCACAGCTAAAGAAGGAATACATCAAGGAAAAGATGTTTGACTATCTTTTTGACAACGTTACAATTCACGATTATCCAAAAGCTGAATATAACGAAATCAAGGCAGATATTGACGAAAGTGCTCCTTCCTTCAAGGAATATTACGGCATCACATTTGACGAGTACATCAAGGAGCAGGGCTTCAAGACCCGCGATGAGTACATCAAGTCAAATATGAAAACTGAAATGATTTACTACACCATCGCAAAGAACCTTGGCCTTAAGCCAACAGATGCACAGCTTGAAAACGAAAAGCAAAACCTTATAAGCTATTACAAAGCTCTTTATATGGAGCAGCAAAAGCTTGACGAAAAGACCGCGCTTTCAACCGCCGAGGAGTTTGTAAAGAACCTTGGTAATATTTATATTTACGAAAACGTAATGTATAACTTGGTTGAAATTGAGCTTTACGACAAAGCAAAATCAAACGAGCTTGAAAGAACCTACGAGTCTATTTCTGAGGTTCTTGCCAAAGAGGCAGCAGGTCAAGATAAATAACAAATTAAAAATCCCAACGGTTTCGTTGGGATTTTTTGTTTATTAGAATTTTGGAAGTGCTGAAAGACCCTTCTCTATTTCCTCGTCGGTGGGGGCGTAGTCGGTCATTTTGCCGTCGTGGAACTTTTCGTATGCAACCATATCGAAGTAGCCCGTGCCGGTAAGACCAAATACGATAGTTTTAGCTTCGCCCGTTTCCTTGCATTTGAGTGCTTCGTCAATTGCAACCTTAATCGCGTGTGAGCTTTCGGGTGCGGGCAAAATGCCCTCTACTCTTGCAAACTCCTCTGCGGCTGCAAACACCTCTGTTTGCTTTACTGTTACGGCTTCCATAAGTCCGTCATCGTAGAGCTGTGAAAGGATTGGGTTCATACCGTGGTAGCGAAGTCCGCCCGAGTGAGTTGATGCAGGAATAAAGCCGCTGCCGAGTGTGTACATTTTTGCAAGTGGGCAAATCATACCCGTATCGCAGTAGTCGTATGCATATTTTCCGCGTGTGAAGCTTGGGCAGGATTCCGGCTCAACGGCTATTATGCGGTAGTCGCGCTCGCCCTTGATTTTTTCGCGCATAAATGGCGCGATAAGACCGCCGAGGTTGGAGCCGCCGCCTGCACAGCCGATAATGATGTCTGCCTTTTCGTTATATTTGTCGAGTGCCGCCTTTGTTTCAAGACCGATAACCGTTTGGTGCAAAAGAACTTGGTTGAGCACGCTTCCAAGCACGTAGCGGTAGCCCTCTGTTTTCGATGCCTTTTCAACCGCCTCGGAGATTGCACAGCCCAAGCTTCCCGTTGTGCCGGGGAACTTTTCAAGGATTTTTCTGCCGACCTCTGTTTCCATAGACGGTGATGGGGTAACGGTTGCACCGTAGGTTCTCATTACCTCGCGTCTAAACGGCTTTTGCTCATATGAAACCTTAACCATATAAACCTTACAGTCAAGTCCGAAATACGCGCTTGCCATTGAAAGCGCAGTGCCCCACTGACCTGCACCCGTTTCGGTTGTAACGCCCTTTAAGCCCTGCTCCTTTGCATAATATGCCTGTGCAATTGCGGAGTTGAGCTTGTGGCTTCCGCTTGTGTTGTTGCCCTCGAATTTGTAGTAAATCTTGGCGGGAGTGCCGAGCTTTTCCTCAAGGCAATAAGCACGAATGAGCGGCGCGGGACGGAACATTTTATAGAAGTCGCGAATTGGTGTGGGAATATCGAAATACGCGGTGTTTTCATCAAGCTCTTGGTCGATGAGCGCATCGCAGAATACACCCGAAAGCTCCTCCTTGGTAATCGGCTTCATTGTTTCGGGATTGAGTAGCGGCGCGGGCTTGTTTATCATATCGGCACGAAGATTGTACCATTGACGCGGCAATTCCGCCTCACTTAAATATATTTTATAAGGAATTTTTTCGTTTGCCATTGTTGTTCTCCTTGCTTATTTATACAAAAATATCCTATCCCACACGGGATAGGATATAATTTTCCTATTATGCCACCCTGTAGAAATGCGTACCACCATACGCCGACCTTGTTTACGAAGCGTCCTCTCCGTCTTGCCTACTAAGCTCCCTTTGAAGCATTTCAGCTCGCCCTCAAAAGCCCATTCACATAAGACCCATATAGTGCAATTTCACCGTCTGCACCTCTCTTTGATACTTCCTTTATGCTACTATTCTTTATCATCGGTTTATTTAGTTTTTACTATGTTATCACACTAAAGCGGTTTTGTCAATATTTTTATTGATTATTTTTTATTTTTCTTGCTTTCTATGTAGTAGGTTGCTTCCATATCTGCGGTTGAAAGGGCAAAAGCAAGCGGATACATCTCAAACGCCTTGCTCACGCTGTTTGTTGCCATTTGGTTTTCCACATTTGAAAAGCCCATATGATAGCGAATTGCAAACGCCTCCTCACGCGAGAGCTTCATAAACGGAGAAATCATATATACGCTTTTTTCGCCGTGGCCGTACGGAAGCTGATCATCAAACTCATAGTAAGGCACCTTTTCCCAAGCGCCCGCTTCGTTTTTTGCGTTACGGTAGCTTACCTTATATATATTCATTTTGCAAAGGTCGTGAAGGAGCGCAACTATTGCAATTGATTCCTCACTGTAATTTAAGCCGTATTTTTCGCGGCAAACGTCGCGGTCAAGATAATTTACAAGGCACTCGTAAACGTTGATTGAATGCTCACAAAGTCCGCCCTCGTAGGCGCTGTGGTATCTTGCGCTTGCAGGAGCGGTGAAGAAATCGGACGAGGGTGAAAGGATAAAGTCAAGGAGCTTGTCTGCGCCCTCTCTTTTGATTTTCGATTTATATATTTCAATAAATTTATCTCTTGCGTTCATCTATTATTCTCCCATAAGCTCGTTTATCATATTTTCAATTCTTACACATTCGTGCTTTGCCGCTGCCTTGGCCTCGTCGCGTGCGTTTGAAACGGCGTAGCTCTCGAATTCCTTTAGCATTGGAATGTCGTTTACGTTATCGCCGACAGTATAGATTTTTGCACCCTCGTAATTTTTTGCATAGTCGTAAATGCCCGTAACCTTGCTAACTCCGTACGGTGGCATATCAATGCTTCCGCCGTTTCTAAAAATGCTAATATCATTCGGGTAGGTTTTCTTTACGTATTGAAGGAATTCTTCAGCATCCTCCTCTTTTTCAAACCAAGCGTTTGCCTGGGTCATTTCGTTAATTGCACTGAAGTCCTGCTTTATACGGTTTTTCTTGTCTGCATAGCATGTGGTTAGTTCATTGCTGACACGAAAAACGCCAAGGGAAAGGGTGCGCGCGTAGCTAAAAATTTCATTTATATATTCGCCTGTTTTTTGCTTTTTTACGCTTTCCATTTCACCGTTTGAATTAAGAATAATTCCGCCTGTGCAGCAAATAACGAAATCAATATCAAGACCGATTTTTTCAAGGTCGTGAAAAACCCACATCGCCATTTCAAGGTCTCTGCCGGTTACAATTCCAAATTTATTTCCTGCTTCTCTGAATTTTTTTATTGCCACCTTATCACCCTCGCTAACGCCGTGGTGGTTAAGTGTTCCATCGTAATCACTTGCTATAATTATCATAAATTTTCAAGCTCCTCTTCGTCTAATACAGTAATATTGTTTTCCATAAATAATTTCGCGGCTATGCCCTGTCCGCTAATAAGCGTGCCCGAATACGTGCCGTCGTATATTTGATATTTTCCGCACGATGGACTTTTTGATTTAAGAATTGCTATATCCGCTTCGTTTTCCCTTGCAATTTCAAGTGATTTTTGCGCGCCGAGCGTATATTCGTGTGTGCAGTCCTTGCCGTCTATTCTGATTACCCTGCCGTTTTTAATTTCACAGGGCTTACGTGGGGTACTAAGACCGCCGAAGCATTCGGGGCATACGGGCACAAGCTCATATTTTTCGCCAAGTGCGATAACCGCCTCGCTTGGCTTGCTTTTTCCGTCGTATCGGCAGGGGGTGCCAAGTAAGCACGCGCTAACTATAATTTTTTTCATCTTATCTTTACTCCGTCAATTGAATATGAAACGAGAACGTCCTTTTCGTACACAAGCTTTAATGCGAAGAAATCATCTCTTTTATCAAGCAGGTCAAAAAAGATTAAATCGCCCTCCCACATAGGAAGTGACTTTAATTTTTCCTTTTTAACAAAAACAAGCTCTCCCTCGTTACATTCAATCAGCTCACCTGAAAACTCCGTGGCGGTGAAAAGATGCATTTGCTCCCCCTCGTATTCGTTTGAAACGAAGGTGACAATTCCTCTGTATATCGGGGTAATATCAAGTCCCGTTTCTTCCTTTGCCTCGCGCACAATACACTCGTATGGGTCCTCGTCTTCAAGAAAATGACCTCCAATGCCGACGTATTTGCCTTCGTTTAAGTCGTTTTCCTTTTTATTTCTCAGCATCATTAGGTAGCTGCCGTCTTTTTCTATATAACAAAGCGTTGTGTTTTTCATAATTCACCTCTTTTGCCTGATGGGAATAGAACTGATTTGGTTCAATTTACATCAGTCATATTTTATTTTATCATACAGTTTGACTTTTTTCAACAGTAAAAGCGATATAGCATAATATAAAAATGGAGGTTTTTATGGAAATTGTCTTCTTGTGCGCCATAGGTGTTGGACTGTCTACTATTTTGGGCGCACTTATTGGATTTTTAGTAAAAAGTCCGTCTGAAAAATTTAACAATTTAATTCTTTCGTTTGCCGCGGGAGTTATGCTTGCCGCTTCGATTTGGGGACTTATAATTCCGTCAATTGACAGCGGGCGTTTTTCCTTTATATTAACCGTTATCGGCTTGCCCTTCGGTGCTTTGCTCATTTGGCTTTGCAACAAAATCGTGCCGCACCTGCACAGTGTGACGGGGCTTGAGGCAGGGGAAATATCGTCAAACGAAAGTGAGATAAACCGTGTGCTTCTTTTCGTTATTGCCATTGGCGCGCACAATTTGCCCGAGGGTCTTGCCACGGGCGTTAGCTTCGGCACGGGGGATATAAGCGGCGCTTTGACGGTTGCCCTTGCAATTGCGCTTCAAAATATTCCCGAGGGCATGGTGATAATTGCGCCTATGCTTTCGGTTGGCATAAGCAAGCGGCGCACCCTTGGAATTGCATTTTTAACCGGAGCCACCGAGATTATCGGCACGCTCCTTGGCTATTTGTGTGCAAGCGTATCAAGCATAATTTTGCCGTTTTTCCTTGCCTTGGCAGGCGGCAGTATGCTTTTTGTTATCGCCGACGAAATGATTCCCGAAACGCACGCTAAGGAGAAAACGCTTGCGCCCTCCCTTGCCCTGCTTTTTGGCTTCTCGCTGATTATTGTTATAAATTCGATATTAAATTAAGCGAACATTCTGAATACTACACCTCATCCGTCAGCCAAGCTGACTCCTTCCCTCAAGGGGAAGGCAGAATATACTAAATTAAAAAAGAGCCGTTTGGCTCTTTTTTATTATTTTACCTTTTCAACTGTTACTGAAACGATAACAGGTCTTTCGCGCACGTCTACTGCGCCGTTGTAGCCCTGCTCAACCTCGAAGCAGATATCGTCAACAACCTCAATGCCGCTTATTACCCTACCGAATGCGGCGTATTGTCCGTCAAGGTGTGGGCTGTTTTGGTGCATAATGAAGAATTGGCTTGAAGCGCTGTTCATACTATCAGAGCGCGCCATTGAAATAACTCCTCTGTCGTGAAGAATAGGATTTTTCACGCCGTTTGCCGAAAATTCTCCCTTGATGTTGGCAGCTTCCTTATAAGTGCCGTTTTCGTTAAAGCCGCCGCCTTGAATCATAAATCCGCTTATGATTCTATGGAAGGTAAGGCCGTTATAGAAGCCCTCGTTTGCGAGCTTTTCAAAGTTTTCAACGGTGATTGGTGCGGCATTTCCGTAAAGCTCAAGCTCTATTGTGCCGTAGTCCTTAATAACTATTGTTGCGCGGTGTGTAACCTCATATGGGTCCTTTTTGCAGGATGCAAATGCACATACCACAAGAATGAGCGTAAGCGCAACTAACGTAAGTGAAATAATTCTTTTTTTCATAGTGTTCTTCCTTATTAATTTATTAACGAATACATTTTAGCACAAGCAAAACGCAAAATCAACAAGTATTTCAAAATAGTTTTTTATACAGCATATATAAAACTTGTCTTTTTCTCTTTTATAATGTCGAATTTCCTTTATTTTACAGGGATTTTGGGTGAGAGAGCGCGTGGCGCTTTCTTTTTTCGTGATATAATCCAATATCATATAAAGGAGTATATTATGAAGTCGGTTAGTATAAAATTATCAAAGCACACGTCAGCCGTTTACGTTTTATCAAGGGACGAGGGCGAATACACAATCACTATCGTTGAAGAAAGCGCGATTGACGGAAAGACATGCGTTTATTCCGCACCCCAAATCACGCCTGACAAGAAACGCGCACGTCAAATTTTTAAGAAGATTTACAAGGGCAAGGTCTTTGGAGTAACACTTTTGGATGTGATTTATAATTTAATTGAATAAAATGCTTGTTCTATTCTCCTCATCCGTCTGCCTATGGCAGCCGCCTTCCCCGCTGTTGAAAGCAAAAAATGCACCTCTGCGCCACTTGGCACAGAGGTGTGTTTATTTATTGAATTTTAATAAGGCAGCAAGGTTGCCCTGTTTTTCCATATTAGTTATAAAGCTCTTTTAGAGTATCGATGCTTTCCTTTACCTTATCAACAACGTGTTGTGGGTACGTAACCTTTAATTTGGGGCCAAAGGAGAGGCACCAGCCGATAAAGGCAGGGCTTATTTGAACGTCAACGGAAAATTCGGCGTAGCCGTTTTCTAAGTCCTTCATTCTAATCATTGAGCCGAATTTATCAAACATACCGTCAATTAAGCATTTGTCGATTTGGAAGGTAACTCTTTCGTCCTCGCCCGCAAACATACTGAAAACCTGCTTTTTGTGTTTTTTTACGCTGAAATCGGCAAGGTCGCTTCTCTTTTTAATATCTCTTTCAGAAATGGTAACGGAGTCCATACGGTCAATTCGATAGTGCGACATTTTCTCGTGCTTATCGTCATAGCAAAGAAGATAATAGCAGTCGTTTGAGAAAATCGTTGCATACGGATTTACCCAATAAAGCTTCTTTTCTCGGCGGTAAATTTTACTTCCGTCAACGCCGTAGTCGAAATAGTAAAACTCTATTTTCTTTTGCTCCTTGATTGCCGTTATAATCTCGTTTACCGAATAGTAAATTTTCTCGTTTGTGCTTTTTACGGTATTGAAGGCAACGGTATTGGACTTCAAAATTTCGGCACGGTGGCTGCCTGAAAGACCTGCAATTTTGTTCACAAGCTCCTTTGTTTTGTTCTCAGTGACAAAGGAAGCCGCCTGCACCGCATCAATCAAAATATGAAGCTCGGCATTGTCGAATTTCCTGTCAAGCACGTAATATTCGTTTCTTTTTGAGCGGTTGCACAAAACCTCGTAGCCGTTTTCGTTTAAGGCGTCGATATCCTTATATAGCGTACGTCTGTCGCAGGGGATACCCATTTTTTCAAGGCGCGCAATAAGCTCCGTGCTTTCCATTGGATTGTCCTCATCGGTTTCTCTTACTAAAATTTCCCAAATTTTTAGCATTTTAAGCTTTGTAATCGACTTTTCCATATCACACCTCGCAAAAGTATTTACTAAATTATACCATATCCCCGTGCGTGTGTAAAGGGGGAAATGTGCAAAAAAGCAGACAGTTAAAATGCGCACTCGTTTGAGTGCGCATTTTTATTATTTGTCAATGAAAAGTATAATCGGCTCAAGAGTTTTTGCGCCAACCTCAAGCGAGATTTTTCCGTTTGCAAATTCAAATGGAATTTTTTGAATTTCGCCGTTTGGCATTAGCATACTAACCGCTTTTGGGGTGAAGGCGCAAACGAGGTCAACGTTTTCAATCGGGTCAAGACCGATATTGAAAATTGCGGCAAAATACTCATTGTTTTCAGTTTCTGCAACCTTTAGGTAAACCTCCTCATCCCCGGGGTAATAAATTGGGAGATTGCCCGTATTTTCAAGGAGCGAAATCAACTGCATTTTTCTTGAATACGTAAGGAATGAAAACGCCTCAACAAGGTTAAATTCAGCCACAGGGGTGCCCGAAAAGGTGATTACGGTGCCGCCAAGCTCGTTTTCAAAAACCGTTACCGCGGGGAAAAGATTTTCGTAATTTTCGCCGTCAACGGTGTTGGTTGCATAGGAGTCGATTTTTACATTTTCGTAAAGTGGAACGAGCTCCTTTGTCTTCATTTGAATTTTTGTAACAGAGCCGTTTGAAAATTTCTCCCTTATAGGCGTTTTTCCGTGCCATTTGCGCACGCTAACGCCTGTGTATTTTGCAAAGCCGCGCTCTTCAAGATTTTTCGCGGTGTCCGAGGCAAGCAGAACTGTGCCGCTGAGTGCCTTTAATATTTCACCGTCACTCATGCGCGAGTCGGCATCGCCCTCTAAGCAAAGTGCGCCGCCCATTTGGCTTGAAAAATACATAGGAAGTCCAAGTCTTTCAAGCACACAGTAGCTCCATCCATCCCACTCCTCCTTTACTCTACCGTAGGTAAAGTCGGGCGTTGACGGTGTGAAAATGCGACAGCCCTTCCATTTTAAGGTTGGCTGAAGCTCCGCCAATTTTTCATAAAATCCGTTATATTTGCTAAGAATTTTTCTGTATGCTTTGCCGCTTTCGGGCTCATAGGTGAGCAGACGTGTAATCCAATGCTTTGCGCCGTTTGCGCCCTCCAAAATCGTGCCTGTGAAGTGTGTATGGAGCGACATTGCGCCCGTGCTGTATCTGTTTTGCGGACAGGTATCGGTTTCGGCAAGGATAACGTCAACCTTGCCCTTTAATTTCTCGATTTGCGTTGCGGCGCGGTGGAAAACGCGACTGAAAAATCTTGCGCCTGCGGGGGTATAGTTGCCGTTGTTTATTCTGACCGTCACGGGATTTCCCTCACCTGCCAAAATAGATGCAATTTCGTAGGCAAACTCGGCATTATTGCCGCAGCAGCAGTAGGACGCGGGAAGCTTTGGATTTACGCTATCGATGCCTGCGCGCATAATTTTTGCGGTTTCGACAAGGGATTCCTTTTGCACCTCAATGAAAATATCGGTATATTTCTTTGCTCTTTCGTCGTTTGAGTTTACAATTTCCCAAAGCTCGCGGTCGGTAAGGTTTGTGCCTGCAATTTCGTTAAAGCGCGCCATATGCAAGGGGCACGCGCAGCCCTCGCCCTTAAACCAAATGGTGCGAAAATCGTCGTCAACCATAATGCATTCGGGGTTTTCGCTTGCCACAGCTTTCATCACGTTATATATGTAGCTTTGGAAGCCCTTATCATAAGGGCAAACGGAATCACGCGTATTGCCGTCATCAAAATTCGTGTGCTTTTGGAAAGCAAATTTTTCGCCAAGCACCCATCCGTGGCCGACGCTTGCTTGAACCAAAATTCCGCATTTCAGCCCCATTTTATTCAGTTTTTCTTGAAACAATCTATATTTTTTGCATAGCTTGCCAACCTTGTCAGCAGGTGGATTTCCCTCGGGCACGAGTGTCATTTCAAAAAGAGCGCAGGTGGCAACGCCGCTTTCGTACTGCTCCTTTATATCTTGGCAAATTTCGTCAAGATGGGACGTATCGGGGAACATTATGCTATATGAATTCAAATGTTTTTTCACGGTTTTTATTTCCTTTCGGATTTCTTTATGCTAATTATAGCATAGTGTGCGCCCTTTATTCAAGGCACTTTTACGGATTTTCGGATGATTTTTTTATTTGTGCGCGCTAAAAAAATGTAAAAAAGCACTTGACAAAAAAGGGGTGATAGTATATAATTTTTGTGTTATTATATAAAGCCAAAAATTTGGCACATTTAGGAGTGTATAACTATGAGTCGTATGGTTGGTACAGTTTCACGCGGAGTGCGTGCACCTATTATCAGAAACGGTGATGATATTGTTAAAATTGTTACCGAGTCTGTGCTTGAAGCATCAAAGGATGCAGGTTTTGAAATTCAAAACAGAGATATTATTGCTATGACAGAGGCAATTGTTGCCCGCGCACAGGGTAACTACGCTTCAGTTCAAGATATTGCACAAGACGTTAAAGCGAAGCTTCGCGGCGAGGACGTTGGCGTTATTCTTCCTATTCTTACCCGTAACCGCTTTGCAATCTGCCTTCGCGGTATTGCAATGGGCGCAAAAAAGGTTGTGCTTATGCTTTCCTACCCATCTGACGAGGTTGGAAACCACTTAGTTTCACTTGACGCGCTTGACGAAAAGGGCATCGACCCATACCGTGACGTGCTTGACCTTAAGAAATACCGTGAGCTCTTCGGCTACGAGAAGCACACGTTCACAGGCGTTGACTACGTTGAGTATTACGAATCACTTATTAAGGATTGCGGCGCTGAGGCAGAAATCATTTTTGCAAACGACCCACGCGCAGTTCTTGACTATACAAAGAACGTTATTACCTGCGATATTCACTCTCGCGCACGTTCAAAGAGACTTCTTAAGGCGGCAGGTGCTGAAAAGGTATTCGGTCTTGACGAGATTATGAACGCTCCAATTAACGGCAGCGGCTACAATGCTGACTATGGTCTTCTCGGCTCTAACAAGGCAACTGAGGATCAAGTAAAGCTCTTCCCACGTGATTGCCAACCAATCGTTGATGCTATTCAAAAGAACATCCTCGATGCAACAGGTAAGCTTGTTGAGGTTATGGTTTACGGTGACGGCGCGTTTAAGGATCCCGTTGGTAAGATTTGGGAGCTTGCAGACCCTGTTGTTTCCCCTGCTTACACCGCAGGTCTTGAGGGCACACCAAACGAGCTCAAGCTTAAGTATCTTGCAGACAACGAGTTTGCTAATCTTTCAGGCGATGCGCACAAGGATGCTATCAAGGAAAAGATCAAGGCAAAGGACGGCAACCTTGTTGGTAAAATGGCTTCCGAGGGTACAACCCCAAGACGCTTAACCGACCTTATCGGTTCTCTTTGCGACCTTACCTCTGGTTCAGGCGATAAGGGCACACCTATCGTATTTATTCAGGGTTATTTTGATAACTACACAGCTGAATAAAGAGGGGCTGTTGCAACAAGCACAGATCAAAAACAAACAGATTGTTTCTAAATTTAGTTTATCAATTATTTTTAGCATATTATAATGTTGACACCTTGCGATTTTCGCAAGGTGCCTTCTTTTTATGTCTGTTTTTTAGACGCGGCCTCGCACGCCCCCAGGGCTCCCGTGAAAATCTGTTAAGATTTTTGGGAATGGGTCTTCCGTACAAAGTACGCATACGTGAACCCCCAAACCTCATTCTTCGATTTGGGGAACCCCTACGACGTGTACGAGTTCGTGCCTTCCCCAAGGGTTCCTTAAAATTGCGCGCAATTTTAGGGAGTGGGTCAACACTTGTTTCACTATCCCCTTCAACACCCTTCTCGTGATATGCTCGCGCGCGAGTGAAATTCACTCGCTTTTTGTTTTAATAAAAAACAGTTCAAAAAAGCAAGCTTGCCTATTTACGTAGCCAAAAAAGGTGCTTTTTCAGCGCCCTTTAAATTTATATAAAAAAAGATAGAAAATTTTTCAAAAAGGTATTGACAAGCATAAATTGTTGTGCTATAATAAGCAAGCGCTAAGGACAAAGGCGTTAAATGGCGGAATAGCTCAGTGGCTAGAGCATCCGGTTCATACCCGGCAGGTCATAGGTTCAAATCCCATTTCCGCCACCATAATATGACGCGTTGGTCAAGCGGTTAAGACACGGCCCTTTCACGGCTGTAACATGGGTTCGATTCCCGTACGGGTCACCAAAAACAAAAGGACAGGTTTCGTACCTGTCTTTTTTGTTTTCTTTTGGCGACTCCGTACGCTCATCGAACCCACCCGAGCAAAGGCAAATCCTTTAGCTCGGATTAGGTTCGCATTTTCGACCAAAGTCAGCGAGTAGCTTGCTGACTCGGGACTGGGCGAAAATAGTTCGCTTTGCGAACCTTCCCGCTTGCTCTCACTTGTGAGAGTACGGTGTCACTCTAACTTTCTCTAAGCATAGCGAGCCACTTGTATCAAGCCAAGCACACGCCACAGTGCCATTTCATAGAAAATTCATATTTCTATTGAATAAATCTGCGATAAATGTTATAATGTAAAAAACTGATTGCGAGGAAAAAGTATGGACGGAAAGACAACTATAAAATATCTGCAAAATTACATAAAATCAAAGGACTTCAAGCCCGAACTTATTAAGGACTACTTTTTAAAATTGTCAGAAGAGGTTGGCGAGCTTGCCAATGCTATTCGCAAAAATCAGTTGAAAGCAGCGGGCGAAAGCATAAAAGGAACAATAAACGAAGAGCTTTGGGATGTTATCTATTATGCTTTAGCTTTGGCAAATTGCTATGATATTGACATTGAGTCAACAATCAAGGAAAAAGAAGATATTAACAATGCTAAATATAGTACAGGCATTGTTTTTGAAGAAAATCGTTAAAATTAAGTGTTTTAAAGAGGTGTAGTATGAAATTAAATAGTTCTATTGAATCATATAATGCTGTGAAAGATTACATAAATCTAACTTCTACCAATTACAATAGGCACAAAGCACACGTTTTAATTTCAATAAATCAAAAAAACTCTTTTAGTGGAATTCTATATATTTTTGCAGAGGCAAAAGACAACATTGCTACTATTATCGTTGAACTTAATAATAATTGCTCATATGACATTCCTTCTGAATACTCAAACAAGGAAAGCCATTTTGAATTAGTAAGAAATACATTGATAATTAAATCAAAAAATCAATTCGGCATGGATGTATCAGTTGACATTTCCAAGCCAACACAGTTTTGATTGGTATTAAAACCATTATAAAATTAGGAAAAGTTTATGAGAAAGTTATCAAAAGAACAATTTCAAAAAATGGATGCTTGGATGCAGAAAAACGCACGAGCATTTGATAGGGCGAAATGGAATTACATATTCAATGGTGGCGCCAAAGAAGCCATTGTTGAAGAAATGCTAAAATATCAAAATAATGACGGTGGAATGGGAAACGGCTTTGAAGCCGATTTACTTTGCCCATCATCCTCTGCTATTGCAACGGCAGAAGCTATTTTCCAAGCTTATGAATATGGATTAGATTGTAATGCTCCTTGGTTTAAGAAAATACTTGAATACTTTGAAAATTCAATTCAAGACATTCCAAAGTATTGGGATGACTTACCTTTAGAAGCTATGGAATATCCTCACGCACCTTGGTGGAATTGTGAGCCTTGTATAGTATTCAATCCAAATCCTTGTGCTATTGTCGCTTCGGCTTTTATTCTATTTGGAACAGAAACACAAAAGCAATTAGGTTATAAAATTGCTAACGATTGCTTTGATTTATTGGTTAGCAACGATTTTTGTGGAGACCACGATACTTTAAATATCAAAGCATTGGTTGAACAATTGTATAGTATAAAATCTCCCCTTATTACAGAAAAAATCATATCTTCTTTGCGTAGAAGAATTGTAGAAAATACCTGTTTTGACAAGAGCAAATGGAACGAGTATTATTTTAATCCGTTTGATTATGTTTCTTCGCCTAACTCATTATGGTATAGTGATGTAGAAAAAGGAATTGAAGATATAATCAACTTCTTGCTTGATACTATTAACGAGCAAGGAATTTGGGAGCCTAATTTTTCTTGGGGTGTTGATAGCGACATTTCAAGACAAGTAACAGAAAATTGGAAAGGTTATTCAACTGTCAAGAGAGCTAAAACTCTTTTGAATTTTGGAAGAATTGAATTATAAGGATAAGCGAGTGCCGAAAAATCAGCACTCGCAATTTGTTTAGTTATCGTATTTATTAAGGATTTCCTGTATTTTTTCTTCCTCACGAACCTTTGCAATCGACCAATGGTTTGATGTTCTCCAATGGTTGATATAATATTTTAAAATGTTTTCTGTTTTATATGGAACTAAAACACCTGCCTTTAAGACATTGTCAGTTTTAATCATTTCTGTTTCTGCTTTGGCAGATGATAATAATTTATCTAAAAATCTTGCTATATCTTCTATTTTTCCATCGTGTGCTGACATAAGTATTAAAAACTGCTCTATAAGTGATTTTTCGAACACTAACAAAAAACTTTCATTTGATTTTTTGCGTGCTTCAATAAATAAGTCAATTATCTTTTCGCATTTTGATACCTTTTTCTGCTTAGACAGGGAACTATCATACAGATATTCCACGTTTGTAGGGCGGCGGCTTGATGCCGCCGTTATTGTTTTGCATATTTTTCAGGCGCCCTACCATTGGTTCCCCTAACGGGACGTCGAGGGTGCCGTCCCCTACGGGCATTATATCAACGCCTTTGTGGTACAGACGGGAGGCAGGGGGCGGCCCCTTGTCTGAGTGCAAATTAATTACTATTCAGTAAAAATTTTGAAAACGTATTGCAAAATTCAAAATAACATGTTAAAATAAATTGAAAACTATATCACGGTATAGTTTGACATATAAGTGAGGTGGAATTACATGTCTGAAAATACAAGCCATACAAGAGGTGAGCAAGTCAAATCAAAGGTCCTGCACGCTGCAGCGAGGTTGTTTCTTGAAAAGGGCTACGTCAACTCGAAGATGAGAGAAATATCCGCGCTTGCCGAGGTGAACTACGGCTCTATGATGTTTATTTTCCGTTCCAAAGAAGAAATCCTTTCGGAGCTTGTTGGTTTTGTGCTTGAAGGACAATTTGAAGCAACCGCAAAATTGCTTCAAGATAAGACGGACGATAAAATTTTGTTCTATGCCGCTGAAACCACATTGCAACTACATCTTGCTGAATCCAGCGAGCATATGCGAGAGCTGTATTCTCTTTCCTATTCGCAGCATGCTTCATCCAATATTATCTACGAGAAGATAACACACAAGATTGCAGAGATATTTAAGGAGCAATATCCAAATTTTACTCAGGGAGAATTTTACGAAAAAGAGCTTGCATCTGCAGGCATTATGCGCAACTACATGACAAGGCCCTGCGGAATTTATTTTACCATGGATAGAAAGGTAAAATCATTCCTTGAAAACACATTTTTAATTTATGAAATTCCAAGAAAAAAGATAGATGAAGCTATCAGGTTTGTCGAGCAGTTTGATTGGATAGCCATAGCAAACGGTGTCATAGAAAACATGCTTACATATCTTGAAAGTAAGATATAAAATCATCTATAAAGGAGAGCACTATGAAAAAACTTACTACATCACTTTTGTTTTGTTGCATAGCCATTTTGGTTATATTAGGGCTAATGTCCTGCGGCAACGAATGTGAGCATATTTATGACGGTTGTGATGATACGGAGTGCAATGAATGTGGCGAAACAAGAAGCTCTATGCACGCGTGGACAGATGCTGATTGTATCAGTCCTAAAACCTGCACGGTCTGCAACGAAACCGAGGGCAACGCGCTTGGACACGAATGGACAACACCCGATATTGATTTGTGCAAAATTCAATCCACTTGTTCAAGATGCGGCGCAACCGATGGAGAAAATGCAGAACACACATGGACCGAGGCAAGCTGCGAAAAAGCGAAAAGCTGTACTGTGTGTGGAGCAACAGACGGTGACCCTATCGGTCATACGCCTAACGCGGATGACGGCAACTGTTCAACAGCTATCACTTGTCAAATATGCGCGGCGGAAATGACAAGTGCCAAAGCTCACGATTTCACAGGTGAATGGGAGCGCGACAGTGATGGACACTGGCACGAGTGCCGAAACGATGATTGCTCCGTAACCGACAAAAAGTCAGAGCATACACCAAGCGACGAAGATAACAACTGTGAAACGTCTGTAAAGTGTACCGTTTGCGACGAGATGATCGTTGAAGCAAAAGCTCACGATTTCACAGGCGAATGGGAGCGTGACAGTGAGGGACACTGGCACGAGTGCACAAATGACGGTTGCGCCATTACAGATGCTAAAACAAGTCACAGCGGTGGTGTTGCGACCTGCCTACAAGGTGCAATTTGCACTGACTGCATCACAGAATACACCGAAAAAGACGCCAATAATCACGAAAGTGACGAATACACATACGAGAGTAACGGGGAGACCACTCACAAAAAAATTCACGAATGTAACGCCGTTACCGATGAAGAAACACACATTATTAACACAAGCGAAGAAATTACTTACACTTGGTCCAATGATTACGCATCCTGCACAGCTAAGGGCATTTGCTCTCTTTGTGAAGCAAGTGTAACCGAAGCTACAAGCTCAACGGATGGAGAAAAGTCTGTTTCGGCAGAATTTACAATTACTGGATTTAAGAAACAATATTTTTACAAAACAACTATTTCATTCAACACTGACGGTGGCAGTAATATAGCGCCTATTATTCAGCTCTTGGGTACCAAGGTTACTCCACCTGCAAATCCAACTAAGCCGGGCTTCATATTTACTGGTTGGAACAAGGAAATTCCCACTACCATGCCATCTGAGAACGTAATAATCACGGCAACATGGGTAGCCGCCACCTACACTGTAATCTGGAAGGATGAAAACGGTACTGTTTTGGAACGGGACGAGGGGCTATTATACGGAGAAACTCCAACTTACAATGGCGAAAAGCCCTATAAAGCCGCAACTGAGGAATATTCCTACCTTTTCTCCGGTTGGACACCGTCGGTCGGTACTGTTACCGGTGATAAAACCTATACGGCAGTTTATGAAGCAATCAAGATAGAGGTGTTGGAGGGTTGCACTTACAAAAAAGGCGACGTTGTAAATTGCAAGTCATCAACAATAAATTACTGCGCGGGCTGTGGCAAGCTACTTACGTCCTACACTGCAACAATCACGGGATTGCGCGGAATTCAGGACGGAAAACCTATTTATTGGATCACTTATCACTGCTGCGGTCGCAAGACCAGTGTAATAGAAACAGCCATAGTTGGAAAAAAATAAATATCTAATATATTATCACCAAGACAAACCTAAATCGAAGCACCTTCGGTTTAGGTTTTTTCTTTTGCAACGTTTCTTTATATAAAAATACAAGCTTTTGTTCTATTTGCATTGAATTTTTTTATGTGAAATGGTATAATTTTAAAAAACTCTTAAGGAGCAAAGCATGAGAAGATTATTTGAAGAACATAAAATCAGAAAAGTTGTTGACTTAAATGGAAAGTGGAAATTTAAGCTTGACCCGGACAATATTGGAACTGACGAGGGTTGGTGGAAGAGCTGGAGCGATGGTGAAACGGTAATTGTACCATCCTTATGGAATAATGAATTAAGACTTTTGAATTATGAGGGTGCCGCTTGGTATCAAAGAGAATTTGAAATCACCGAGGATGACCAAAGCCCTGCCCTTTTCTTTGAATTTGACAGCGTTATGACAAAGGCGAGCGTTTGGGTTGATGACACCTTGACGTGTGAACACTACGGTGCTTTTACAGGATTTAACTTTACCACCGCTGTCGAACCGGGTGTACACACCTTAACCGTGCGTGCAGACAATATCTTTGAAAAGCATTCATTCCCGCAAAGATACACAGACTGGTTTAACTACGGCGGTATTGCAAGAGACGTTTCCCTCTCTAAGCTTTATGGAATTTCTATTCTTAATAATCACATAGTCTATACTCTTTCAGACGACCTTAAATCTGTTACGGTACACGCGGAGCTTGAGCTTTTCAACGCTTCCAAGAGTGCTTGCAGCTCTTTACTCACCGTGGATATTGAAGATACCAAAATTTTCAGCGGTGAGATAACGGTTGATGCAAAAGAAACAAAATTCCTTTCAACGCCTGAATTTACCATTGACAATATTGAAATTTGGGACCCAAGTTCACCCAAGCTTTATACGGTTGTTGCCAAGACGGAAACAGACGATTTGATTGACAGAATCGGATTTAGAAAAATTGAGGTTAAGGACAATAATATTATTTTGAACGGCAAATCCATTGAGCTTTTGGGTGTTAACCGTCATGAGGAGCATCCTGAGTGGGGCTTTGCTTTCCCTTCTAAGCTTATGAAGAAGGATCTTGATTTAATCCTTGATATGAACTGCAACACCATCCGCGGCTCACACTACCCTAACTCAAAGATTTTCGTTGATATGCTTGATGAAAAGGGTATTCTTTTCTGGAGCGAAATTCCTATGTGGGGCGCCGGATTCAGCTGGGAGTCCTTAGGGGACCCTGTGATTATTAATCGCGGTCTTGAAATGCATAAGGAAATGACCAAGCAATACTACAACCATCCATGTATTATCATTTGGGGTATGCACAACGAAATTGATACCACAAAAGAAACCTCACTTATCATAACAAAGCCGTTTTATGAGCATTTAAGAAAGCACGGCGGAAACAGACTTATCACCCATGCATCTAACCATCCGCTATATGATCTTTGTATGGATTATGACGACATTATTTGTCTTAACGTATATTACGGCTGGTATAAAGGCAGCTTGGACGTTTGGGACAAATTCGTTGTTGACCTTAAAAACCGCCTTGTTGATAAGAATTGGTTTGGTAAGCCCGTTATTATGAGTGAATTTGGCGCTGCCGCACTTGCCGGCTTCCACTCACACTTCGACACCGTTCGCTGGAGTGAGGAATATCAAAGAGATTTGCTTGAATACACAATCGAGCTGTTCCATAAGACAGACTATATGCGCGGCACTTATATTTGGCAATTCTGCAACATAAGAACCTCACCCGAAATGGATATCAACCGTGACCGTTACTGTAACAACAAGGGTATTATTGATGAGTACAGAAATCCTAAAGCCGCCTTCTTTAAGGTAAAGGAGCTTTACGGCAAATATTCAAAGGAGCAAAAATAATTTACACAAAAAAGAGACAAGGACCACTCCTTGTCTCTTTAATATTATTTCACGAAATTTCAGAAAGAAGATACATCGATATTCCAACGCAAGGCATATCGTATTCCGAGCTGTTTTTGTATACGTCGATAGTTTTATAGCCAACACCAACTGCCCCGGGAATAAACGGTGTTGATGGGAAAAACTGACCGTATGCATGATGCTGCGGATTATTATAGCCAATTGAACGAATGTGGCTTGAATCAAGAACGTTTGCACCGAGAAGATTATCTACGACAAATTGTGCATAGCGCATATATTTGTCATTTGCAAGCAGCTTAGAGCCGCGCGCTAAGAATATTCCCATATAGCAGGCATATGATGGCTCGAACACCTCGCTTTGGGAGTAATAGAAATCCTTATACGCTACAAGGTCGCCAATTGAGTCCTTGCGCGTCATATTTAAGTGCCCGTCTACAATGCTTAAATCCGCATCGGAGTATAGCTTTTCAAAGGTTCGCCATACTGATTTGTCGGCAAAATCGCAAGCGCTATCAAGAGCAAGCGTCAGCTTTTCTTCAAGTCCGCAAAAATCGCCCAAGATCTCATATGCATCTAAAAGAGATAACAGTCCGCTCATCAGCCAACAATAGCTACACGAGGCAGAAACCGTCTTTTCTTTATCATCCTGTCTTGTTAAAACAAAGCCGTTTTTTAAACTGTTTTGTACACGTGGCAGGCAATTTTTGATATTTTCTATATATTTTTCCTCGCCCGTTGCACGGTATAGATCGGCGGAAGCGGTTATTTGATATGCAAGGTCGCTGGTTGAATTCGGCCTGCACTGTTCGTAAAACGCATCGGGGTCCATTCCAAAAGGGTATTTTTCGGGATGCTTATATACCTCGTTTGGGCGATTGTCACTCATCATATAATCATATGATAAAAGTGCTTTTTCAAGGCACCTTTGCGCAAATTTTTCATCCTTATTTTTGAAATACATATAGCCAAGAGTAAGAATTGAGGTTGTATTCCACTGTGCTGAGGATGGCGCACCTGACTTGTAAAACTCACGTCCTTCCCATCCGAATGGAGAATTTAGGGTGTTATACATTACTCCGTTTTCTTGAATTGTCTTTATAAAGTATTCAAGCGCCCAGCGCGCCTCGTCTGCAACTAAGATGTTTCCCCACTCGCTTTTGTCCTTTAAAGCAAAGCGAAGCATTCCTAAAACGCCAATAGAAACGCCTCCGGGTGATTTTCTTAAATCGCAGGATTGATGATAGCCACCGCTTAAATCAACTCTTTCGCCCGTTTCCTTTATATATCCATCATCCGTGTGGCATTTACCATTCCATCCAAGTAGATGTCCGCAGCGCTGATACGTAAAGTATTCAAGCATTATGCGATTGCAAATATCGTACGCGCCGTCGTAAATTACAAATTGACGGCTTCTTACGCCACCTGCAACAATAAAATAATCGCCATTATCCGTAACAGAGGAAAAATCCCCCTCGTAAAAGGTACGTCCGTTTTCGCAAAATGAGGTCATTTTTCCATCAAAGACCTTGATTTCCTTGACATCGTCTATTAAAAATACAGAAAAAGTTTCGCTTTCTGTTTTGTTTTCCGTAAGAATAAAGCGCTTTTGGCTTTTTTTCAAAAATCCTCTGTGATTAACTCTTATTGCATTTTGAAATTCGCATTTTTCCATAGATATTTAATCTCCAATAGCATTAAAGATTTCCGCACAATAGCTTGATTTTCGTTTGCGGTTTTAATCCTTCCAAATGAAGTGATAATTGATGGATTCGCCGCCGTCGACCAAGATGCTTTGGCCTGTGCAAAACTTATTTGTCACCGTAAGGAAATACGCCCATTCTGCAATTTCCTCGGGTGTTGCCCAACGCTTAAGCGGTGTTTCGTCCATAATTTGCTTCCAAAGCGCGGGGTCGTTCATTACACACTCGTTCAAGGGAGTTAAAACGCCGCCCGGGTCAAGACTGTTGCAGGTTGCGCCATACGGTGCAATTCTTATTGCAACGTTTTTCGTATATGCAAGGACACCGCCCTTGCTTGCGCAATATTCAGGGAATTCCGCGCCTGTATGTGCGCTTGCAGAGCCGATATTAAGGATTGATTTTATATCCTTTTGAATTCCGTATTTTTCCGTGATATAAATTAACGCCTTGAGGTTTATATCAATATCGTCCTCGTTTTGTGTGCCTGCATTGTTGATTAAAATATTTACGCCGTCAATTTTCGGCAAGCTTTCCTTATCTCTTACGTCGCACACGTAATGAGTATAAAGCGGATGCAAAATGCTTTTCTCTTGCCTATCAATTCCTATTACGTCACATTGATTTTTCAAAAAAATCTCGGCAATTGCTTTTCCTATGCCTTGTGACGTTCCCGTTATCATTACCTTCATTTTTTTGACACCTCTAAAAAATCTAAATATTCCTTGCCTACGTTTTCCTTTTGCCATTTTTTTGTGATGCGGTATCCTATCGGTGAGAAAATGACCTCCAAAATAAGCTCCGCCACGGCACCTGTCAAGGCGCACATTGCACATTGAATAACTGTCCAATGGAAGCCGTCCCAAAAAATCGGTGCAAAAAATACGAACACGATAACTGAAAAGATAAAGTTATCTAAAAACTGTCCTATAAAGGTTGAAACGTACGTCCTTGCGGCGTATGCAAGCTTTCCGTTTGGCTTTTTGGAAAACATTTTGCCTATCAGCCAATTTAACGTATTGTTGATAAGTGCCGAGGCAAGAAACGCCACGGTGCTTCCTAAAAGAATAAACCACGTGCCGCCAAAAATCCCGTCAAAGGCGTTATAATCTCCGGCGTTTGACGGAATTATGCTTGCCACAAAAAAGATTAAGCAAGTAAGCAAATTTATCATAACCGCAAGAATTGAAATGCTGTTTGACGCCTTTGGGCCGAAATGCTTCGTTATAATATCCATGCACATAAACGAAAGCCAAGATATTAAAATTCCTCCGTCGAGTGCAATCCAATCAAGCTGTAAAAGTGTTTTATTGGCGAGCAGATTCATACATACCACGCTAACAACAAATAAAGTAACCACAGCTGCAGGAATTGATTTTAAGAGCAATCTATATTCGGTTGCTTCCCGCGTAATATGCTTCTTGAGCTTATTAATCATTAAGTCCTCCCGTCAATTTTTTCTTATCAATTGATTATATCACACTCTTTGGAATTTTTCAATCAAATATTTTTTATTGCTTTAGTTTATCGCTTTAGTATCTATCAGAATGGACAAAATAGACAGATTTCCAGGTTTTTTGTGGGCTGAAAAGCCGTTATTTTTGTGAAAGTTGCCAATGGCAATTCCGTTGACTATATACTAAATAAGTAGTATAATTATATTGTAACGTGTTTTATACCACGAAAAAATGTTATAGGAGAGAATTAAAAGCAATGAAACGCAAAATTTTATGTTCAATTATCTTCACGCTTATGCTTTTACTTGCACTTGCATTGACTATTGGCGCAAGTGAGGCAACGAAAAGCGACGAGTTAGAGAGCGTTTTTCAGTTCAAGGGGTATTCAGTAAGCCCATCGGGAAAGGACGCGTGCTTTGGCTACGTTTTAAATCACGAGGCGAAGGAAGCATATGAAAATCAGCTTGGAAAGAGCATTTCCATCGGTTTTGTTATCGTTGCATACGAAAACTTAAACGGTGAGACACCGCTTGACGAAAACGGAAATCCAAGAGAGCTTGCAAACGGTAAGGTTTTGACGTTTTCATTAAACGGCTATGAAAACACCTCGTATAACTTCAAGCTTGTAAACTTTAGCGAAGCACTTTATTCGCGCAAATACGTAATTTCTCCTTATCTCTATAACGGAGAAAGCGTTTATTACTACCAAAACGGAAAAGTGAGCGAAACGGTAACGGGTGTTTCGTATAAGGACATTGTCTTCCCTGCTTGCGTGCATACATATGAATGTGTTGTCGCTGACGAATTTTTAAGGAAGGCGGCTTCCTGCCAAGAATACGCATCTTACTACAAGTCCTGCTCTCTTTGCGGTGAAGCATCATTTGAATGGTTCTATGACGAGAGCGCGTACGGCAGCCACAAAGAGGTAGAAATTCCTGAAGTTCAAGCAACCTGCACAGTGGGCGGCTTAACCAAGGGCTCATATTGCTCGATATGCGGTGAGGTTGTAAAAGCACAAGAAGCTACTCCCGCGCTTGGGCACACCGAGGCGGTTTTGGCCGGCTACCCATCTTCCTGCAAAGAAAACGGTCTTTCAGACGGAAAATACTGTACTGTATGTAACGAAATAACGGTTAAGCAGGTGGCGCTTGACAAAATCGGCCACGCGGAGATTATAACACCTGCGGTTGCACCGACCTGTCAAAGCGAGGGCAAAACCGAACAAAGACAATGCAAAATTTGCGGCGAGATTACGCTTGCGGGCACCGCTATTCCCGTGATTGGGCACACTGAGGTTATCGACAAGGCGGTATCACCAAACTGCTCTGAGCCGGGTCTTACCGAGGGTAGCCACTGCTCTGTTTGCGGCACTGTTATAATTGCACAAGCAGTTATTCCTGCAACGGGCGAGCACGTTTTTGAGGAATTTGCAACGGTAACTAAAGCACCGTCAACCTCTCAAAGCGGCACGGGCACAATTTCCTGCACAAAATGCTCTTACAAGGAGAATATCACGTTTGATAAGCTTGTTTCAAGCAAGCTGACAAAGGATGATATATATTCTATTGAAACAAATGAGTATAATCCCGCATACGTAAACAGATGGAAGGTTGTTGACGGCAACACTAAGGTTACAAATATATACGCTACGGGCAACGACTGGTTTGGTAACGTAGGCGACGTTTTGGTTATTACGTTAAACCAAGAAATGACGCTCACAAGCTTAAAGATGTATACGGCAGGTAACTACACCTTTGCAAGTGTAAGGGTTAAGGATTCATCAGGAAAAACAACACTGTCAAAGTCGATTTGTGCAAACGGTTCGGCAGAGACCAGTGACGGTACACCTCAAACGCATACACTTCTTTCAAACGGTAATATAAAGGCATATACAATTGAAATTGAAATAACCGCACTTAAATGGAACGATGCAAAAACTCTGAAAATTTCAGAGGTTGAAATTACCGCCGCACCAAACGATACAAGAATTCAGCACACACATAACTTTAGAGAATTTATCGAGGTTGGCAAGGTGGCAACCTGTCAAGAAACGGGCTTTGACATTTACGAATGCTTCTGCGGCAAGAAGGGTGAAATTTCGCTTCCAAAGACAGACCACGCTTACAACACCTTAATAGAGACAATAAAAGCAAGCTGTACGGTAAACGGCAAGGAGGTTTATCAGTGCTTATGCGGTGCGACAAAATCCTACGAAACCGCAGCACTCGGACACGTATTTGAAAAGCTTATCGGCTACACCACTGAGCCGACGCTTGAAAGTGTCGGTCTTGCAAGCTACAAGTGCTTGACGTGTAGCTTAACAGAAAAAAGAACGCTTGCTATGCTTCCTTTAGAGGAAATAAACTACCTTCGCGTTGACAAAATTGAGGACGGCAAGGTGGTATTAAAGCTCAACCTTTACGAGCACTCACCTAATTTCGAGGTAAGATACTCAACAAGCGAAATTACAGCTCAAAATTACCAAAACGCCACGGTAATTAATGCAACCGTGGAGGGCGACGCGCTTGTAACAATAACAATTGAGCTTGACGCATCACTTGAAAAATGCTACTACGTAGCAGTTATGCCATATATTGGCGAAAACCGCGGTGAAATTGCCACTGTGCGCGTTGGCGGCGACGGCGAAATTCCGATTGATTACAGCGACGGACGAATTTACCACGGCGAGGTGTTAAACTCCTTCAGAGATATGTTTGATGACAACGTTTCAACAAAGCTCGGCAGAGTTTTCACAAATTCAAACGATACCGTAATTTACGGCTCACTCCTTCGTCCTATCGTTGACCTTGAGTATATGCATTACGTAACTAAGGTTAAGCTATTCTACGACGCTTCGGGCAAGACCGTGACGGTAAGATGGAGCGAAAACGCCGTTGACTTTATGGCGGAAAACGACGCTTGGGACGGCTACAAGGTTATCACAACCACCTCGGGCTGGAACGAGATTGAAATCGGCGCAAATATAAGATATTTCCAAATTGTATTTACAGACGGCGAAGCTCCCTCTGAGGTAGAAGCATACGGCTTCCAAAGCGGTGAGGGCGGCGAGATTGCAACGTACAGACGAAGTGCAGCTAAGCTTGGCGACTTCCTTGGAATGTGCGGCTTTGTTGCAGGCGGTGGCGGTAACACACCTATCGACTCCGTAATTTGCACAAATGTGCTTCGCGAATATCACAACTTCCATTGGTCATATACGGCAAGCAAGTACGGTCAGCAGGCATCCTTGTTTGTTAACCCTAAATGGATGGGTGACTTTGACAGTCAATACGCAGCTTACAAGGCAGCCGGTATCAACGTAATTCCTTGCGTACAATGGAACATCACCACAGGAATTTCCTACAAGGTTGACGAAAACGGTTTACCGATTCGCGACGAAAACGGCGAGCTTGTAAAGACATCCTTCTGGGAGCGCTTTGACCCCAATACTTATTTTGTATATGCAGATAATATATTTGCCTTCTCTGCTCGCTACGGCAGAAACAACGCCAAGGAGCTTCTTGAAATTGCAAAGCTCCACTGCGCTGACGCACCGTCCGTTGGACAGGACACTGTTGAATGGATTGAGCTTGGCAACGAGCCCGACGGCTCTTGGAACGGCATCCACAATTACCTCTCGGCTTATATGCTTGCGGCGGCAACGTCGGCAGCTTACGACGGACACTGTGCGACAATTCCTACACCAAGCGAGGGTGGCTACCACTTAGGCGGTAAGAATGCAGACTCAACAATGAAGTTTGCTTTGGCAGGTGTTGCGGGTGTTAGCAACGAATATATCACCGCACTCATTTATTGGATGCAAGCAAATCGCCAAGACGGCTACGCTGCATTTGACGCATTTAACGTTCACCACTATATGACAAAGGAAATCACCTTGCCAAACGGCTCAACTGCATACGTTGGTATTTCTCCTGAGGAGGCAAAGCTTGGTGAGACGCTTTCACGTATTGTTGAGCTCAGAGATAAATACTACCCTGAAAAAGAGGTTTGGATTACCGAGTTTGGTTGGGATACAAACCAAAGCTATTCAACCTCGACATCATCCCACGCATACGGTGAATACACGGGCAGACAGGTTCAGGCAATGTGGCTCACCCGTGCTTACCTCATTTTGTCGGCATACGGAATTGACAAGGCCGATATGTATATGTGCGAGGACGCAGGCGTTGAAGCGGAAGCAACCGGAAAGTACGGCACCTGCGGCGTTATCGGCTATGAATACGATGAAAAGGGCAATTTAATTGAGGTTAAGAAGGATTCTTACTACTACCTCTACACCTTGAAGAATGCACTTGGTGAGTATAGCTTTGACTCTGAAATTGAAGCATATGACGAAAACGTAATGATTTACAAATATACAACGAGCGAGGGCAAGACGGCTTATGCTGTTTGGTGCCCAACGTCAGATGGCACAAAGGTTAATGACTATCAGCTTAGAATAGACGCTGAGGGCGCAACTCTTATCGAAGCGGTTTACGGTGACAACGACGGCGTTCACACCGAAATTATCGCTGACGAATACGGCTACGTTTCAGTTAACGTAAGCGAAAATCCAATCTACGTTATCGTGGATTAACACCTAAAACAAAAAGGACACTCGGTTGAAGTGAACCCCATTTAGTTCACAAAAAATAAAAAAGGGTAAAACCTCTTATGGTATAATAAAACCATAGGAGGTTTTTATTATGGCTAAAAAAGGACAAAAATTTAACAAATATACACCAGAACTCAAAGTTGAAATA